>NZ_BAZG01000248.1 GCF_000964525.1 Anaeromyxobacter sp. PSR-1
GCCCCTCGCGCTCGACGTGGCCGGCGTAGCGGACCGGGCCGACCGCGGGCGCGACCGCGGCGAGCAGCCGCTTGCGGTCGGCGAGCGCCAGCCCGCGCAGGTCGCGCCCGGCCAGGGCCAGCAGGTCGAACGCGAACAGCGTCCCGGGCCGCTGCAGCGCGGCGCCCGCGGCGGCGGAGGGGTCCGCGCCGACGCGCGCCTCGAGCCCCTCCGGCGAGGCCCGCCCCTCGTCGTCGAGCACGACCAGCTCCCCGTCGAGCACCGGATCTCCCGGCAGGAGCCCCACGGCGAGCGCCACCTCGGGGAAGCGCGCGGCGAGGTCCTCGCCCGCCGGCGTGCGCAGCACCGCCCCCATGCCCTCGCGGCGCGCCGACACGCGCCGGCCGCCCTGCGCCACCTCGAAGAGCCAGCCGGCGCGGTCGAACGGCGCGCGGCGCGCCCCCGGCAGCATCGGCGCGACCCCTCGCCGCGGGAGCGGGCGCGCCGGGGCGCCCAGGCGCGCGGCCTCGCGCGCGGCCGCCTCGGCCCGGCTCGCCCCGGCCGCGAGCTCCTCCACCGTGCGGCCGGAGAGCACCGAGGCCTCGGGGAACGGCCGCCCCGGCCCGGCGAACGGATCGCCGCGGTGCTTCAGGAGCAGCCACTCGCGCTTCCCGCCCTCCGCGGCGCGGGTCCGGACCAGCGTCCACTCACCGTGGAGCTTGTGGCCGCGCAGCCGGAAGACGAGCTTGCCGCGGGCCAGCCCGTCCTCGGGGTCGCCGACCGGCCACCACGCGCCGCGATCCCACACGATGACGGCCCCGGCGCCGTAGTTCCCCGCGGGAATGATCCCCTCGAAGTCGGCGTACTCGACCGGGTGATCCTCGACCTCGATGGCCATGCGGCGGTCGGACGGGTCGGCGGAAGGGCCCTTCGGCACGGCCCAGCTCCGCAGCGTGCCGCCCAGCTCCAGCCGGAAGTCCCAGTGGAGCCGCCGCGCCGCGTGCTTCTGGACCACGAAGGCCCGCGCCGGGCCGGGATCGCGCGCGCCGGGCTCACGGCCGCCGAACGGCTCCGGCGTCCGGCCCGGGTCGCGCATGGCGCGGTATCGCTCCAGCCGGTCGGGCACCGCAGGTGATCTAGCCCCCGCCCGCCCCCGCGGCCCGCGCTTCCCAGATCCGCCCGCGCGTGCGAACCTCGGCGGACGTATGTGGGGTTACCGCACCCGCGAGGTCGCCCGCATGCTCGGCCTCCCGCCGGCGGAGGTCCGGCGCTTCGCGCGCGCCGGCTTCGTGGCGGCGCGTCGCGGGCCGCGCAACGAGCTGCGCTTCTCGTTCCAGGACCTCGTGCTGCTGCGGGCGGCCGCCGGGCTGGTAGAGGCGCGGCTCCGGCCGGCCCGGGTTCGCCGCGCGCTGCGCCGGCTCGCGGCGCAGCTCCCGGAGGGCCGCTCGCTCGCGTCGGTCCACGTGGCCGCCGAGGGCGGGCGGGTGGTGGTGCGCGACGGCGGTGCGCGCTGGCACCCGGAGACGGGGCAGGTGCTGCTCGACTTCGAGATCGGCGAGCTGGCCCGGCGGGTGGCGCCGCTGGTGCGCGCGGCGGCCCGGCGCGGCCGGGGAGTCCGGCCGCTCGACGGCGAGGCCTGGTTCCACTGGGGCCGCGATCTGCACGACGTGGCGCCCGCCGAGGCGCGCACCGCCTACCGGCAGGCGCTCGGGGTCGCGCCGGATCACGCCGGCGCCCACCTGCACCTGGCGCGGCTGCTCCTGCGCGACGGCGGCGACGCGCGCGCGGCGGAGCTGCACCTGCGCCGCGCGCTCGAGGACCCGGCGCTGCGCGCGCCCGCCGGCGTGGAGCTCTCCGCGGCGCTCGAGGCCCAGGGGCTGCTCGACGAGGCCCTGCTCGCGTGCGCCCGCGCCCTGGAGTCCGATCCCGCGCTCCCCGAGGCGCACCGCGCAGCCGCCCGGCTGCTCACGCGGCTGGGCCGCGCCGAGGATGCCCGCCGGCACCTCGACGCGGCCAGCCGGCGCGGCTAGCGCGAGCCCGGCGGACGGCGCGCCGCGCGCTGCCCGTCCTGGCTGCGCTTCAGCGCGCGCGCCGCGGCGAGGTGCGCCTCGGCGACGTTCTCGGTGTCGTCCAGCCACTTCTTCAGGCGCGGGTCCTGGCCCGGCGTCCGGTTGCGCATCGTCTTCAGGTCCTGGACGTAGCGCTGCTCGACGTCGATGGCGGCGCGGACCAGCTCGCGGTCGAACGCGTCGCCCTGCGCGGCGCGCAGCCGGTCCATCATCTGCTGGTGCCCGGCGCGCTCGTGCTCCGGCAGCGGCAGCGTCGTCACGTCCTGCCCGCGCTCGCGCACCAGCGCCGCGAGCTCCCCGTCCACCCGGCGGGCGTCCTGCTCCAGCGTGCGGCCGAAGTCCTTCACCGCCTGCGACGCGCCCTGCTGCTGCGCGAGCTGCCCGGCGTCCACCTCGAACGCGTTGCGCAGGTGCAGGGTGGCGAGCGTGTTGCGGGCGTCCTCGGTGAGCGCCGGCTGGCCCGCCGCCGGCTGCCCGGGCGCCGCCGCGGCCGGCGGCGTGGCCCCCGGCTGCCGCGGGATCGGGCGTGGAACGCCCGGCGTCTGCGCGCCGGCGGCGGCGCCGGCCAGCGCCAGCGCCGCGCCGAGCGCGAGCCTCGAGATTCGTGCGGTGATCATGCGTGTCCCTCCCCGCACGAGAGGATGGCGACGCCGGCGAGCCCCGGCACGGTCCGTCGCGGCGCCCACCCCGCCGGCGGCGGGGCGGGCGCTCGGGTCACGTGCGCTCAGGGCCGCGGCAGCGGGGGGCGCGGCGGCATGGCGGGCCCGGCGCGCGGCGGCGCGACCGCCGCGTTGCGCACCGGCTCCTCGGCGCGCGCGGTCTTCAGCACGTTCATGGCGGCCGCGATCATGGAGCCGACGTCGGAGAGCGTGGCCGGCAGGATGACCGTGTTGTTCACCTTGGCGAGGTGGCCGAACTGCTCCACGTACTGCTCGGCCACCCGGAGCTGGACGGCCTCCACGCCGCCCGGCGCGCTGATGGCGTCGCCCACCTTGCGCAGCCCGGCGGCGGTGGCCTCCGCGATGGCGAGGATCGCCTGCGCCTGCCCCTCGGCCTCGTTGATCTGCTGCTGGCGCGAGGCCTCCGACTCCTTGATGACCTGCTGCTTCTTGCCCTCGGCGGTGTTGATGGCGGCGTCGCGCTCGCCCTCCGAGGCGAGCACCACCGCGCGCTTCTCCCGCTCGGCGCGCATCTGCTTCTCCATGGCGGCGAGCACGTCCTGCGGCGGGGTGATGTTCTTGATCTCGTACCGCAGCACCTTCACGCCCCAGGGCCCGCTGGCCTTGTCCAGCTCCGTCACCACCATGCCGTTGATGTGGGAGCGCTCCTCGAAGGTCCGGTCGAGGTCGATCTTGCCGATCTCGGAGCGGAGCGCGGTCTGCGCCAGCTGGCTGATGGCGTAGTAGTAGTCGGCGATGCCGTAGGACGCGCGCTGGGCGTCGAGCACCTTCAGGTAGAGGATGCCGTCCACCGCCACCTGCACGTTGTCCTTGGTGATGCAGATCTGCTCGGGGATGTCGACCGCCTGCTCCTTCAGCGTGTGCCGGTAGCGGATGACGTCCGCGAACGGCAGCAGCACGTGGAAGCCCGCGTCGAGCACGGTGTGGAACCGGCCCAGCCGCTCCACCACGTACGCGTTCTGCTGCGGCACCACCACCGCGGTCTTCACCACCACGAACACGGCGAAGGCCGCGATCACGATCGCGATCATCAGGCCGGCGCTCATCGCTTCCATCCCGTCCTCCCGGACCTCGTGCGCGCCGTCAGGCGGCGCGGACCCACAGCAACACGCCCTCGACCCGCTCCACCCGGCACCGCTGGCCGGCGCGCAGGGTGTCCCCGCCGACCGCGCGCGCGCGCCAGGGCACGCCGCGCAGCTCGGCGGCGCCCTCGCCGCCGGCGGGCACGTCCCCGAGCAGCACCACCTCCTCGCCGACGAGCGAGTCCACCGCGCCGCCCGGGCGCCGCGTCAGCCGATCCTGCAGGCGGCGGCGCAGGGTCGCGAGCAGCACCAGCGACACCGCGGTGAACAGCAGCCACTGCCCGACGCGGCCCAGGCCCGCCGCCGCGGCGGGCGCGACCACCAGCGCGCCCACGCCGAAGAACAGCGCGAACAGGCCGCCCGGCGTGACCAGCTCCACCACCAGCAGGCCGATCCCGGCCAGCACCCACATCCACCAGTCCATGCGCCCCTCCGACGGCCCCGGATGCTAGCAGAGGCGGGCCGCCGGCGCGCGGCGGCGCGGGCCGGGATCGCCTCCGGTCCGCCAGCGCTAGAGCCTCACCTGCAGCTCGTAGCGCCGGTTCTTCGCCTTCTTGGCCGGCGTGTCGTCGGGCTTCACCAGCGGCTTCTTCGAGCCCATGCCCACCGACTCGATCTCGCCCTGCGGGATGCCGCGCGCCACCAGCTCCTTCTCGATCACCGCGGCGCGGCGGGCGGACAGCTCCTGGTTGTGCGCGGCCGAGCCGGACGTGTCGGTGTGGCCGGACACCACGAACTTGAAGTTCTTCACGCCGGCGCCGTTGAGGCGCTTCTTCGCGTCCACGAGCGCGTTCGAGAGCCGCTTCATCTTCTGGTCGCAGCCGGGCTCGAGCTGGTCGGTGTCGGTCTTGAAGGAGCACTGGTTCTTGCGCCCCTCCTCCAGCAGGCGGCGGTTGATCTCCTTCTCGAGCTTCCCGACGGTGGCCTGGCCCGCCGCCTTCTTGGCGGCGTCCCAGGGCACCTGCGCGGCCGCCGGGGCGGCGAGGGCGAGGGTGATCACGGCGGCGAGGGCGAGGCGGGTCATGTGGATCTCCTTTGCGCGAGGCGCGGATCTTCTCCGCAGGACGGGGGCGCCGCAAGCGCCGTCGCGCGCGCCGCCGGGGCGTCGCGGTGGGCCCGGGACCCACCTGCGCACCCCGGCAGCGCGGCCGCGGCCGCGCCCGCGCGCGGAGGCCGGGCGGGCTCCCGCCGGCCAGGCGCCGTGCGCAGGATGTACGCGTCACGGAGGTGGCGCATGGCGGGACGGGTTTCGAGCACGACGACGGATCACGACACGATCCGCAGGTGGGTGGAGGAGCGCGGGGGCTGGCCGGCGTCGGTCGGCGGCACCGAGCGGGGCGACGAGACCGGCATCATCCGCATCGACTTCCCGGGCTACGGCGGCGAGGGCAAGCTGGAGCGGATCCCGTGGGACGACTGGTTCCGCAAGTTCGACGAGGCGAACCTCGCGTTCACGTACGAGGAGACCACCGCCGGCGGGCAGCGCTCGAACTTCAACAAGCTCATCGGCCGGGAGACGGCGGACGCGCGGGCGCGCGGGCGCCGGACCT
>NZ_BAZG01000247.1 GCF_000964525.1 Anaeromyxobacter sp. PSR-1
CGGTCTGCGGGCTCGCGCTAGAGTCTCCGGCCCATGCGCAAGATCGCTCAGGAATCCTCCACCCCGGCGCCCGGCGCGGCGGGCGCGCCGCACCGCGAGCTGACCGTCCGCGCCGTGGGCGTCGCCATCGTGGTGGCCGCCATCATGGGCGCGGCCGAGCCGACGGTGGTGCTGCGCATCGGCTACGGGCCGAACATCTCCGTCGTGAGCGCGTTCCTCGGCTTCATCGCGCTCTCGCTCCTCGGCCTCGCCACGCGCGTGCGCGCCACGCGCTGGGAGACGAACCTGGTGCAGACGGCCGGCACCGCCGCCGGCTCGGGCGTGGGCTTCATGTCGGTGGTGCTCGCGGCCATCGACATGCTGAACCAGCGCGGGCTGCTGAACCTGCACCTCAGCCCGCTCCAGATCTTCGCGTGGCTCGCGCCCTCCGGCCTGCTCGGCGTGCTCCTCGCGGTGCCGCTGCGCAAGCACTACATCGACCAGGAGAACCTCACCTTCGCCGACGGCACCGCCGCCGGCGAGACGCTGCTCGTGCTCGACCAGGGGCCGAGGGAGGCCGGGCCGCGCGTGGCGGCGCTCGGGCTGGGCGGCGCCATCTCGGCCGGCTTCGTGGCGCTGCGGCAGGGCCTGGGGTGGATCCCGGAGACGATCTCCTTCCGCTTCCTCACCCCGCACGCCGAGGCGCTCCGCGTCGGCTCGGAGCTGGGCGTGCTCTCGCTCGGGGCCGGGCTCCTCATCGGCCTGCGGGTCACCCTCTCCATGGGCCTCGGGCTGGTGCTCGCGTGGCTGGTCGCGCCCGAGCCGCTGTTCCGGGCCGGGCTGGTGCCGGAGCTGACCTTCAACTCGGTGCTGCAGCGCTGGATCATGTGGCCCGCCACCGGGCTCATGGTCGCGGGCGGCCTCGCCGCGCTGGTGCTGAAGTGGAAGGTGATCGCGAAGACGTTCCGCGGGATGTCGGCGAAGGGCGCCACCGACGGCGGCGACTTCCCCATGCGCTGGGTGGCGTGGGGCGCGATCGGCTGCACGGTGGCGCTGGTGGCGGTGCAGAAGATCTCGCTCGGCTTCCCCATCTGGCTGTCGCTCGTGTCGGTGGGGCTCTCGCTCATCCTGATGCTGGTCGGCATCCGCGTGCTGGGCGAGACGAACTGGGCGCCCATCAGCGCCATGGCGAACGTGATGCAGGCGGTGTTCGCGGTGCTCGCCCCGGGGCACGTGCCCATCAACATGGTGGGCTCGGGCATGAGCGGCTCGGTGGCCGCGAACGGCGAGCACCTGATGCAGGACTACAAGGCCGGCAAGATCGTCGGCTCCACCAACCGGAACCTCACCATCCTGCAGCTCGTCGGCGTGCCGGTGGGCGCGCTGGCGGTCGCGATCGCCTACCCGGCCGTGCGGGCCAAGTACGGCATCGGCGGCGAGGGCGGCCTCACCTCGCCGATCAGCGTGAAGTGGGCGGGCTTCGCCGAGCTCCTCTCGCAGGGCTTCGGCGCGCTCGCGCCGAGCGCGGTCGTGGCGCTCGGGATCGCGCTCGTCGTGGGCGTGGTGCTCACCGTGCTCGAGTCGCACCCGCGCATCGGCCGCTTCGTGCCCTCCCCCACCGCCGTCGGCCTGGGCATGCTCATCCCCGGCTTCGCCATCTTCCCGATGGTGGTGGGCGGCCTGATCCAGGACCTCTGGAAGCGGCTCTCGCCGCGGACCGAGGAGATCTACAACACCCCGCTCGCCTCCGGCTTCATCACCGGCGAGGCGCTGGTGCTGCTGGTGCTGGCGCTCATGGCGCTGTAGGAGGCTGGCGTGACGAAGCGGATGCGGCTCGCCGACCTCGAGCGCGAGCGCTCGCGCGCCCGCGGCGCGCGGCGGCTCCTCCCCTGGGCGGTCGCGAGCGCGATCGCGGCCGGGCTGCTGGTGGGCACGGCCGGCGCCGGCTGGCGCGGCGGCGTGGCGGTCGCGGGGGTGGGGCTGCTCTTCGCGGCGTTCGCCGCGGCGGCGTCCGTCGCGCGCTGCCCCTCGTGCGGGGCGCCGCTCCGCAGGGAAAGCGACCGGCCGGCCCCGGGGGGACGTCCGGGACCGGCCGATCCGGTGCGGGAGCAACACTGCGCGCGCTGCGGGGCCCGCTTCGACTGAGCCCCGCGACGCGGGGGACTACGGCACGAACTCGACGTGCGGGCTCATCTGGCGAGCCAGCGGCGACTCGGTGAGCAGGCGGAGCGCCCGTTCGAGCTTCTTGTCGCCGATGCCCGGGACCGCCTCGTACGCGGCGGAGATGAGGTCTCCGAGCGTCGTGACCATGCGGCGGGGCGCGAGGTGCTTCATGCGGCGGCGGGCCTTGCGGTTCATGGATCCCTCCGTGTCTCGAGCGTGCGGTTCCTACCGATAGCAATCCGCTTGCCTTGGCCCGAGCGACGAGGTTACAGGGGCTTGCCGCCGGAGACCCCACCCCGACCGGTAAGGATTTCAGCCCGGCCCGCGAAATCCCGACAGCGTGCTGTCGGTTTTCCACCGGTTCGTACCAAGCCCGAAGGACGCCTCATGCCGACCCAGCCCTCCCGCGACCTCCAGACCTTCCCGAACCCGAAGCCCGGACGCCCGTTCGAGATCGCGATGGAGTGCCCGGAGTTCACCTGCGTGTGCCCGATGACCGGGCAGCCGGACTTCGCCACCATCCGCCTCCGCTACGTGCCGGCCGAGCGCTGCGTGGAGCTGAAGAGCCTGAAGCTCTACCTGTGGAGCTTCCGGGACGAGGGCACGTTCCATGAGGCGGTCACGAACCGCATCTGCGACGACCTCGTGGCCGCGCTCGCGCCGCGCTGGATCGAGGTCGTGGGCGACTTCGCCGTCCGCGGGGGCATCCACACGGTCGTGACCGCGCGCCACGGCGAGAAGCCCGCCGGCGTCTGAGCGCGGTCGGCCCCGCCGCGGCACGATCCCCGCGCCGCCCGGCGCCCGGGCGGGCGTGCGCGCGCCCCTGTCAGGCTTCCCCTTCACCCCCCCGCACTGCACCTTGAGGTCCGGGGAGGGGAGGGAGGATGCGGAGAGGGCGGCTCTCGATCGCGTACGTCCATTACGGGTCCCAGAGCGGGGTCACGGCGGCGATCGCCGCGGCGCTCGGCGAGCGGGGGCACGAGCTCCGGCTGGTCGCGGCCACCGGCGACCTCGAGCCGCGCGACCCCGCCACGCGACGGCTGCGCCCCGCGCCCCCGGTCGTCGCGCACCTGGCCCTGGCCGCGGCGCGCTACGGGCGGCTCGCGCTCCGGCACCGGTGGAACACGACCTACGCCTGGGATCGCCACGCGTCCCGCGCCGGCGAGCGCCTGCGCGCGCTCGCGCCGGCGCCGGACCTGGTGCTCCAGAACGGGGCGCTGTTCGCGCCGGGCCTCCCGCCGCCCCTGCCCTACGCGCTCCTGCTCGACCACACCCGCGCGCTGGCGCAGGCGAGCCCGCCCTGGCCGGCGGCCGGCCTGGCCGCGCCGGTGGACTACGGCCCCGGCTGGCGGGCGCGCGAGGCGGCGGTGTACGGCGGCGCGCGCGTGATCGCGACGTTCTCGGCCAACGTGGCCCGCTCGCTGGTGCGCGACTACGGCGTGGACCGCGCCCGCATCGCGGTGGTGGGCGCCGGCGCGAACGTGTTCCCGGACGAGGCGCCCCGGCGCGACGACGGCCGCACGCTCCTGTTCGTGGGCAAGGACTTCCGGCGCAAGGGCGGCCCCATCCTGCTCGACGCGTTCGCCCGCCTGCGCCGCCGCCGCCCGCGCGCCCGGCTGCTGGTGGCGGGGCCGCGCGAGGTGCCGCCGCTGCCCGAGGGCGCCTTCCACCTCGGGCCGGTCGCCACCGAGGAGCTGCCCGCCCTGCTCGCCCAGGCCACGGCGCTGGTGCTGCCCACGCTGCGCGAGCCGTTCGGGATCGCGTTCCTCGACGCCATGGCGTGCGGCGTGCCCTGCGTCGGCACGCGCATCGAGGCGGTGCCGGAGATCGTCGTCGAGGGGGAGACCGGGGTGCTCGTGCCGCCCGGCGACGCGGTCGCGCTCGCCGGGGCGCTGGAGCGGCTCCTCGACGACCCGCAGGGCGCGCGGGCCATGGGCGCCCGCGGGCGTTCGCGGGTGGCGGCGCGGTTCACCTGGGCCCGCGTCGCGGCGCGGCTGGAGCGCGCGCTGCAGCGCGCGGTGGGCGGCGACGCGCCCGGGCCGCGCGCGCCCCGCCGGGCGCGGCCCGTACCCACGGTGCGCACGGTGCCGCCCGCGCCGCGTGAGACGGTTCTCACCCTGAACTGAGCGTCCGGCCGGGGCCGCCCGGGCGTGGGGTGGTACACGGTACGCGCATGGGCGCGGGGGACGCCGCGGCGCGCAACCTGGGCAGCCGCGCGAACGCGGTTACAATCCCGGTCCGCTTGTCCGGATCCGGAATGTCCGCCCCCGCCACCTTCGAGCCGGCGTCGCTCGTCGGCACCTGCCTCGACGGTCGGTACGAGCTGACCGGCCACCTGGCCACGGGCGGCATGGGCGCGGTGTTCCAGGCCCGGCACGTCCACCTGCGCAAGGACCTGGCGGTGAAGGTGCTCCGGCCGGAGCTGTCGGCCTCGCCGGACCTGGTGGAGCGGTTCCGCCGCGAGGCGGAGATCGCGAGCGCGCTCCAGCACGATCACATCGTCCACGTCACGGACTTCGGCCGCACCGAGGAGGGCTGGCTGTTCCTCGCCATGGAGCTGCTCACCGGCGAGAGCCTGTTCGACCGGCTCCGGCGCGAGGGCGCGCTCGCGCCCGCCGCGGCCGTGCCGGTGCTCTGGCAGATCTGCGCCGGCCTCGGCGCCGCCCACGCCATGGGCGTCGTGCACCGCGACCTGAAGCCGGAGAACGTGTTCCTGGCGCGGACCGGCAGCGGCCGCGAGGTGGCGAAGATCCTCGACTTCGGCATCGCCAAGATGACCGACCCGAGCTCCGGCTGCGCCACGCAGGCGGGCATGGTGGTGGGCACGCCCGAGTACCTCGCGCCGGAGCAGGCCACCGGCGGCGCGGTGGACGCGCGCGCGGACCTCTACGCGGTCGGGCTCATCGCCTGGCGGATGCTGGCCGGGCACCACCCGTTCACCGCGCCCGACGCGCGCGGCCTGCTCATGAAGCAGGCCACCGCGCCGGTGCCGCCGCTCGCCGAGGCGCGCCCGGAGCTCGCCGCCTGGCCGGAGCTCGTGGCCGTGGTGGCCCGCGCCTGCGAGAAGGAGCCCGCCGCCCGGCCCGCCAGCGCGGCCGAGCTGGGCGAGGCGCTCGCGGCGGCGCTCGGCCCGGCGTTCGCGCTGCCGCCCGGCGCGACGCCCGCGCCCTCCCCGCCCCCGCTCGCCTCGGCCGAGTTCGAGCTGGTGGCCCCGGACCT
>NZ_BAZG01000246.1 GCF_000964525.1 Anaeromyxobacter sp. PSR-1
GCCGCCACCTTCGTTCGGCCGAAGCAGCCGGTGCTGGTGGGCGACGGCGAGAAGTGCAGCCTGCGCGTCGAGGGGCTGCCGCTCGCCGAGTTCCCGATGCTCCGCTTCGAGGACGGCGACTACAAGTTCGCGTTCGGCTCCGGGATGACCGGGGTGGTGGACGAGCGGGGGCAGCGCACCGCCTTCGGCGAGCTGGTGAAGTCGCGCAAGGCCGCCAGCGACGAGAAGGTGAAGGGCGCCTACTGGATCCCGGTGCCGCGCGCCGGCGCGGTCCGCGCCGAGGTCGGCAGCCGCCTCGCCATCGAGGCGCGCCCGAAGAAGCCGGAGCCGGTGAAGCCGGTGCCGTTCTGGGACCGCATCAACTACCGGCTGCTCAACCTGTTCCTGGTGCTGTTCTTCATCCAGTCCGGGTTCATCGTCGCGGCCAACAACTTCCCGTACGACACCGACGTCCTCGCCGACGACCTGTTCAAGAACCCCTCGCGGATGGCGAAGTTCATCATCAAGCCGCCCGAGGCGAAGCCGAAGAAGCCGGAGAAGCTCGCCGGCGGCACGCAGAAGGACGATCCGGGCGAGATGGCCGAGAAGCACAAGGGCGACGAGGGCAAGATGGGCAAGCGGGACGCGCCCAAGTCGAACGCCCGGTCCGCGCCGCGCGCCATCGACCCGAACGCCAAGGACATCGTGAAGAGCACCGGCCTGCTCGGCGCGCTCGGGCGCGGCGGCGGCGGCCTCTCCACCGTGTTCGGCTCCGGCGGCCTGGGCGGCGACCTGAAGGGCGCGGTCGGCAACATGTTCGGCCCGGTGGTCGGGGACGCGCAGGGCCTGGGCGGCCTGGGCATCCGCGGCTCCGGCTCGGGCGGCGGCGGCTCCGGCGAGACCATCGGCATCGGCGCGGTCGGCACCAAGGGCCGCGGCGGCGGGCTCGGCACCTACGGCACCGGCGTCGGCGGCCTCGGCAAGAAGGGCGACCGCGACATCAGCATCGGCACCGGCGCCGCGCAGGTGATGGGCTCCATCGACAAGGAGCTGGTCCGCAAGGTCATCCAGGACCACGCCGCGCAGATCCGCTACTGCTACGAGCAGCAGCTCGCCATCAACCCGCGCCTCGCGGGCAAGGTGTCGATCAAGTGGATCATCCAGGCGGACGGCAGCGCCACCAGCCCGCAGGTGGACTCCGGCGCGACCACGCTCGAGGACGCCAAGGTCCACGACTGCATGATGAGCCGCATCACCAGCTGGCAGTTCCCCAAGCCCAAGGGCGGCGGCATCGCCGTCATCACCTATCCCTGGATCCTCCGGTCCGCCGGCGGCGAATAGGAGGGACATCTCCGTGAAGAACATCCTCGCCATCCTGGCGCTCACCGCGCCGCTCCTCGCCGGCGCACAGGAGTCCGCGCCCCGGCTGCAGGAGGACCCGCGCGCCGCCCGCTTCCGCGACGTCGAGCGCGGCCTCTTCGTCGGCATGGAGGCCGGCTACATGGCCTTCACCGACACGCCCACCGAGGACCCGGCGAAGTACCCGTACGCCGGCAAGGCGGGCGGCTCGGCCGGCGGCCTGATGGTCGGGCTCACGCTGGGCATGGACTTCGGCAACCGGCTCTCGCTCGCCATCTACGGCCAGGGCGGCAACCAGAAGGGCAGCTCGAACTACGGCGCGTTCAGCCTGTTCGCGGGCGGCCTCGACGCGCGCGTGGCGCTGCTCGGCTGGACCGACCGCAACGACTGGGAGCGCTTCTTCCTGTACGTGCACGGCCGCGGCGGCTACGCGAAGAGCTGGCCCGAGGGCCTGTTCAGCACGAACGACGTCGTGGTGCAGGGCGGCCCCGGCATCGAGTACTTCACGCGCCTGCGCCACTTCTCGGTGGGCCTCGCCGCCGACTACGTCTACGCGACGAAGGCGAAGGCGAGCGGGTTCGCGGTCTACCCGACGGTCCGCTACACGTTCTGATCCCGCGGCGGGCGCGCGCGGTCCTCGCCGCGCGCCCGCCCCGGCTCCCCCCTCACCGCCAGCCCCAGGTCTCCGCGCCGTCCGGCGTGCGCGCGTAGGTCCGCCCGCCGGGCGGCCCGTAGTAGACCGCGTCCACCGGCAGCTGCGTGGCGACGTCGAAGATCCCCACCTCGCCGCCCTCGGCCGCCACCGGGAACGGGAGCCGCAGCGTCCCGTGCGGCGGCACCACCGTGCCGGCGGGCAGCGGCGTCGCGAGCCGCTGGCGGAGGTCGCCGGTGATGGCGAGGCCGCCCAGGTCGCGCGGCGTGTCCTCGCGGTTGTAGAGCTCGATCGCGTCCGGCGCGACGGCGTTCACGACCAGGCCGCCCTCACCGCGGTGGCGCTCGAGCGCGATCTGCTCGCGCAGGAACCCGGTCCGGCGCCGGACGTAGTCCTTCAGCACCTGCACCGACGCGTCCGCGTGCGCCGGGTCCACCCAGGGATCCGCCGGGAGCAGCCCGGCGATGAGCGCGTGAAGCCCCTCGATGCGCGGCGACGTCTCGGCCTCGGCGAACGGGCCGTCGAGCATCGCCTCCACCTCGTCGAGGATGCGGTTCCGCAGCGCCGGCCGGTCCCAGATGCGCTGGAACAGCACCACGAACGGCGGGTGCGCGCCGCCGTAGCGCGCCTCCTTGCCCGCCGCGACGCCGAGGGTGCCCGCGTCGTACAGCGTGTAGAACGGGATGGCGTAGCGGAACGGCACGCCCCACTCCACCGCGTTGTCGCGCCAGAACACCAGCTTCGCGTTGTTGAGATCCCACGGGACCCACAGCCACCTGTCGCGCACGCGGTCGTGCACGAGGTAGCTGCCGGAGTCGTCGATGCCGGAGAGGCTGATGAGGATGCCCACCGCGTAGAAGCGGAAGAACCGGGGCAGGTCCACGTGCCGCTCCAGCCACGCCTCGATCTCGCCCTCGGGCGTCCGGCTCAGCCCGACCAGGAACGCGTCGAGGTCGTCGGAGGGCTCGCTCGAGTTCGTCTTCTTCTCCCACGGCCCCTGGTAGTGGGCGGGCGGGGTGAGCTTCAGCTCGCAGTCGCGCAGCCCGCAGCGGTAGACGTTCGCGTTCGGGTCGATGCCGTTCTCCAGGAGGAAGTGCTTCTCGTCCGGCTCCTCGACCTCGACGTACACGCCCTGGTGCTCGCCGTTCACGTCGAGCGTCACGAACCGGGCCCGCGGCGTGGGCACGCCGGCGCCCATCATGAGCGCGTAGGAGAACGGATCGGACAGGTACCCGCCGTCGGGCCACTCGGCGAGCAGGTTGCGCGTGCGCTCGCCGTCGAGCGGCGCGTCCTTGGGGCGGCGGACCTTCCAGCTGTGCTTGGGGTGCTCGCGCGAGCCGTCGCCGCGCTGCCGGAGCGTCACGTCCCACCAGGCGCCGTGGTAGTGGAACCGGCCCGGCGCGTACTCCTTGCTCCACATCGTGTAGACGATGGCCGCGGTCGCGTCGTCGAACGCGAGCGCGTAGGGCTCGACGCTCGTCTGCAGCGGAGGCCACGCCGGCGCGCCGAGCGGCGCGTCCGGGTTCACGACCCCGCCGTTGCCACCGCCACCGCCACCGCCCCCGCCCCCGCCGCCCGGGCCCGGGCCGCCGCCCGGCTGGCCGCCGAGCGAGCCGTCGGGGAGGGGCGCGCCCCCGGTGCAGGCGAGCAGCAGGATCGGGATCAGCAGGCGGGCGGCCGCGAACGTGCGTCGCATGACCACATGCAGCGCAGCGGGCGACGCGCCGGGAAGCGGGCGCGCGGGTGATCACCCACCGTGCCTGCCCGCCGTCGCCGGACGCGCGGGCGGGCGCCGGGGGTGCGTGCGGGCGGCCTAGCGGCGGCGGCGGCGCAGCGCGGCGGCGGCAACCACCGCCAGCGGCGCGAGCAGCGCCCAGCCCGAGCCGGCGGCGGCCTGGCAGCCGACCGCCACCGCGCCGTTCGGCGGCGGCGCGCCGGGGGTGCCGCCCGTGCCGTCGTCCCCGCCCGGCGGCTGCGCGGGCAGCGCCGGGACGTCCTTCACGATCGTGAAGGTGTCGTGGACCACGCCGTCGCCGCGGATCGAGTCCACCTTCAGCGTGCCGCCGTCGAGCGTGAGGCGGAGGTGCTGATCGATCTTCTCGCGGTAGGCGGTCCAGGGCTCGGCGGGGAGCACGAAGTCGTACAGCCAGCCGCCCGCGCCGCCGCTCGTGACGTACACCGGCGCGGCGGGGTGGTCGTAGTCCTTCTGCACCGGCTGCCCCTGCCGCGTCGGCCAGCTCCGCTCGTAGAGGTGGTTGTGGCCCTGGAGCACCAGGTCCACCCCGGCTCCCTCCAGCACCCCGAGCAGCGCCGCCGGGATCTGCGGGTACACGCCGTACTTGCCGGTCGCGACCACGGGCCGGTGGATGAGGACGATCTTCCACGGGGCGCGGGTGGCCGCGAGGTCGGCGGTGAGCCAGCCGACCATCGTCTTCGCGTCGCAGCCGGCGGTCGCCGCGTCCATCGGGACGATGCAGTTCGAGTCCAGCGCCGCCACGTGCACGTCGCCCCAGTCGAACGCGTAGTAGCGCTCACCCTGCGGCCCCTCCGGCAGCTCGAAGGCGTCGAGGTACGGCTGCGCCCAGGGCTGCCGGTACTCGTGGTCGCCGGGCGCCGGCCACATCGTCACGTCCGCGAGGAGCGCCGCCATCGGGCGGAACAGCTTGGAGAGGAAGTCGGCGGCGGTGGCGTCCGGGTAGGCGTTGTCGCCCACGGTGAGGATCGCCTGCGCGCCCTCCTCCCGGATGCGCGCGATGTGGTTCAGCTCGGCGGGATCGCCGGTGCCGTAGTCGCCGACGACCGCGAGGATCGCGGCGCGGCCGGCGGCGGTGTCCGGCCGGCCCGGCGTGTGGAGCGTGCCGCCCGGCCGCTCGGCGCCGTCCACCGTGAGCCGGTACGGGATCGCGCTCGCCGCGGGCAGCCCCTCGAGGCGGAGCAGGTGGTGCGTGCCGTCGCTCGCGGCGCGCGCCGTGCCGCCGCCCGGGAGGTCCGCGACGGCCTCCACCGCCGCGGCGGCGTCGGTGTCCACCACCACCAGCGCGGAGGACGGGCCGGTCTGCTGGAGGAAGGGGCCGCGCGTGACGCTCGCGGCGAGCGCCGCCGAGGGCAGCGCGGCGAGCGCGAGGAGCAGGCGGGTGATCGAGCGCATGTGGCGTCTCCGTGCGCCCGGGGGCGCGCGCCGCAGGTCGGCGTGTCGAGGGGGTCAGCCCGTCTGAACACGCGCGGGGCGCCGGGCCATCCCGGCGCGGGCGCGGGCGCGGCGATCGCGTGCCGAGCGCGTGGCGCTCCGGCGCCGCAGGTGGGAAGCGCGCTTCCGCGGGAGGCGACGTGCGGGCGCCGCGGGAGCGGGGGAGCGTGGGCGCGGATGTGCGGGCACCGCCGTTGCACCGCGGCCCCGCGTGCTCGCCGACCGACCC
>NZ_BAZG01000245.1 GCF_000964525.1 Anaeromyxobacter sp. PSR-1
GATCATGAGCGGGCCGCCCGCCACGTAGGCCGCGGCCAGCGCCGCCGCCGCGGCGGGCGCGCTCTGGCGGAGCGCCTCCAGTGCGCGGGTGGCCGGGGCGGGCGCGAGCGTGGCGAGCGCCGCCACGGCCGCGACGAGCAGCACGGCCGCGGCGGGCCGGGCCAGGCGGGCCAGGCGGGCGGGGGGAGGGGAGCCGGGGATCACGCGCGCAGTGTAGCGCCCCGCGCCCCGATCCGCCCGCTCCCTCCGCGCGCGGCTCACTCGCCCAGGGTGGCGCGGAGGAACCAGCCGTGCTTCTCGACGCCGGCGATGACGCCGGTGAGCAGGTCCACCGTCTCCGGGTCGCCGTGCTCCTCGGCGAGCGCCTGCGCGGCGCGGAGGCCGCCGAGGTACGCCTCGATCCGGTCGGCGAGCAGCGCGACCAGCTCGAGGTCGCGGACGGCGCCCGCGGGCAGCTCGGGGACGCGGCTCGCCGCGGCCACCTCGCGCGCGGTCCCGGCGGCGCGGCCGCCCAGGGTCACGGCCCGCTCGGCGAGGTCGTCGGAGTGGGCGGCGAGCGCGGTGGCGAGCTCCTCGAAGAGCGCGTGGAGCTGGGCGAAGCCCGGCCCCTTCACGTTCCAGTGCGCGACCTTCGCCTGCGTCTGCAGGTCGATGCCGTCGGCGAGGGTGGCGACGAGGGCGTCCGCGATGCGGCGGCGGTCGGCCTCGGGGAGCGCGCTCGGGCTGCGGTACAGGTCGCGGCGGGCGGCGCGGGCGGGCGGGGTGGCGGGGGGCTGGGTACGGGTCGTGGTCGTCATGTTCAGGTCCTCCTCTCGGACGCGAAGGAGGATGCCGCCGCCCGACTGATAACTCCAAGACATCGTCGCGATGGCGCTGATAGGCTGAGACTGTCACGCGCCGGGCGCCCCCCGCCGCGCCCGCGGCCCGCGGCGTTTGACGCGGCGGCGCCGCCGTTGCTAGATCCCCCGCACCATGCAGGTGAGGCTGAACGGAGAGCTCCGGGAGATCCCCGACGGACTGACGGTCGCCGGCCTCCTCGCGCACCTCGGCGTGAAGGCGCCGCGGGTGGCCGTCGAGGTCAACGAGGCGGTCGTCACCAAGGACCGCTACGAGGCCCACCGGATCGGTCCGGGCGACTCGGTGGAGATCGTCGCCTTCGTCGGAGGAGGGTAGGCCATGGCGGACACCTGGAGCATCGGCGCGCACGCGTTCACCAGCCGCCTGCTGGTGGGCACGGGCAAGTACCCCGACTTCCCCACCATGCAGCGGGCGCTCGCCGCCTCGGGCGCCGAGGTGGTGACGGTCGCGGTGCGGCGGCTCGACCTGTCGAAGCACGGCGAGGAGTCGCTGCTCGCCTGGATCCCGAAGGGCATGAAGCTGCTGCCCAACACCGCCGCCTGCTTCACCGCCGAGGAGGCCATCCGCACTGCGCGCCTCGGCCGCGAGCTGGAGATGGGCGACCTCGTGAAGCTCGAGGTCATCGGCGACCGCCGGACGCTGTTCCCCGACGTGGAGGGGCTGATCCAGGCGGCGAAGGTGCTGGTGAAGGAGGGCTTCACCGTCCTGCCGTACACGAACGACGACCCGGTCACCGCGAAGAAGCTCGAGGACGCCGGCTGCGCCGCGGTGATGCCGCTCGGCGCGCCCATCGGCTCGGGCCTCGGCCTGCGCAACCCGTACAACCTCCGCATCATCATGGAGACGGTGAAGGTGCCGGTGCTGGTGGACGCGGGCGTGGGCACGGCCAGCGACGCGGCGCTCGCGATGGAGCTGGGCGCGGTCGCGGTGCTCATGAACACCGCCATCGCCGAGGCGAAGGACCCGGTGCTCATGGCGGAGGCCATGCGCGCCGGCGTCGAGGGCGGCCGGAAGGCGTTCCTGGCCGGCCGGATCCCGATGAAGCTGCACGCCGCGGCGTCCTCGCCGATGAGCGGGCTCATCGGGACCTGAGCCGTCCTCCCTCCCTCGACTCCGCACGGCCTGGCGGCCGCGCTACGCTCGGGATGAGCGGGTTGCGATCCGCTCACCCTGAGCGTAGGCGGGCCGCAGGCCCGCCGGAGTCGAAGGGGCCGCAGGCCCGCCGGAGTCGAAGGGCCCGCGCCTGCCGAGCGGCGAGCCGCGCTAGCCGGCCGGCTCGAGCGGCGCGACGTCGTCGATGACCGACCGGAAGACGCGCGAGGGCTTGCCCCATCCACCGGCGGTGTACCCGCGGCAGATCTTGTCGTACGCCTCGGGGTGCTGGTGCGGCGCGAACTCCTCCACGGTGCCGCGCAGCGCGTAGCCGCGGTACGTGTCGAGGTCGATCACGGCCCGCGTCTCGAGCCGGTTCGACTTCAGGTTCATGTAGGTCTTCAGCGCGAGCCCGTCGCCGTGGAACAGGGTGAGGCGGCCGTCGCGGACCTCGTGGTGGAAGATGAACCGCGGCGAGATGTTCGCGGTCTCGCCCACGCCGACCAGCGCGTAGCGGACGCTCCCCACGATCTGCACCAGCTCCTCGAACGGCACGTTCTCGAAGAACTTGAGCGTGTACGGGCTGTGGTGGACGGTGAAGATCGAGGCGCCCTTCACCACCAGGCCGTCGCGGTCCTCCTCCAGGAGGTCGGCCGCCACCGAGTTCACCGAGAGCGCGCGGGTCTTCACCTGGAAGCCCTGGTACTGCTCGACGCGGGTGAGGTGGACGGTGATGCACTCGCCGCGGGCCGGCGTGCGCGCCAGCGGCCCGGCGAGGCGGAGGCGCAGCTCGCGGCCGGTCGGGCCCGGCTCGATCCCGAGCACGCGGTTGACCGAGACCGCGTTGTAGGTGCCGCCGAGGCTGGTGGTGCCCATGAAGGACAGCACCTTGTCGAACTTCACCGACGGGAAACGGGGGGCCTGCTTCGCCTTCTGCGCTTCCAGGAAGGCGAGGAAGCTCTGGAGATCGCTCGACACGGATGCTCTCCTCGCGCAGGATGCTGCCGGAGGCGGAGATTACGGATGGAGGTCCCCGTTGTCCACCTGATCACGGACCGGCGGCTCGCTTCCTCGCTGCCGGCCCGCGCGGCGGCGGCCCTGCGCGGGCTGCCCCCCGGGATCGCCGCGATCCACCTGCGAGAGAAGGACCTTTGCGGTCTGGATTTGCTGCGCCTCGCGCGCGCGCTCGCCGCGGTCTGCCGCGACGCGGGCCAGCGGCTGCTCGTGAACGATCGGCTGGACGTGGCGCTCGCGGTGGGGGCCGACGGCGTCCACCTCCCGTCGGCGGGCGTCTCGCCGGCGGACGCGCGGCGCCTGCTCGGCCCCGCGGCCCTGCTGGGCGTCTCGTGCCACTCGGAGGCGGACGTGCTCCGCGCCCGCGCGGGCGGGGCGAGCTTCGCCACGTTCGGGCCGGTCTACGACACGCCCTCGAAGCGGCCCTACGGCGCGCCGGTGGGTGTCGGCGCGCTGCGCGCGGCGGCGCGGCTCGGGCTCCCGCTGGTCGCGCTCGGCGGGGTGGACCCGTCGCGCGTCGCCGAGGTGCGCGCCGCGGGCGCGCACGGCGTCGCGGCCATCCGCGCCTGGCTCACCGGCGACGATCCCGCCGGCGCGGTGCGCGCGCTCCTCGGCCGCTGATCCGCGCGCGCCGTGCGCTCAGCCGGCGCGCCGCAGCGACAGGAAGTACTGGTACGGCAGGAACGCGTGCTCCTCCGCCAGCTCCAGCCCGGCCTCGCGCGCCGCGGCGAGGAAGGCCTCGCGCGACACCTTGTGATCCGGCGGCGGGCCGACCGGGAGCTCGCCCGGCTGGAAGTCCACGTTCACGAGCCGCCCGCCGGGCTTCAGGCGCGAGGCGAGCCGGCGCAGGTCGGCGGCGCCGTCGTGGAAGTGGTGGAACGTGTTGACGACGAGGATCGCGTCGCACGGCTCGGGCGGCAGGGCCGGCGCGCCGTCGGTGGAGAGCAGCGGGTGCACGTTCTCGAGCCCGGCGGCGCGGGTCCGCTCGCGCAGGAGCTCGATCATCCGGGGCTCGACGTCGATGGCGTACACGCGCCCGCGCGGCCCCACCGCGCGCGCCATCCGCAGCGAGAAGTAGCCGGGGCCGGCGCCCGCGTCGCACGCCACGCCGCCCTCCGGCAGCCGGAGCGCCCCCACCACCGCGTCCGGCTTCTGCCACTCGGCGCGGTCTGCGCCCTCCAGCTTGGCGAGGTACGCGGCGAGGTCCTCCGGGTTGCCGTGCCGGTCCCGGCCCGGCGCGTGATCGCCGTGCCCGTGCCCGTGCTGGTGGCCGCCGTGTCCGTGCCCGCCGCCGTGGTGTCCGTGTCCGCTCATGGTCCCTGGGAGCCCTTTCCCGCCGGGGCGGTTCGCGCCGGCGCCGCCGCGGCCGAAGCGGGGTGCACGCCGGCCGGTGCCCGGGTATATTGCCGCGCGCATGGGCAGTCCCGTCTACGAGATCTCGAAGGACTTCGTCTTCAGCGCCGCGCACCAGATCCGCTTCCACGGCGGGAAGTGCGAGCGGCTGCACGGCCACAACTGGCGCGTCCGCGTGCACGCGCGCGCCTCGGCGCTGAACCGGATCGGGATGGTGATCGACTTCGCCGACCTGCAGCGGCTGGTCGCGGAGGTCGGGTCCCGCTTCGATCACCAGAACGTCAACGAGGTGGCTCCGTTCGACCAGGAGAACACCACCGCCGAGCTCATCGCCCGGTTCTTCTACCAGGAGATGTCGCGGCGCCTCGCCGAGCTGGAGGGCGGGCGCGTGACGGTGTCCCGCGTGGACGTCTGGGAGAACGAGGGCTCGCTGGCGGTCTACCGCGAGGAGTGACCGCGGCGGCGCCGTCGGGCGTCAGCCGCGCGCGGTAGGGTCGGGCGTGCCCGTCCTCTGCCTGGTCCCCACGCCGCTCGCGGCGGTCCGTGCCGCACGCCGGCTGTGCGACGCGCAGGGCGGGCTCCTGTTCGGGCCCTCGGTCTCCACACTCGACCGCCTCGTGCCGGGCCTGCTCGCCGCCTCCGGCGACCGGCGCGCGGTGCTGCCGCCGCTCGCCGAGCGGCTGCTAGCGGCCGGGGCGGGGGCGGAGGCGGGCGGTCCGTTCGCCGGGCTGCGCGCGTCGAGCGGCCTCGCAGCCGCGCTCGCGGCGGCCCTCGCGGAGCTGCGCCGCGCCGAGGTGACGGCGTTCGACGCGCGCGCCGCCGCGGAGGAGGGCGACCTGCCCGCCGCGGCCGCCGGCCGGATCCGGGCGCTGGCGGACGCGCTGGCCGCGTACGAGGCGCGGCTCGCCGCGCTCGGCGCCCTCGATCGCGCCGGGGCGGCCCGCACCGCCGCCGCGGCCGCGGCGCGCGGGGGCCGCCTCGCCCGAGACCGCCGGCCTCGACCTGCTCCTGCTCGACGGCCACGTCGCGCTCGCGCCGGCGGAGTGGGACCTCGTCGCCGCGCTCATGGCGCGCGCCCGGCGGAGCCGCG
>NZ_BAZG01000244.1 GCF_000964525.1 Anaeromyxobacter sp. PSR-1
GGCGCCGGCGCCGGCCAAGCCCGCCGCCACGCCCGCCGCCCCCGCGGCCCCCGCCGCGAAGCCGTCGCCCGCCGCGATGGACCTGGCGCGCACGCTCGCCACGCAGGAGACGTGGAAGCGCGGGATGGACGGGCTCACCCAGTCCGTCGTCGGCCAGTTCCGCGGCCACCCCGGCTCCGAGCTGAGCATGCCGAAGGACTTCCCGGCGAAGGCGCGCACCGAGATCGAGGCGCTGCTCCCGTACGAGGAGCTCGTGAACATCCACGCCCGCCAGCTCTCGGCCGCGTACGGCGAGGCCGAGCTGAAGGATCTGCTCGCGTTCTACAAGTCGCCGCTCGGGCAGAAGACGCTGAAGGCCATGCCCGAGGTGCAGGAGAAGGTGGCGATCGAGACGCAGCAGCGGATCGAGCCGAAGCTGCCGCAGGTCATGCAGAAGCTCGCGAAGGACGTGAAGCCGCCCGCGGGTGGCGCGAAGGCGCCGGCCAAGGCCGCGCCCGCGAAGCCGGCGCAGCCGAAGAAGTAGCCGCCCCCGGGGGGCGAACCCGAGCGGGCGGCCGGGCGCTCCCCCGCTCCCGCGCCGGCCCGCGGTGGCTACCTTCACCGCGTGACCCCGCCGACCCCCGTCCGCGCCGGGCGCCTCGTGCGCCCGGCGGTCGCGCTCGCCGTCCTCACCGCGGCGAGCGCCCTCCTCGCCGCCGGCGGCGCCCGCGCCGCGCCGGCGCCGCTCGTCTACGTGGCGCTCGGCGACTCCACCGCCGCCGGGCAGGGCGGCGGCCCCGGCGGCGGCTACCCGCCGCGCCTCGCCCGCCGGCTCGAGGGGGCGGGACTCGCGGTGAAGCTCGTGAACCTGGGCGTCCCCGGCGCGACCGTGGCCGACCTGCGCCGCGACCAGCTCCCGCGCGCGCTCGACGCGAGCCCCGGCCTCGTCACCGTGGGGATCGGGATCAACGACCTCGTGCAGGGGCGGCCGCTCCGCGACTTCGCGCGCGACCTCGAGGTGGTGGCGGACTTCCTCCGGCACACGCGCGCGGTGGTGGTGATCTCCAGCCTGCCCGACCTGGGCGACTCGCCGTCCGCGAACGGCGCGCCCGCGGCGCTGACGCGCCGGCTCGACCAGTACAACGCCGCCATCGAGCGGGTGGCGGAGCGGCACGGGTTCCTGGTGGCGGACGCGTTCGGCGAGACGCGACGGACGGTGAAGCGGCTCGGCGCCGGCGCGGTGTTCGCCGCCGACGGCTTCCACCCGTCGGCGGCCGGCTACGACGCCTGGACCGACGCGCTCTGGCGGCCGGTGGAGCGGGCGCTCGGCGCGCGCCTGCAGGGCCGCCGGCCTCCCGCGCCGGCCGCGGCCGGGCGGCCGTGACGCCGCCGGGCCGGTGCGCTAGGGTCGCGGCCCATGGACGACCGCGAACGCCTGGAGCGGCACCGCCGGCTGTGGGAGGCGGACCACCGGCACCTCTGGCACCCGTTCACGCAGATGAAGGACTGGCTCCGCGAGGAGCCGCTCATCGTGGACGCGGCCGAGGGCGTCTACCTCGTGGACACGCTCGGGAACCGCTACCTCGACGGCGTGTCGTCGCTCTGGTGCAACGTGCACGGCCACCGGGTCCCGGAGCTCGACGCCGCGGTGCGCGCGCAGCTCGACCGCGTGGCGCACTCGACCCTGCTCGGCCTCGCCTCCACCGCGTCCATCGAGTGCGCCGAGGAGCTGGTCCGCCACCTGCCGCCCGGCCTGACGCGCGTGTTCTTCTCCGACGCGGGCGCCACCGCGGTGGAGATCGCCATCAAGATGGCGTTCCAGCACCACCAGCTCCGCGGCGACGAGCGCCGCACCGAGTTCGTGGCGCTGCACGGCGGCTACCACGGCGACACCATCGGCTCGGTCTCGGTGGGCGGCATCGACCTGTTCCACCGCATCTTCAAGCCGCTGCTGTTCGAGGTGCACCACGCGCCGCAGCCCTACTGCTACCGCTGCCCGCTCGGGAAGGCGCTGCCGGGGTGCGGGATGGCCTGCGCCGACGAGGTGGAGCGGATCCTCGAGGCGCGCGAGGGGAAGGTCGCCGCGCTCGTCATGGAGCCGCTCGTGCAGGGCGCGGACGGGATGATCACCCAGCCGCCCGGCTACCTGCGCCGCATGCGCGAGCTCTGCGATCGCCACGGCGCGCTGCTGGTCTGCGACGAGGTCGCGACCGGCTGGGGGCGCACCGGGACGACCTTCGCGGTGGAGCAGGAGGGCGTGCGCCCGGACCTCCTCACCATGGCGAAGGGGCTCACCGGCGGCTACCTGCCGCTCGCCGCCACCGTCACCACCGAGCACGTGTTCGAGTCGTTCCTGGGCGAGCACGCCGAGAAGCGGACCTTCTTCCACGGCCACACCTACGCCGGCAACCCGCTCGCCTGCGCCGCCGCGACCGCCTCGATGACGCTGTTCCGCGAGCGCGGGGTGGGCGCGGCGGTGCCGGGGAAGGCGGCGGCGCTCGCCCGCGCGCTCGCGCCGGCCGCGCGGCTCGCGCACGTGGGCGAGGTGCGCCAGCGCGGGCTGATGGTCGGGATCGAGCTGGTGCGCGACCGGGGCACGAAGGAGGAGTACGCGTACGAGCTGCAGGCCGGGCACCGGGTGATCCTCGAGGCGCGCAAGCTCGGCGCCATCCTCCGGCCGCTCGGGAACGTGGTGGTGCTCATGCCGCCGCTCGCCATGACCGAGGCCGAGCTCACGCGGCTGGCCGGGATCACGCTCGCCGCCATCGAGGCGGCCACCGCGAGGCTCTAGTGCGCGGGCTGTTCGTCACCGGCACCGACACCGGGGTGGGCAAGACCGAGGTGGCCTGCGCGCTCGTCCGCGCCGCGCGCGCCGCCGGCGTGGACGCGGTGGGCATGAAGCCGGCGCAGTCGGGCCACGTGCCGGGCGAGCCGTCCGACGCGGAGCGGCTCCGCGAGGCGTCGGGCGGCGTCGAGCCGCTCGAGGCGATCTGCCCGTACACCTTCGCGGCCCCGCTCGCGCCCGCGGCCGCGGCGCGGCTGGAGGGGCGCGAGGTGTCGCTGGCGCGGGTGGTGGACGCGGCGCGCGCGCTCGCGGCGCGCCACGCGGCGGTGGTGGTGGAGGGGGCGGGCGGGCTGCTCGTGCCGCTCACCGCGCGCGAGACCCACGCCGACCTGGCCGCGGCGCTCGGGCTGCCGGTGCTGGTGGTGGCGCGCGCCGGGCTCGGGACCGTGAACCACACCGCGCTCACCGTCGAGGCGCTGGAGCGGCGCGGCCTCGCCGTCGCCGGGATCGTGCTCAACCGCACCGGGCCGGAGGACGATCCCTCGGTGTCGCTCAACGCGGCCGAGATCGCGCGATTGACCCACCGTGAACCGCTCGCGCTGCTGCCGTGGGAGCCCGATATCGCGCGCCGGGCGCGCGCCCTCGGATCCATCCTCGCGGCGAAGATCCAGTTTTGAGCGCCTGGAGCGAAAATTGGATCGATCGCGAGATCGATCCTAGATCGCTGACGTGCCGAACGTCGTCGACCTCACGCTCGTCTCTCGCGCGCGCCGCGCGCTGCACGCCGTGCTCGAGGAGCGCGGCCTCGGGTTCTTCCTCGCCGCGGGCTCGCGCACGCCGCGCCTCGACCCGCGCCGCATCGCCTGGGTGGTGGAGGTGGCGCGCCGCCAGGTCTCGCTCCGCGCGCGCCGCGACCCCGACGCGCTCTCGCGCACCCGCCGCGTGCTGCGCCGCGAGCTGATCCGCCGGCTCACCGAGGCGATGCTGCAGGCGGGGCTGTAGCGCCCTTCGACGGCGGCGGGCTCCGGCCACGCTCCAGGGTGACCCTTCGACTCCGGCGGGGCTGCGGCCCGGCCCACGCTCAGGGTGAGCGGGCAGAGGAAGGCCGCTCATCCCGAGCGTAGCGCGGCCTGAAGGCCGCGCGGAGTCGAGGGACGCTACCGCGCGCTCGACTTCGCCACGTAGCGCAGGCGCAGGTCGGTGAGGAGGTTCTCGAGGAAGCGGGCCTCCTCGTCGGTGAGGTTGCCCTTCGTCTTCTCGGCCAGCATCGACAGGATGTCGATGGTCTGCTTCGCGAGCAGCAGGTTCGCCTCCGCGAGCTCGCCGGTCTCCGGGTGCGGCGCGTCGCCGAGGTGCACGAACGCCGAGGAGCCGAGCGACAGCACGAACGTGTAGAAGTCGATGGGCGCGGGCTGCTTCTCGTCGGCCATGGTCGATCCTCCGGGCGATCTAGTCGAAGTCGAAGGCGATGCGCTCGGAGGCGTAGCCGCGCTGGACGAGCAGCACGAGCCGCCCGCCCCGGCGGGCCCGGGCGGCGGCGCGCTGGAAGCCGGCCACCGACGAGACCTCCGCGGAGTTCACCTCGCGGACGAGGTCGCCCGGCTGCAGCCCGGCCTGGGCGGCGGGCGAGCGGCCGGCCACGCTGCGCACCACCACCAGCGTGCCGCCGGAGACGCGCTCCTCCGAGACGCGCAGGCCCACGCGCTGCTGCACCAGCTCGGCGGCGCGCTGCGGGGTCAGCTCGACGGCGGTGACGGTGGCCTGCACGCGCGCGCCGCGCCGCGAGAGGTCGAGCCGCGCGGCGCGGCCGATGGGGAGGTCGCGCAGCCGGAACAGGAGCTCCGCGGCGCTGCCCGGCGGCGTCCCGTCCACCGCCTCGACCAGGTCGCCGGTCCGCACGCCGGCGCGCTCGCCGGGCGACCCCGGGTCCACCCCGGTGACGCGCACGCCGCCCGAGCCCCCGTCCACCGACCCGTCCTTGCGCGGCAGGTCGTCCACCGAGATGCCGAGGTAGCCCTCGCGCACCTCGCCGTGGGCGATGAGGTCCTCGGCGATGCGGCGGGCCCGGTCGATGGGGATCGCGAAGCCGATGCCGGCGCTGCGGTCGCCCAGGATGGCGGTGTTCACGCCCACCAGCCGCCCGTCGATGTCGAGCAGCGGCCCGCCGGAGTTGCCGGGGTTGATGGAGGCGTCGGTCTGGATGAAGTCGAACATCATCCGGTCGCCGGCCTTGAAGTTGCGGTGCACCGCCGAGACCACGCCGGTGGTGACGGTGTGGGCGAGGCCGAACGGGTTGCCGATGGCGATCACCGTCTCGCCGATGAGCAGGTCGTCGGAGCGGCCGGTGGTGACGTAGGGGAGCTTCTCGCGGGTGTCGAGCTTCAGCACCGCGAGGTCCGACGACGGATCGGTGCCCACCACCTTGGCCATGAGCTCGCGGCCGTCGAGCAGGCCCACCCGGAAGCGGGCGCCGCGCTCCACCACGTGGTTGTTGGTGAGCACGTAGCCGTCGGGCGAGACGATCACGCCCGAGCCGAGCGAGGTGGTCGCGTAGCCCTTGCGGTAGCGCGGCCGCTCGAACAGGTCGCCGAACAGCAGGTCGCCCATCGAGCCGCCGCGCGGCTGCGAGGGGACGCGGATCCGGACCAGCTCCTCGGCGGAGACGTTCACCACCGCGCCGCGCACCTTCTCCACGGCGATC
>NZ_BAZG01000243.1 GCF_000964525.1 Anaeromyxobacter sp. PSR-1
CCCCCCCGAGTAGATCATGCCGCCAACCCGAACCGACAACTTTCTCTCCCATCTCGACCCCACCAACTCCCTATCCGACTGGTTAGTTTGGACCACGTGGTCCTAGATCCGGCCCCGCCGCCCTTCCATTCACTGAAAGCTCAAGGGTGCCAGCAACCCGACCCCTCACTCTCTGTGGTTGAGAGTGAGGGGTCGGGCTGATGGCACCCCGCGCGTTGCGACGATCACATCGGCGGGCGGCGGGGCTGGGCCGCCGCGTTCTCGCGGAGTTACGGGCTGGAATCCCGATTCCAACCCTGATCCCAATCGTGCTCCCTCCCTGGTGACTCCGGGACCCAGCCCCCGGGATCACCTCGAGTGAGCATCTTGGACCACGTGGTCCAACACCGCATTCACCGGAACCACAACACGTCGCGAGGGCGGCCGCCCCGCATCGCTGAACTACGACGTCGGTTCGGCCACTGCCTCGGCCTACTCGGCGAGACAGACGCGGTGACGCGGTGACGGCGATGTCAGGGGGTAGGTGTAGAAAAGGTACCCGAGCCGAGTCACCGAACACCCGCTCGCGATCGCACGCGCGCCCGGGTCGCTCCGGGTGACGTGTGGCTCGCCGTCGGTCAGACGCCAACAGGAGGGCACGATGGGGTGGGACCGTTCAACTGCCAAGAAGCGGATGAAGGATGCTTTCGATGGAATGAAGGATGTCGATCTGAAGCCCCTGACGCGCGAGATGGATCTCGAGAACCTCGCGCTCAAAGAGGCACGGATCGTGACCGCGGCGCACGTGTACCTGGACGTTACGAACTTCCAGAAGCTGCTGGAGGACCGCCGCGAGAACACATCTGAACTCAAGAAGCTGCTTCGGCATCTCGCCGTGTTCCAGCGGCAAGCAGAGCGCGTCCTCAGGACACACGCCGGCGCGGTGCGGATTCACTTCCAGGGGGCACGCCTCCATTTCATCGTGCACAAGCCGTACGACACTGAGGAGGGTGCAGAGTTGGCGCGCCTTGTGGCCGCCGTCACCATCGTCGAGCAACTGCGGCAACTCGGCGCCCTCGTACGGCTCCAGACGGACATCAGATTCGAGTTCGAGGCCGGAATAGCTTCCGGTGACGCCATCGCCACGATGAACTCGGGCCGGAACAATCGCCAACTCCTGTTCGTCGGCCCACCCGCGAACGACGCCGCGAAGGTACTCACCGGCTCGCCCGGCGAGCGGCTCGCAGCTAGCGCAGAGGGCTACCGTGATGATCTTCCGGCGGCAGCCGACCGTGACCCACTGCCAGAGAGCTTCGAGTCTGCCGTGAAGGAGGACGTCGACGCTCATCCGATTGAATCATTCGAGATCGTCGACGTGCGCGAGGCCATCGACTACGAGCGTCTCGGGAAGCGAGTCGCGCGGCTTTCGAGCGCGGCCACCCTTTATGGCGACGTCTCCGGGTTCACTGCGTATGTCGCAGGCCTCACGGACGATGCAACCAAGAAGATCGCTCTGCAGCACCTTCACGCGCTTCGAACTGAGATGCAGGCCATCGTCGAGGTGGATTACGGCGGCGACTTCGTCCAATTCCAAGGTGATCGCGTTCAGGGTCTCTTCTATGAACTGCGGAGCACTGGGAGGTTCACCAGCAAGACGGTGGAAGCTGCCGCGGCGCTGTGTTCAGCGATCGACGTCGCGAAGGATCTCTTCCCGGAGCTCAAGACGCTCGATATGGCAAACGGGGCGGATCTAGGCAAGGTTCTGGTTGGGCGCGTTGGCCTGAAAGGAGACAAGGAAGTAATCGTCGTTGGCAGGTCCGTCGCGAGAGCGGACGAGTTGCAGCGCGGATGCAAGGACGGATTCACCGCCATCACGGTGGGGTTGTGGGAGGCGATCGAGCCCGCGCTTCAGAAGCACTTCACCCTCGAAGCTGGCAGGCGCGTCTCAGACATCGACATCGACCGCCTCGAGGCGAAGAAGACTGTCGACTCGTTCCCGGCTCGGATCAAGGTGGGCGGCTCACTGTCGGCCGGCGCCACGTTCACACCCGTCACAGAGGGCGGTTCCAAGCCGGCACGTTCATACGGCGAATAGCTGACCATGCCGGGTGATGGACATCGCGAGCTACAGGCCGAGCCCGTGGGATCCCGTCGGAAGCGCGAGATCTCCGCCTTCCTGGCGCGTGAGCCCGACTGGATCGAAGCCGAGCCGGATGTCCTTACCGGGCCAGCACGCATTCCGCGACCATCAGGCGGCCACTACACGTTTCAGCTGAGAGTCGAGCTGCCGTTCCACTTCCCGAGCAAGTCGAGCGATCCGACAGTTACCGTCGTCGGCCACGATCTTGGGGCCGCACTAACCGTGGATGACCACGTCCCCGGAGGCAAGCTGTGCCTGCAGGTGAGGAACAGTGGCGACATAGACTACGCAGAGGGTGGCCTACCCGAACTCATCACCCAGGTCGCAATACATCTCTGGCGCGTAGTGCTGCGAAAGCATGGCGGAACCTACCCGGGCCCAGCGCGCTCTCACTTCCCGGACGGACTATATGAGGATCAGCGCGACCGACTTCATCCGGCTCTGCAACGTTACGCCGACCCTGCGATACAGCGGGAAATACCGGCGCATCGAACGGCGTGCCCTTGTGGGACGGGCAGGCGGTTCGCGGACTGCTGCGAGGTCGTGGTGCGAAGTGTCCGGCACGAGTTTCGTGCGATTCGGCGGCGGGTCCGCGACCTCAATCGGATGCACCCGCACCTAACGCAAGCGCTCATGCGCGGCGAGAAGTAGCGGCGGCATCACCGCACACAGACTCGATACCTGACACGCACTTGGAATACTGAGGGTGCACGATGAAAGACCGTTTCGCTGGGACATCCGGAAGGCCGAACCTGATCGCTGCCCTAGCGCAACAGCGCATCATTCAACACGACGACGCGATCGCGCAGGCGTTGGCGAGTACCGGCGAGTTGGTCGAGTTTGCTGCCGGCGAGACGGTCGTCGCGCAGCGCGCGACAGATAGCGACGTGTTCTTCATCATCAGCGGCGACGCCGACGTGTTCGTAAACAACCGCGAAGTCGCCACACGAGGGCCGCGTGAGGTCATCGGCGAAATGGTGGCCGTTGATCCCACCGCCCGTCGGTCGGCCACCGTTAAGGCACGTACGCCCTTGCTCTGCCTGAAGGTGAGCGCACCCGACTTTGTCGCCGCGGGGGAGGGTTCAGCTAAATTCTGGCGCGCAATCGCAGACATGACAGGCAATCGCCTGCGGCAGCGTGAACGTTTCCACCGTCCGGCGAATGACGTCCCCGTGATGTTCGTCGGCTCATCGTCTGAGGGCCTACCCGTTGTCGGCGAGTTGGAGGAGGCATTCAAGCACGATCACGCACTCGCACTCCACCCATGGACCAAAGATGTGTTTGGCCCTTCGGGCGTGCTGATCGACGATCTGCTGGTCGAAGTGGAGAACTCCGACTTCGCACTGTTTGTATTCGGACCGGACGACAAGATTGCGAGCAGAGGCGACACCCAGGACGGGCCGAGGGATAACGTCATCTTCGAGATGGGGCTCTTCGTATCGCGCCTGGGACGCGAGCGCGTGTTCATGCTCCGCGAGAAGGGCACGACGCTTAAAATCCCCAGCGACCTGCTGGGTATCACCCCGGTAACGTACGTCTGCAAGGGTGGATGCACGCTCGGACAGGCGCTCGGTGGTGCGGTAAACGAGATCCGAAAGGCCGTTCGTTCGCAAGGCGCCCTCTAGCGATTCGATTCCACGAAAAGCGAGCGAAGTGTCTGTGAACCTTTAAGTGAACCGAACCGAGCGGGGATCCCAGAACAGGTCGCCAACTGGGTGCGGCGCTTCACGCGCTGCAAGTATCCCTTCTTCTGTAGCGCTACGAGTCTGTTCCCCGCAGTCGAGGATGCGGCGCCCCTGTCCTGGGCCGCAAACGGTTACCCCCTTCGAATCCGGACATGAGCTTGACGACATATGAGCTGAAGCTTATAGTCGGTCAGCTCGATGTCGGACGGGAGCGGTAGAGAACCGCATGGCTGTCGTCAATGCGACCGACGAGTTCGAGCAGTGGATCGAGGGCTTGAGCCATCGAGAGCAGAAGGCCGTGCTCCAAGTCGTGAAGATTCTCGAGCAGGTGGGCATCGCGCTCGGGGAGCCGTATTCGAGCGCCCTCAAGGGGACGAAGCACCCGCTGCGCGAGCTTCGCCCGAAACGCGGCGCAAGCCCGCTCCGGATCATCTACGCGTTCGATCCTAGGCGGGAGGCGCTGCTCCTGCTCGGCGGCGACAAGGGGAACGACAAGCGCTTCTACGAACGGACGATCTCCAGAGCTGAGCAGCTATGGGAGGCGCACCTCGACGAACTGGAGAAGGGAAGCGGGCGATGAAGGCCAAGACCAAGAGCTGGAAGCAGATCGAGAAGAAGCTCTTCACGCGCGAGGAGATCGCCGAGGCCGAGCGATTTGCGGAGCGCGAGATCCTTGAGATGAACCTCCGCGAGCTCCGGCAGGCAACCGGCAAGACCCAAGAGCAGGTAGCCCGCGCTGCGAAGATGAAGCAGTCTGAGTTGTCGCGAGCCGAGCGACGCGAGGATCACCTGTTGTCGACGCTGCGGCGGTACGTCGAAGGGCTCGGCGGAGAGCTCCAAGTCGTCGCGCGGGTGGGGGGCAAGGTTGTGAAGCTGCGCGGAGTATAGGCTCGAAAGCCCTCCGAGCACGGCGGAGATATTGGATCGTGCGCCGCAGCCCGTATGCACGCGCCCGCGGAGCACGTCCTTCCCGCGGTCATCGAGCGTGAGCACGTCAACGAGACTGAGCCGATCTCATCCATGGTTCGCGCTCGCCGACGCGGTCCCGCGGATGGCGGTTACCTGCCGGACAGCCTGGCGAAGGAACTCCTCGACCAGCGACGCCTCGGCGAGCGCACGAGACGCACGCTTGGCTACGATGAGACCGGCCTCGAGGAACAACTCGGGGGTCACGATCGGCAACCCGTTCTCGCCGTTCGCGGTGTCACCTCCGACGGTCTCCCTAGAGACGTGACCCGACGCCTCCTGCGGCCGCGAGGGGCTCTCTGGAGCGTTTTCGGGTACCGCGTAAGTGCCTGAAACGGCGCGCGATATTCCAGGTTCAAATCCCTTTTCCCGCTCCATCTTGCCCCCGGTTCCTCCCTGGAACCGGGGGCTTCTTCGTTCAGCCCTGCGACGGCGCAACAGCGCCGCTAGACGCCGTCGTGTGCAGACGCGCACGGCCTCGGCAGATCACGAACTGACACCGCGCACGTGGAAGCCGCGCGTGGCCCTGACTTCTCCTAGAGGCTCAGGTCGAGTCCGGACGCTGGAACGACGTCGCACGTCTCATGGCGCCATCGTTCGATCTCGTCTCGTCCGGCGCGAAGAACGAGGAGATCTCCTTCGCCGTTGCCCGCAACCGCCACCGCGTCCGGGGGAAACCCGGTCCATGTGGTGCGCGCCTGCTGCGTCTCGGCAAGCATG
>NZ_BAZG01000242.1 GCF_000964525.1 Anaeromyxobacter sp. PSR-1
GGCGCCGCGGTCGCGGCCTCGCCGCCGGCGGCGGGCGGAGGCGGCCGGGGATCCGCAGCGGCGTCGGGCTGCGGCCAGGCGAGCGCCAGGCAGGCGGCGATCAGGACACGGCGTGCGGGCACGGCGGACCCCCGCATCTAGCACCCCCGCGCGCGTGGCGCCAGCGGCCGCCGATAGGCTTTGACCCGCCCGCGCCGGTCCGGTATCCGTGCGCTCCCGCCCGCGCGGCCCACCATGGAATCCATCCTCGGATCGTTCCTGCTCGTCGCCGCGAGCGAGATGGGCGACAAGACCCAGCTCCTCGCGTTCTCGCTCGCCACGCGCTTCCGGAAGCCCTGGCCCATCATGGCCGGCATCCTGGTGGCGACGCTCGCGAACCACGGCCTGGCCTCGTCGCTCGGCGCGTGGATCTCGGCGAACGTGCCGGCCCGCATGCTGGCCGGCGTGCTCGCGCTCACGTTCCTGCTGTTCGGCATCTGGACGCTGCGCCCGGACTCGCTCGAGGCGTCGAAGGGGCCGGAGCGCTTCGGCGCGTTCCTCACCACCGCCGTCCTCTTCTTCCTCGCCGAGATGGGGGACAAGACGCAGCTCGCCACGGTGGCGCTCGCCGCCCGCTACGGCGACGTGATCCGGGTCACCGCGGGCACGACGCTGGGCATGCTCGCGGCGGACGGGCTGGCGGTGTTCCTGGGCGAGAAGCTCGCCGCGCGCGTCTCCTCGGCGCGCATCCGCTGGGCGGCGGCCGGCCTGTTCTTCGTGTTCGGGCTCATCTCGGCCTGGGCGGCGCTGTTCGGCTGAGCCGCGCCCGGGACCGGCGCGGCGGGCGCGGCGGGCGGGTCGCGAGCTTGCGCCCGGCCGCCCGAGGGGCGAACCTTCGGGCGTGACGCCCGCGTTCGACGCCGAGAACCTCCGCATCCTGGGCCACCTGTGCGTCGCGCTCGTGGTGGGCGGCGCGATCGGCATCGAGCGCTCGTACCACGGGCGCCCGGCGGGGTTCCGGACGCACGCGCTCGTGTGCCTCGCGTCGAGCCTCCTCATGCTGCTGACGCTGTACCAGCAGCGGTGGTTCCCCTCCGCCGAGACGGTGCGGCTCGACCCCACGCGCATGGCGCAGGGCATCATGACCGGCATCGGCTTCCTCGGCGCCGGCGTGATCTTCAAGGAGGGGATCACCGTCCGCGGCCTCACCACCGCGGCGTCCATCTGGATCACCTCCGCCATCGGCGTGATGGTGGGCAGCGGCATGTACTTCCCCGCGCTCGCCGCGACCGTGCTGACGCTGGGCGTGCTCTCCGGGTTCCGGCTGATCGAGGCGCGCCTGCCCGCGCACCAGTACGCCGCCCACCGCCTGCGCTTCGACCGCGGCGACGCGCTCGGCGAGGACGCGGTGCGCGAGCTCCTCGCGCGGCACGGCTGCAAGGTGAGCTCGATGTCGTGGCGGCTCACCGACGAGGGGCGCTGCGTGGAGTACCGGATGACGGTCCGCACCTCCGACGCGCGCAACTTCTCCCGGCTGGCCGCGACGCTGCAGGACCTGCCGGTGGTGCGCGAGTTCGTGCTCTCGCCCGCCGGCGACTGACGGCGCCGCCCCTCCGTCGAGCCCCGGCCGCGAGGCGCCCGGCTGCGGCGCACGCTGGCGCGCGGGGCGGGTCTCCTCCACAATGAGGGATCCCCAGCACCGGTGCGTCCCACATGACCCTCCGTCTCCTCCCCGCGCTCGCCGCCGCGAGCCTGTCCCTCCTCGCCGCTCGCGCCGGCGCCGCCGACGCGCCGTGGGAGGGCGCGCCGTTCTCCGCCGATCCGAAGGCGATGCTCGCCGCCGCGCAGGCGCTCGCGCCGCCCAAGGCGGCCGGGGTGGACGTGCTGCTGGAGGAGGGCCGGTTCCGCTACGACGCGCGCGGCGCGCTCACGCTCGAGCACCGGCTGGTGTTCCGGCTCCTCACCGCCGAGGCGGCGCGGAGCTGGTCGCGGGTGGAGCGGTCCTACGCGCCCTGGCAGCAGGCGCGCCCGGAGCTGCGGGCCCGCGTGATCACCGCCCAGGGCGAGGTGCACGAGCTCGACCCGTCCACGCTCACCGAGCAGGGCGTCGCCGACCGCGCCGACCTCATGTACTCCGACCGGCGCGTGGTGGCCGGGCCCCTGCCGGCGGTGCGGGCCGGCTCGCTCGTCGAGGAGCTGATCGTCGTCCGCGACACCGCGCCCAGCTTCGACGGCGGCACGAGCGCGCGCTTCTTCCTGGCGCAGGCGCTGCCGGCGCGGCGCATCCGCGTCGAGGTGGCCGCGCCCGCCGAGCTCCCGCTGCGCTGGGTGGTGCGCGGGACCGACGCGGCGCCCAGGGAGACGAAGGATCGCGGCGAGCGGCGGCTGGTGATCGACCGCCGCGACGTGCCGGGCTGGACCGCGGTGGAGCCGGGCGCGCCCCGCGACACGCCGCCCGCGCCCTACCTGGCCTTCGGCTGGGGGCGCTCCTGGGCGGACGTGTCCGCGCGCTACGCGGCCTCGTGGGAGCGCCAGCTCGCGGGCAGCGATCTCGCCGCGGCGACGCGGGAGGCGCTCGGCGCGGGCAAGGCGCCGGACCGCGCCGAGGCGGTGCGCCGCGTGGTGGCCTGGGTCCACCGCAACGTGCGCTACACCGGGCTCGAGCTGGGCGAGGCGGCGCTGGTGCCGGCCGCGCCGGACGAGGTGCTGAAGCGGCGCTACGGCGACTGCAAGGACCTGTCGCTCCTGGTCGCGGGCATGCTGCGCGCCGCCGGCCACGACGCGCGCCTGGCGCTGGTGCGCACCGACTGGCACGAGGTGAACCCGGAGCTGCCCGGCATCTCGCAGTTCGACCACGTGGTGGTGCGGGTGGAGGGCTCGCCGGCCATCTGGGTGGACGCGACCGACCCGTACACGCCTCCCGGCGTGCTGCCGCCCGCGGTGGAGGGGCGGCTGGCGCTGGTGACGCCCGGCGGCCGCGAGCTGGTCCGCACGCCGGAGCGCGGCGCGGCGGACAACCGGGTGCGCATCGTGCGCGAGCTGTTCATGGCCGAGAGCGGGCGCGGGCGGATCCGCGAGACGCGCGAGCTGGTGGGCGCGCTGGCCGCGACCGAGCGCGCGTTCCGCGAGCGGATCCCGCCGGAGCGGCGCGACGAGGTGGCCGAGCACTACGCGAAGGAGGTGCTCCGCGCCGCGGAGGTCCTCGCCGCCACCACCGAGGGGCTGGACGATCCGTCGGCGCCGCTGCGGCTGGTGGTGGACGCGAAGGACACGGACGCGGTCCGCACCGCCGACGACGAGGCGGAGCTGCCGGTCACGCCCGACCAGGTGTTCGACGCGCTCCCGGGCTTCCTCACCGGCGATCCCGAGGGCCACGGCGCGGCCCCGCCGGCGAAGCGCACCGCCGACCTGCTGCTGGTCGTGCCGTACCAGTGGGAGGTGACCTACCGCATCCACGTGCCGGACGGCTTCGAGCCCCGGCCGCTGCCGGCGAGCACCACCGAGCGCTTCGGCCCGGCCACCTACGCGCAGGCGTACGCGCGCGAGCCGGACGGCACGGTGACCGCCACCTTCCGGTTCGACACCGGCGGCCGCCGCCTGTCGGCGGCGGACGCGGCCAGGCTCGGCAAGCGCGCCCGCGAGGTGGTGCGCGGCAGCTCGCCCACCATCGCGCTCGACCGGACCGCCGCCGCCCTCCTCGCGGCCGGCAAGGTGCCGGAGGCGCTCGGCGAGATGCGCCGGCTCGCGGCGCTCCATCCGAAGGAGGCGCTCCACTACGTCCAGCTCGCGGCCGCGCTGGTGCGGCTCGGGTTCTCCGAGCAGGCCGCGGCGGAGGTCCGCCAGGCCATCGCGCTCGAGCCGGACAGCGCCTGGGCGCACCGCATCCTGGGGTGGATCCTGCAGCACGACGCGGTGGGCCGCTACCAGGGGCCGGGCCACGATCGCGCCGGCGCGCTCGCCGCGTACCGGAAGGCGAAGGACCTCGACCCGGACCACGCCGGCGGCCGGGCCGCGCTCGCCGAGCTGCTCGCGCGCGAGGCGAACGGCGCGCCCGCGGCGACCATCGGCGAGGCCATCGAGGAGTACGAGGCCATCCGCTCCGACCTCCACGAGCAGGCCTTCGACGGCCCCTACCTGCGCACGCTGTTCGACGCCGGCCGCGACGCCGGCGCCGAGAAGCTCGCGCGCGACATGCCGCGCGGGCGCGAGCGCGACGGGCTCCTCCTCGCCGCGGTGGCGATGCAGCGGGGCGCGCCGGCCGCCGAGGAGGAGTCGCGCGGCATGGGCGACGGGCGCCGCGACGCGCTCCGCGACGCCGCCCGCCTGATGGTGGGGCGCCGCAGCTACGCGCCCGCCGCGGCGCTCGCCGGCGCGGCGGCGCAGGGCGCGCCCAACGCGGCCGAGATCCGCCAGCAGGCCGACCTGTTCCAGGGGCTGAAGCCGTGGGAGACGCTCGCGCCGCAGGGCAGCGAGGCGGCGCGGCTGGTGAAGCGCCTGTTCGTGGCGGCGATCCGCTCGCCGGAGCCGGCCCGCGAGCTGCCGGGCATGGTGGCCCGCGCGCGGCTGGGGCCGGAGCTGGCGCGGATCGCCGACCAGGGCCTGGGCGGGCCGATCGCCGGCGCGCGCCGCTCCCTGCACGAGCAGGGGATCCCGCCGGACGTGCTGCTCGACCTGGTGCTCTCGCGGGTGGAGCTGCTGGAGGACGGCGATCCCCGCGCCGCGGTCCGGGTCCGGGTCCAGTTCCCGTTCACCCCGGGTGATGGCCGCTCGGCCGTGTTCGTGGTGCGGGAGGGCAAGGAGCCGAAGGTGCTCGCCACCGACACCGCCTGGCCCATCCTCGGCGCCGAGGCGCTCCGGCTGGCCGCCGCGGGCGACCTCGCCGGCGCGCGCCGCTGGCTCGACTGGGCCCGCGAGACGCTCCCCGGGGCGGAGTCGGATCCGTCCACCCCGGCCGGCGTGCTGGCGCGGCTGTGGCGGCCGGGGGCCGAGGCCGGCGCGCCCGAGGTGCGGCGCGCCGCCGCGGCGGTGCTGGCCTGGGCCGACGAGGCCGGGCGGTCCATCGCCACCCTCTCCGAGGCGCGCGGGCAGGCGACCGATCCCGCCGAGCGCCGGGCGCTCGGCTTCGCGCTGGCGCAGGCGTACCGCGCCGCCGGCAAGCGCGAGGACCAGCTCCGCGTCGCGCGCGAGCTGCTCCAGGACGACCCGGCCTCGCGCGAGGCGTTCGCGCTCGGGGCCGTGGCGCTCGCCGAGCTGAAGCGCCCCGCCGAGCTGGAGGCGCTCGCCGCCGGCGTGCTGCAGCGCCTGCCCGACGATCCCGACGTGCTCGGGCTGCTCGGCAACCTGCGGCTCGGGGCCGGCAACGTGGACGAGGCGGCGAAGGCGTTCCGGCGGCTCATCGACGGCGGCAAGGCGAGCCCGCTCGTGCTCAACAACGCGGCCTGGCTGGAGCTGTTCCGCGCCACGCCCGGCAAGGACGCGCTGGACTGGGCCCGGCGCGCGGTGGAGGGCGAGCGCGGGCAGAACCACCC
>NZ_BAZG01000241.1 GCF_000964525.1 Anaeromyxobacter sp. PSR-1
GGCACGGCCTACGCTCGGGATGAGCGATCCTTGATCCGCTCACCCTGAGCGTAGGCGGGCCGCAGGCCCGCCGGAGTCGAAGGGTCACCCTGAGCGTACGCCGCCCCAGGCCCGCCGGAGTCGAAGGGTGAGCGGGGCTACCCGCGCGGCGGGCGGGGCAGCCGCGGGTGCGTGGGCGTGTCGCCGGGCGGGCGCTGCCGCGCGTCGGCCGGGCCCACCGGGCGCAGCTCGGTGGGCGTGGCGGCGCGGGCCGGCAGGCGGACGGTCACGGTGGTGCCGCGCCCGGCCGCGGTGGTGAGGCTGACGCTGCCGCCGTGGCGCTCCACGATCCCCTGCACGATGGGCAGGCCGAGCCCGATGCCCACGCCGGCGCGGGTGGTGAAGAACGGCTCGAACGCGCGCGCCGCCACCTCCGGCGGCATGCCCGCGCCCGCGTCCGCCACGGTGAGCACCACCTCTCCGCCCTCGCGCGAGAGCCCCACCCGCACCTCGGCGCCGGGCGGGACCGCCTGCGCCGCGTTCGTCACGAGCGCGAGCACCACCTGCACCAGGCTGGGCCGGTTGCCCTCCACCACGTACGGCCCGTCGCCGCCGTCGCGCACCAGCCCCGCGCCGGCCTCCTTGAGCGCGGTCTTCGCCATGCGCCCGGCCTCGTCCACCGCCGGCACGAGGTCCACCGCCTCGGTGTGCGCGCCGGTGGGGCGGGCGTAGGTGACGAGGTCGCGGGCGAGGCGCTGGATGCGCTGGCCCGCGTCCTTGATGGCGCGGAGCTTCTCGACGTCGGCCGGGTCCTGCCCGCGCGCGGTGAAGCGCTCGAGCAGCACGTCCGAGTACATGGTCACCGCGGTGAGCGGGTTGTTGAGCTCGTGGACCACGCCCGCCACCAGGCGCCCGATGGCGGCGAGCCGCTCGGCGTGCTCGGCGGCGGCCTGCATGGAGCGGAGCAGGGTGAGGTCCTGGCCGATGAGGATGACGCCGTCGACCTCGCCGGACGCGCCGGTGATGGGCGCGGTGTTCACCGCCACCCGCACCTCGCCGCCGTCGCGGCGCACGAGCCGCGTCTCGAACCCGTCCACCCGCTCGCCGCCGAGGCTCCGCCCCAGCACCGCGGCGAGCCGCGGCCGCTCGTCGTCCGGCGCGCGCAGGAGCGCCTCGCCCCCCAGCACCTCGCCGGCGGGGAGCCCGGAGAGCTTCGCGAGGGCCGCGTTCCAGACGATCACCGAGCGGTCGCGGTCCACCGCCCAGATGAGCGCGTTGGCGTGCTCGATCAGCTCCTCGAGGTAGGTCTTGAGGTAGGTGAGCTCGTCGATGGAGCGGACGTTACGCACGCCCAGCGCCGCGTGCGCGGCCACCCGGCGCAGCAGCGGCCGGTCCTCGGCCGGGTTCCCGGGCCCGCCGCGCGCGTACTCCAGCGAGAGCACGCCGTAGAGCGCGCCCGAGACCGCGAGCGGCGCCGAGCTGGCCTCGTCGTAGCCCTCGAACAGCGGCTCCTCGCGCTCCACCACCCGCACGCCGCCGGCGGCGAGCGCCGCGGCCGAGAGCCCGGCCTCCTCCACGGCGTCGCGGGCCAGCACCAGCCGCCCGGAGCGGTCGGGGCGGAGCCGGCCGCTCGCGTAGAAGGTGGTGAGCGCCAGCGTGCGCGGGTCCACCAGCCGGATCGAGAAGGCGCGGCCGGGGAACACGGCGTCGAGCGCGCGGGCCAGGGCGCCGCTGATCTGGTCCTCGGCGCGCGCCTCGGCGAGCTCGCGCGACAGCCTCAGCAGCACCGCGTCGGACGGATCGGGCGTGACGGGCGGCGGCGGCGGGCGGCGCCTCCGCCCGGGCTTCGGCCGGGGCCGCGGCTTCGGGCGCGCGCTCGGGGCGCGCGTGCGCTTCGCCGCCTTCCGCCCCGGCCTCCTGCGCGTCCCCGCCATGCCTCCCCCGGCCCCCGACTCTAGCACGCGCCCGCTACGGGCGCCGGGAACGGTACGCGGCCAGCGCCGCCGCCATCACCTCGCGCACCGCCACGCCTGCGGCGCGGGCGCGCGCGGCGCAGTCGTCGTACTCCGGGTGCGCGCCCAGCTCCCGGCCGCCGAGCCGCGCCACCTTGACGCGCACGGTCCCGTAGGCGGTCTCGACCGGCTCGAGCGCGCGCTCCAGCGCGTCGCGCTCCACCGCGTGCCGGCGCACGCCCAGCGTGGTGGTCTCGGCGAAGAGCGCGCCGGTCACCGCCGCGCGGTGCGCCTCGTCGCAGAGCGCGCCGAGGAGGACGCCGGGGCGCCCCTTCTTCATGGTGAGCGGCGCCGCCCAGGCGTCGAGCGCGCCGGCCTCGAGCGCCGCCTCGATGGCGCGCGCCACGAGCTGCCCCGGGCAGTCGTCGAGGTTCGCCTCCAGCACCCAGAGCGCCTCGGGCCCGGGCCCGCCCGCGCCGGCCGCCGGCGCCGGCTCGGCGAGCGTGGCGCGCAGCACGTTCGGCCGATCCGGCCAGGCGCGCGTGCCCACCCCGTAGCCCACCCGCAGCGGCACGTGGGCCGGGAGCGGGCCCACCTCGGCGAGGACCGCGAGCAGCGCCGCGCCGGTGGGCGTGACCGCCTCGCCGGGCGGGCCGCCCGGGCGCACCGGCTTGCCCTTCAGGAGCTCCAGCACCGCCGGCGGCGGCACCGGCATGGTCCCGTGCGCGGTGCGCACCAGCCCGCGCCCCAGCTCCGGCGGCGCCGAGCGCACCTCCGGCCAGCCGAGCAGGTCGAGCGCCACCGCCGCGCCGCACACGTCCACGATCGAGTCCACCGCGCCGACCTCGTGGAAGTGCACCTCCGAGACCGGCACGCCGTGCACGCGCGCCTCGGCCTCGCCGATGCGCTGGAAGAGCCCGCGCGCCACCTCGCGCGCCCGCGGCGGGAGCCCGCTCGCCGCCACCAGCCCCAGGATCTCGGCGAGGCCGCGCGAGGCGGGCTGCTCGCCCTCCACCACCACGTCCACGTGCGTGCCCTGGATCCCGTGCTCGGCCTTCCGCGTCACCGCGAGCCGCCAGCCCGGGACGCCGAGCGACTCGAGCGCGCGCGAGAGCGCGGCCGCGTCCACGCCCAGGTCGATCGCGGCGGCCAGGAACATGTCGCCGGCGATGCCGCCCACCGGCTCGAGGAGGAGGAGCGCCATCCGGGGCCTCGCTTCAGCCGCGGGCGACGAGGCCCGCCACGAACGCCGCGCCGAAGCCGTTGTCCACGTTCACCACCGTGACGTTCGGCGCGCAGGAGTTCAGCATCGTGAACAGCGGCGCGAGCCCGCCCAGCGAGGCGCCGTAGCCGACCGACGTGGGCACGCCGATCACCGGCCGGCCCACCAGGCCGCCCACCACCGAGGGCAGCGCGCCCTCCATGCCGGCGGCGACGATCACCGCGCGCGCCCGGTCGAGGTCCTCGCGTCGCGCCAGCAGCCGGTGGATCCCGGCCACGCCCACGTCGTAGACGCGGATGGGCTCGACGCCCATCACCTCCAGCGTCACCGCCGCCTCCTCGCACACCGGGATGTCCGAGGTGCCGGCGCAGCACACCGCCACCGGCCCGCGCGCCGGCAGGTCCATGCGCCCCTTGCGCAGCGTGCGCGAGACCGGGTCGTAGACGCTGCCCTTCACCGCGCGCCGGGCCGGGCCGGCCTTCTCCGGGGCGAGCCGGGTGACGAGGAGCGGGCCGCGCGCGGCGAGCTTGCGGGCGATGGCCGCCACCTGCGCGGCGGTCTTCGACTCGGCCAGCACCACCTCCGGCATCCCCACCCGCAGGGTCCGGTGCGTGTCGAGCGTGGCGAGGTCGCCCAGGCGCTCGAACGGCGCGCCCTTCAGGGCGGCCACCGCCTCGTCGAGCGAGGACTGGCCGCGCTTCACGCGGGCGAGGAGCGCGCGCAGGGTCTTCTCGTCCATGCGCGCTGTCTATCGCAGATCGAGATGCGAGAGGAGCTTCGCGATGCGCGCCGGCTCGGGCATCACCAGGATGAGCCCCTCCAGGGCGGGCTCGCCCGCGACCACCGGCCCGTCCGCGCCGGTGGACAGGACGAACCGGGTGGCGAGCGCGATCGAGCCGTCGTGGGTGACGAGCCGCTCCACGCACTCGCGCCCGCTGCCGCGCGCGAGGGTCGGCACCGAGAGCAGGAGCTTCTCCCCCACCAGCGCGGCCACCGCCGAGACGAACGCGCTCCCCACGATGTTGCCCGACTCGAGGAGCGCGCTCTCCGCCATGCCCGACCAGTCGCCGCCGGGCGGGAACCCGAGCACCGCCGCCAGCGCCTCGGCGTCGCGCTCCTGCAGCGCGAGCAGCAGGTCGCCGGTGAGCGGCCCCTCCAGCTTCACGCCCACCGCGACGAGGTCCTGCCCCAGGCCGCCCAGGAACGCCGCGATGGCGCCGGTCTCGGCGCCCACCCAGGCCTCGGGCACGTCCATGTGGATGGGGCGCCCGGCCAGGCGGCCCAGCGCGGTGATGGCCTGGCCGCAGCCGATGCTGGCGAGCTCCTGGAGCGCGTCCAGCTCGCGCGGGCCGAAGCCGGGGGCGCTCACGCGAACAGCCTCTGGACGTCGAGGATGAAGACCGGCCGGCCGGTGCCGAGCACGGTCACCGCGGAGAGGCCGGGCACCGTCTCGAGCGGGCTGCCGAGCGGCTTCAGCACCGCCTCGTGCTGGCCGAGCAGCGCGTCCACCGCCAGGCCCACCCGGCCCGGCTCGCCGCCCTCGGCCACCACCACCGCGCGCACGTCGCCGGCCGCGGCCGGGAAGCCGAGCAGCCGGGAGAGGTCGCGCACCGGCACGAGCTCGCCGTCGTAGGGCAGGACCGGCTCGCCGCGGCTGCGGTCGAGCCGCGACAGCTCCACCTGCGCGGCGCCGTGCACCTTCGCGATGGGCAGGCCCAGCACCTCCTCGCCCACCCGGACGAGCAGCACCGGCTGGACCGCCACCGTGAGCGGCAGGCGGAAGGTGACGCGCGCGCCCAGGCCCGGCGCGCTCTCCACCTCGAGCGTGCCCCCGAGCGCCTCGACCGTCCGCTTCACCGAGTCCATGCCCACGCCGCGGCCGGAGAGCTCGGTGACCTGGTCGGCGGTGGACACGCCGGGCAGGCAGCAGAGCATGAGCGCCTCGCGATCGGAGAGCGCGGCGGCCTGCTCCGGCGCGAGCACCCCGCGCGCCACCGCGGCCTGGCGCAGCCGCTCCGGGTCGAGGCCGCGCCCGTCGTCGGCGAGCTCCAGGATGACGCGGTCGCGCTCGCGGCGGGCGGTGAGCGCGAGCCGGCCGGTGGCGGGCTTCCCGGCGAGGAGCCGCAGGTGCGGCGGCTCGATGCCGTGGTCCACCGCGTTCCGGAGCACGTGCTGGAGCGGGTCGGACAGCTCCTCGAGGATGGCGCGGTCGATCTCGATCTCGGCGCCCTGCACGTCGAGCTCCACCTGCTTGTTCACGGCGCGGGCGAGGTCGCGGACCACGCGCGGGAGCCGCTCGGTGACGAGCGCGAGCGGGGTCATCCGCACCGTCATCACCTTGTCGTGCAGGTCCTTCACGATGGCGTGCAG
>NZ_BAZG01000240.1 GCF_000964525.1 Anaeromyxobacter sp. PSR-1
ACCGCGCCGTGTCGCCCTACGAGCTGGCCGTGCTCCGCGCCGTCCTCCGGCGGCTCTCCCGCGGCGCCGGCCCCCCGCCGCGGGCGCTCCTGCGCACCGTGGACGAGGCCGGGCCGGAGTGCCTGGAGCTGCTCTCCTGCCTGGCCTGGACCGGCGGGCGCGACGCGGCCGCGGCGCAGGCTGCGCTCGACGCGGGCGCGCGGGCGCTGGGCGCGCGCGGCCCGTGGCGACTCCTCCCCCGCGAGCAGCTCGGGCTCGGGCGGCTGGAGACCGCGCTCGACCGGCTCGACGCGGCGTCACCTACCGTGAAGGCCGCGACGCTGGAGGCGTGCTCGGCCGTGGTCCGGGCCGACGGCCGCGTCACCGCGGACGAGGCCGAGCTGGTGCGGGCGGTCGCTGCCTCGCTCGGCCTACCCTTTCCGCCCGGGCTGGAGGCGGCGGCGGCCCCCGGCGCCGGCGCGGTCGTACCCCTCAGTTGAGGAAGGCCGGGGGCCGGACCGTCACGCCCTCGATCGGCTGGCGGGAGGCGAACCCCTCGTCCACCGGGTGCCAGTGCGACACCGCCGGCTCTCCGTACTGCCAGCACAGGAACACCGGCTCGCCGTCCTGGAGCGAGTAGAAGTCCACCAGGCCCGCCTCGAGGTCCTTCACCAGGCACCCGAGGCCGTTGATGCGCTCGACCGCCGCGGCGAGCTGGTCCGCCAGCGCGCGCAGCCGCCGCGCGCCGGCCTCGTGCCCGGCGGGGCCCGGCTCGCCCCGCTGCAGGATGGCCATCGCGACCTCGGCGCCGCCCAGCGCCTCCACGCACGCGACCATGTCGGCGCGCACCTGGGCGACCCGCCCGAACTCGATCTCGAGGTCGGACACGAGGTCGTTCGCCTCCTCGACGGTGAAGTACCGGGGGCCCTCGTCCATGGGCGGAAACCTCGTCATCTCCGTGTTATAAGCGCGGCGCGTGGCCCAGCCAGGGCCGAAAGGATCACGCCGAGTGCTCGAGACCGTATCCAAGGGCTTCAAGGCTGCCCGCAACAAGCTGAAGGGGCGCACCGAGATCACCCCGGAGGTCGTGGACGACGCGCTCCGCGACATCCGCGTCTCCCTGCTCGAGGCCGACGTCTCGTTCGACGTGGTGAAGCGCTTCGTCGCCCGGGTCCGCGAGAAGGCCATCGGCGAGGTGGTCGAGACGAAGATCAAGACGGAGAAGGGGCAGCTCCGCGTCACGCCCCAGGACCACTTCGTCAAGATCTGCCACGACGAGCTCGAGGCGCTGATGGGCCCGGTGGACACCTCGCTCCGCCAGGGCGAGCGCGGCCGCCCGACCGGCATCATGATGGTCGGCCTGCAGGGCTCCGGCAAGACCACCACCGCCGGCAAGATCGCGAACCGCCTCCTCAAGGACGGCAAGAAGGTCATGCTGGTGGCGGCGGACGTGTACCGCCCCGCCGCCGTGGACCAGCTCAAGGTGCTGGGCGAGCGGCTCGGCGTGCCGGTGTTCCACGAGCCGGGCGTGTCGCCGCCGGACATGTGCCGCCACGCCTTCGAGGCGGCGCAGCGCGAGCACCGCAACGCGGTCATCTACGACACCGCCGGCCGGCTCGCCATCGACGACGAGCTGATGACCGAGCTCGAGAACATCAAGGCGAACGTCGCGCCCGAGAACATCCTGCTGGTCGCCGACGCCATGATCGGCCAGGACGCGGTGAAGACCGCGAGCGAGTTCGACCGGCGCCTCGCCATCGACGGCTTCATCCTCACCAAGCTCGACGGCGACGCCCGCGGCGGCGCGGCGCTCTCCATCAAGGAGGTCACCGGCAAGCCCATCAAGTTCCTCGGCATGGGCGAGGCGCTGGACCGGCTGGAGGAGTTCCGGCCCGAGGGGCTCGCCTCCCGCATCCTGGGCTTCGGCGACATCGTCGGCCTGGTGAAGGACTTCGAGCAGCACGTCGACGAGGAGACCGCCGAGGCCGAGGCGCAGAAGATCCTCTCCGGCGACTTCACGCTCGAGGACTTCGTCAACCAGATCCGGATGGTCCGGAAGATGGGCCCGCTCGGCGAGCTCATGGAGAAGTTCCCGATGTTCGGGGAGCTCCCGGAGAACTTCCAGTTCGACGACTCCGCCCTCACCCGCATCGTGGCGATGGTGGACTCGATGACCCAGGCCGAGCGGCTCCGCCCGGACTCGATCACCGAGCCGCGGCTGAAGCGGATCGCGAAGGGCTCCGGCCGGACCGAGAAGGACGTCCGCGACCTGCTCAAGCAGTACAACGCGATGCGCGGCGTGATGAAGCAGGTGGGGTCGGCGCCCGGCCTGCTGGCGCGGCTGCCCGGCGTGAAGCAGCTCATGCAGCTGCGGAAGATGCAGGGCAAGGGCATGGAAGACGTGCTCGGCGCCGACGCCGACGCGGTCGAGCGCGCCATGCAGGGCGGCCTGGTGGACCCGCGCATGGCGGCGCAGATGGCCGGGCTGCCCAAGGGCTACACGCCGCCCATGTCGGCCGGCGCCATGGCGCGCGCGCGGATGATGGGCTACGCGCCCGAGCCGATCGCGATCGAGTCCGCCAAGGAGCGCGAGGCGCGCAAGAAGAAGCGCAAGGCCGAGCGCCAGGCGCGCAAGAAGGCCCGGAAGAAGGGCCGCCGCTGAACGGAGCGCGGGGTGGACGGGCCAGGCCAGCGCGCGCTCTCGACGTACCGCGCGGCGCCGTTCCGGCCGCCCGCCTGCGCCGGCGCGGTCTACCCCGACGCCCCCGGCGCGCTGCGCCGCGCGCTCGACCGCTGGCTGGCGCTCCCCGCCGGCGCCCCGGCCGCGCCGCCCGCGCCAGGCCGGGTGCTCGTGGCGCCGCACATCGACTACGCGCGCGGCGCCGCGGGCTACGCGCACGCGTACCGGACCCTCGAGGCGAGCCGGGCCGACCTGTTCGTGATCTTCGGCACCGCCCACGCCACCCCGCCGCGCCGGTTCACGCTCACCCGCCTCGACTACGGCACGCCGCTCGGGCCGGTCCGCACCGACCGCGCGCTGGTGGACGCGCTCTGCGCCGCGCTCGGCGAGGACGCGCTGCTCGGCGACGAGCTCTGCCACCGCGACGAGCACTCGGTCGAGCTGCAGGCGGTCATCCTGGCCCACCGGCTGCGCCGGCCCTTCACCGTGCTGCCGGTGCTCTGCTCCTCCATCGGCCACCTGGCCGACCCGGCCGCCGCGACCGCCCCGTTCCTCGGCGCGCTCGCCCGCGCGGTGGCGGGGCGGAGCGTGTGCTGGGTGGCGGCCGCCGACCTCGCCCACGTCGGGCCCATGTACGGGGACGCCCGGCCGCCCGCGCCGGCCGAGCTGGCCGCGCTCGCGGCCGCGGACCGGCGGACGCTCCGCTACGTCGAGGCCGGGGACGCGGCGGGGTTCCACCGCGACGCGGTCCGCGACGGCGCGCGCCGGCGGCTCTGCGGGATCGCCCCGATCTACGCCGCGCTCCGCGCGGCCGGCGCCGGCGCGCGGCTGCTCCACTACCAGCAGTGGACCGACGGCGTGGACTCGGTGTCCTTCGCCGCGGCCGCGGGCTGACCCCTAGATCTCGCCGCCCCCGTGCGCGTCCTCCTCGCCCGCCGCCTCGCCGTACTCGATGGCGCAGCGGGGGCAGAAGGCGTTCGGCGCGGGCGCGCCGGGCACGGCGATGGTGTCCCCCTCGGCGCCGCACACCTGGCACACGCCGGCGATCACGACCTCGCCGCGGTCCTGCGGGCTGTTCTTGGTCGGCTCCCTCATGACCCACCTCGCCGTCTGCGCTTCGGCACCACCAGGCCGCGCGAGAGGCGCCGGAGCACGCGCTTGAGCTGCCGGCGCTTGTACCGCTCGTGCGACGAGTCACCCGCCTCGTTCGCCTCCGCGGTCGCGCGATCCACCACCTGGAACTCCACCAGCGAGAACACGATCCGCCCCAGCTCGTCGGCCATCGGGTCGAGCGGCGGCAGGAGGTCGTCGATGCGGACCGGCAGGTCCACCACGAAGTTCAGCACCCGGTAGCCGCGGCCGCTGAACTCGTTGCGCGGCTCTGAGGGATCGCGCCGCTCCAGGTCGGGCGGGAGCTGCAGCTGGCCGGAGAGCTCGGCGCCCCGCGGGTGCCGCTTCAGGAGGTCCACGAAGCGGACCAGGCTGTTCTGCGTCTGGCCCGGGACCGTGTAGTTGAACGGGAACAGCGTCCGCGTGAGGTGCCACACCACCGGCGCGATCTGCTCCGGGGTCTCGGTGACGACGCGGTACCGCACCCGGTCGAAGATCTGCGCCGCCACCGACTCCTTCTTGGCGATGAGCTTCGTCACCAGCGAGCCGCGCGCCTTCACGCTGCCGGCGAACTCGAGGATGGGCAGCCCGCCCGCCTGCATGCGGGCCCCCTCGGCCATGATACGGCGGTCCACCCGCTCCGAGAGATCGCTCTCGCGGATGGGCGTGCGGAACAGCAGCTCGCGCGCCTCCAGGTGGTGGATCACGTGCATCACCTTGAGCACGACGCAGGCGATGCGCCGGTACTTCCGCGGCTCGGCGGCGCCGGAGGCGAGCAGGAACAGGTCCCGCACGTCGTCCGGCATGGCCACCGGGTCGGCGACGCGGTAGCCGAACGCGTGGCGCAGGTACTCGACCGCCTGGCCCAGGATGGCGCGCAGGCGGCGCTCGTCCCGCGGGTCCTCCAGGTCGAACAGGTTCAGGCCGAGGAACGCGTCCACCTCGGCGGCGGTGGTGAAGTCCAGGCGGCGCCAGTCCACCACCGAGCCGCCGCGCAGCACCAGCCGGAGCGCCTCCAGCTCGGCCAGCCCCATCTCCTCGAGCGGGCGGTAGAGAGCGCCCGGGACGGAAGGCTGCTTCGGCTGCTTCAGCTCGAAGGGCATCTCACCTCGGAGGTCGCGGGGCGCGAGCGGCGAGGCTGAAGATGTCAGCGCGGGGTGACGGGGTCAAGGCGCCGATGGCCGCACGCGCGAGCGGCCGCCTGGCGCCACGGGGAGCGCCCCGCCCCGCCGGCCCCGAGCCCGTCCGAGGGCCGGCGGATCCGGCCCCCGCCCTGCGTGAACCCGGATCGCGCGGCTAGAACTTGATCGGGAAGGTCACGTCGGAGCGACCGCTCTTCGACCTCGGGAACTTCGTGCCCCGGAGCACGCCCGAGAGGCACTGGGCGAGCGGGCCGGAGGCGTACTCCGGCGTGGCGCACTTCGCGTTCTGCACCGACCCGTCGGGGGTGATGCTCCAGCGCATCTTCAGCACGCCGGACGCGGCCGGATCCCGCGCCTTCTGCTCCTGCACGCACTGCTGCAGCGAGGAGACGCGTCCGAGGATGGTCTCGTTGACCTGGGAGTCGGAGACGCGGTCCGGCAGCGCGCCCCCGCCGGGCGCGGGCGGCACGTACACCGAGCGTGCGCCGGGCTTCGTCCCGCCGAGCGCGGCGTCGAGCGCGGCGTCGTTGCTCTCGAAGTCGAGGACGGAGTCGCGCTTCCGCGTCGCGGGCGCCGGCGCGGGCTCGGCCTTGGCGACGCGGGTGGGCTCGCGCACCGTCCGCTCCGGCGCCTCGCG
>NZ_BAZG01000239.1 GCF_000964525.1 Anaeromyxobacter sp. PSR-1
GCCGGCGCGTGCCGGCGGACCGGCTGCGCCGGGGAGCTGTGCGCCGCCGAGGACCTCGTCTCGCCGTGCATCATGAAGCCGGAGTTCGCCTGCTACGTCGCGGCCCGCTGCGAGCGCCAGGCGGACGGCGCCTGCGGGTGGACCGACGAAGCGGCGCTGCGGCGCTGCCTGTCCGAGAAGCGGGCGGAGCAGCCGGCGGACCGGATCCAGTAGGCCGTCCTCAGGCCTCCGCGTCGCCCTCGCCCGCCTCGTCGGCCTCCTCCCTCGGCGGCGCGCGGCCGGCGCGGGAGAGCCCGTGCTGCTTGATCTTCTTGTGCAGGTTGGTGCGCTCGACGCCGAGCGCCTGCGCGGCCTGGGTGATGTTCCAGTCGTGCTCCTCGAGCCGCGCCAGGATGTAGTCGCGCTCGACGAGGTCCCGGAGCTCCTTCAGCGGCACCTCGCCGTACCGCGACAGGTCCGCGGAGCCGGGCGGCGGGGGCGGCGCGGCGCGCGGGCCGACCGTCTCCGGCACGTCGGCGGAGGTGATGCGCTCGCCGCTCATGATCACCATCCGCTCGCACACGTTGCGGAGCTCGCGGACGTTGCCCGGCCAGCGGTGCTGCTTCAGCCGGTCGTAGACGTCGGGCTCCACGGGCTTCGGGCGCAGGCCGTTCTCGCGCGTGGCGAGCTGGAAGAAGCGCTCCGCGAGCACCGGCACGTCCTCGAGCCGGTCGCGCAGCGGCGGCACGGTGAGCGGCACGACGTTCAGGCGGAAGAACAGGTCCTCGCGGAACGTGCCGTTCCGCACCTCCTCCTCCAGGTCCTTGTTCGTCGCGGCGATGATCCGGACGTCCACCGTGAACGCCTTCTCGCTGCCGACGCGGACCACCTCGCCGGTCTGGAGCGCGCGGAGCACCTTGGCCTGGGCGGACAGCCCCATGTCGCCGATCTCGTCGAGGAACAGCGTCCCGCCGTGCGCCACCTCGAACTGGCCGCGCCGGCGCGCCGCGGCGCCCGAGAAGCTGCCCTTCTCGTGCCCGAACAGCTCCGACTCGATGAGCTCGGACGGGATGGCCGCGCAGTTCACCTTCACGAACGGCCCGTCGGCGCGCCTCGACTGCCGGTGCACCTCGGCCGCCACCAGCTCCTTGCCGGTGCCGGACTCGCCCAGGACCAGCACGCGGCCGCTGGTGGGCGCCACCTTGCCGATGTCCTCCCGCAGCTTCCGCATGGCCGGGCTCTCGCCCAGCATGTCGTCGGAGAAGCGGCGCTCGCGCGCGGAGAGCGCCTGCACCTTGCCCTCGAGGTCCCGGCGCGAGAGCGCGTTGCGCACCGAGACGAGGACGCGGTCGCGGTCCACCGGCTTGGAGAAGAAGTCGGTGGCGCCGCGCTTCACCGCGTCCACCACGTCGCTCGTGTCGGCGTGGCCGGAGATCATGATGACCGGCAGGTCGCGCCACAGCTCGCGGGCGCGGGAGAGCAGGGCCAGGCCGTCCATGCCGGGGAGGCGGATGTCGAAGACGCCCAGGTCCACCGGCTCGGCCTGGAGCACCTCCAGCCCCTGCTCGGCGCTCTCGGCCTCCAGCACCGCGTAGCCCTCGGCCTCGAGCACCATCCGCAGCGTGCGCCGGATGTTCCGCTCGTCGTCCACCACCAGGATGTTCGCCTTGGTCGGGTCCATGCGCGCGCGATCATAGGCGACCTCGGCCCGGGACGCCCGCGCCGCGCGCGGTGGGCCGCCGTCACACCTCGGCGGGCCGGGCCAGGATCACGAGCGAGCGCGCCTCCACCTGGACCGCGCCCCGGGCCTCCACCGGCCCGTGCCGCCCGTCCGGCTCGGCGCAGGTGTCCTCGAGCACCAGCCACCGCCGGCCCCACTCGACCGCCGGGAGCACGTAGCGGACCGGCTCGTGGTGCGCGTTGAGCAGCACGAGAAGCGTGTCGCCCACGATCCGCTCCCCGTGCTCGTCGGGGCTGGCGATGGCGTCGCCGCCCAGCAGGAACGCGACGGACCGCGCGAACGGCTCGGCCCAGTCCGCCTCGGTCATCTCGGTGCCGTCCGGCCGGAACCAGGCCAGGTCCTTCACCGACGAGTCCCACAGCTGCGCGCCGCGGAAGAAGCCGCGCCGCTGCAGCACCGGCTGCGAGAGGCGCAGGCGGATCATGCGCCGGGTGAACGCGAGCAGCGCGCGGCGCCGCTCGTCGAGGTCCCAGTCCACCCAGGCCAGCTCGTCGTCGTGGCAGTACGCGTTGTTGTTGCCGCGCTGCGTCTTCCCCATCTCGTCGCCGGCGGCGATCATCGGGATGCCCTGCGAGACGAGCAGCGTCGCCATGAGGTTCCGCTGCTGGCGGTCGCGCAGCGCCAGCACCGCCGGGTCGTCGGTCTCGCCCTCCACGCCGCAGTTCCAGGAGAAGTTCTCGTCGGTCCCGTCGCGGTTCTCCTCGCCGTTCGCCTCGTTGTGCTTGCGGTCGTAGGAGACGAGGTCGCGCAGCGTGAACCCGTCGTGCGCGGTGACGAAGTTCACGCTGGCGTAGATCTTCCGGCCGGCGGGCTCGTAGAGGTCGGCCGAGCCGGTGAGCCGGTAGCCCATCTCCGGCTGCTGGTCCCCGTCGCCCTTCCAGAAGCGGCGCACCACGTCGCGGTACTTCCCGTTCCACTCCGACCAGATCACCGGGAACGCGCCGACCTTGTAGCCGTCCGGCCCGACGTCCCACGGCTCGGCGATGAGCTTCACCTGCCGCAGCACCGGATCCTGATGCACCGCGGCCAGGAACCGCGAGGCCTCGTCGAAGGTCTCCGGGTCGCGCGCCAGCGTGACGGCCAGGTCGAAGCGGAAGCCGTCCACGTGCATCTCGGTGACCCAGTAGCGGAGCGAGTCCATCACCAGCGCCAGCGTCTGGGGCCGGGTGAGGTCGAGCGAGTTGCCGGTGCCGGTGTAGTCGGCGTAGTACCGCGGCGCCTCGCCCGCGAGCCGGTAGTACGTCCGGTTGTCGAGCCCCTTCAGCGAGAGCGTCGGGCCGAGGTGGTTGCCCTCGCAGGTGTGGTTGTAGACCACGTCGAGGATCACCTCGAGGCCGGCGCGGTGCAGCGCCTTCACCATGCCGCGGAACTCGTTCACCTGCTCGCCCGGGCCGCGGCGCGCCGCGTAGCGCGGCTCCGGCGCGAGGTACGCGAGCGTGGAGTAGCCCCAGTAGTTGCGCAGCCCGCGCTGGAGCAGGAACGCGTCGTCCACGAACGCGTGCACCGGCAGCAGCTCGACGGCGGTCACGCCCAGGCGCGCCAGGTGCTCGAGCGCGGGCGGGGAGGCGAGCCCGGCGTACGTGCCGCGCAGCTCCGGCGGGACCTCCGGGTGACGCATGGTGAAGCCGCGCACGTGCAGCTCGTAGACGACGGTGCGGTGCAGCGGCGTGCACGGGGGCCGGTCGCCCTCCCAGTCGTAGTGGTTGCCCACCACCACCGCGCGCGGCACCCACGGCGCGGAGTCCTCGGGGTCCGGGGTGAGGTCCTCGTCCGGCGCGCCGCGCCGGTAGCCGAACACCGCGCCGCGCAGGTCGGCCTCGCCGGTCAGCTCGCGCGCGTACGGGTCGACGAGGAGCTTGGCCGGGTTGTAGCGGTGCCCCGCCTCCGGCTCGTAGGGCCCGTGCGCCCGGTAGCCGTAGGGCGTGCCCGGGCCGATGCCGGGGAGGTAGGCGTGCCACACGTGGCCGGTGCGGGCGCCGAGCCGGAGGCGCCGCCGCTCGGTGGCCGGCTCGGCGGGATCGTACAGGCAGAGCTCGACCGCGTCGGCGTGGCGCGCGTAGACCGCGAAGTTGGTGCCCTCGCCGTCGAACGCCGCGCCCAGCGGGTAGGGTCGGCCAGGCCAGGTGCGATCGCCGTTCATGGGGCCTCCGTCGCGGCCTCCACCACAAGATGGGACCCCCGCGGCGCGCCCGCCAGGACGACGGAGGGTCCGGGTGGGGCCGTGCTTCAGCGCGCCGCGGCCGGCGCCCGCCCGATGCAGAAGTAGCTGAACCCCTGTTCGCGCATCTCCTCGGGCTCGAACACGTTGCGCCCGTCGAACACCACCGGCGCGCGGAGCAGGGCCTTCATGCGCTCGAAGTCCGGGTTGCGGAACTCGCTCCACTCGGTGACGACGAACAGCGCGTCGGCCCCCTCCAGCGCCTCGTACGGCCCGGGCGCGAACGTCACCCGCTCGCCGAAGCGCCGCCGGGCGCGGTCCATGGCCACCGGGTCGTACGCCTGCACTCGCGCGCCCTTGCCCAGCAGCCCCTCGATGACCTCGACCGAGGGCGCCTCGCGCATGTCGTCGGTGCGCGGCTTGAACGCGAGCCCCCACACCCCGAACACCTTGCCGGCGAGATCGCCGAAGTGTCGCACCGCGCGCGCGAGCAGGTGGCGCTTCTGGCGCTCGTTGGTCTTCTCCACCGCGCGGAGCAGGTCGAGGTCCACGCCGTGGCGGCGGCCGGTGGCGAGCAGCGCCTTCACGTCCTTGGGGAAGCAGGAGCCGCCGTAGCCGATCCCCGGGAACAGGAACGGGTAGCCGATGCGCGTGTCCGCGCCCACGCCGCGCCGGACCTGCTCCGCGTCGGCGCCCACCTTGTCGCAGAGCAGCGCGATGTCGTTCATGAACGAGATGCGCGTCGCGAGCATCGCGTTCGCCGCGTACTTCACCATCTCCGCCGAGCGCGGCTCCATGAACAGGATGGGCCGCTCGGTCCGCACGAACGGCGCATAGAGCTCGCGCATGATCCGCCGGGCGCGGTCGCTGCTCGCGCCCACCACCACGCGGTCCGGCCGCTGGAAGTCCTCGAGCGCCGCCCCCTCCTTCAGGAACTCGGGGTTGGAGACCACGTCCACCTCGAAGCGGGCGCGGCGGGCCATGATCTCCTGGATGCGCCCGGCGGTGCCGACCGGCACGGTGCTCTTGGTCGCGACCACGGTGTAGTGCTTCACCGCGCGCGCCACCTCCTCGGCGGCCTCCATCACGTGGCGGAGCTCGGCGTCGCCGTCCTCGCCCTCGGGCGTGCCGACCGCGAGGAACACCACCTTGGCGCGCCCGGTCGCCTGCGCCAGGTCGGTGCCGAAGCGGAGGCGCCCCTCGCGCAGGTTGCGCCGGACCAGCTCCTCCAGCCCCGGCTCGTAGATCGGCACCTCGCCGCGCTGGAGCCGCTCGACCTTGCCGGCGTCGGTGTCCACGCAGCTGACGTCGTTGCCGGACTCCGCGAGGCAGGTCCCGGTGACCAGCCCCACGTACCCCGCGCCCACCACCGCGATCCGCATCCATCCCCCTCGGCCGCTAGCCCGGATCCTCCTGCGCCACCCGCTCGCGCCGCCGCGCCGGCGCCCGGCGCCGCGCCGCGCGCTCGCGCGCCTCGCGCACGTGGGCGGCGAGCGCCTCGGCCCGGTGGGCCGCGGTGTGCTCGGCGAGGACGCGCCGCCGCGCCCGCGCGCCCACCGCCCGGCGCTCGTCCTCCGGGAGCCGCTCCAGGATCGCGAGCGCGTCGGCGGTGGAGCGGGCCAGCAGGAGCTCCCGCCCGGGCGCGAACACGGTCTCGATCCCGGGCCACGGGTCGGACACGATCGGCGTCGCGCACGCCGCCGCCTCGAACAGCCGCACCGAC
>NZ_BAZG01000238.1 GCF_000964525.1 Anaeromyxobacter sp. PSR-1
AGCGCCCGTCCGCGCCCGGCGGGCAGATCGGGTCGGCCGTGCCGTGGATCACGAGCGCGGGCAGATCGACCGCGGCGAGCGCGGGCCGGAGGTCGGCCGCGGCGAGCACGTCGAGGCCGGCCAGCGCCGCGGCCGCGGCGGGCGGCGGGATGGCGGCGCGGAGCGCCGCCGCGCGCGCGCCGGCCGGCCCGTCGAGCTCGCCGGGCGCGAACATGCCGTCGAAGAAGCGGGCCGCCGCGCGCGCCGGATCGCGGCGGACCCGGTGCGCCAGCACCTCCAGCGCCTGCGCGGGCAGGCCGTGCGGCCAGCCGTCACGGAGCGTGAAGCACGGGGTCCCGGAGATCAGCACCAGCCCGGCCAGCCGGCGGCGCACCGCGGGGAGCGCGGCGAGCGCGGCCTGGGCGCCGAGCGACCAGCCCGCCAGCACCGCGCCCTCGAGGCCGAGGCGATCCAGCAGCAGCGCGAGGTCGCGGCCGAGGTCCTCCAGCCCGAAGGCGGCGGGGCCGGAGTCGCCGTGGCCGCGCAGGTCGGGCATGACCAGCCGGTGCCCGGGGAGCCGCGCGGCGAGCCCGCCGAACGCGGCGGAGGAGAGCGACCAGCCGTGGACCAGCACGAGCGGCGCGCCGGCGCCGCGGTCCGCGTACGCGAGGCGCACGCCGCTGTCGGTGACGAGGAAGGGCATCGCCGGGCCGGAGCGCGCAGGATACCAGCGAGGACCGCCTCGTCAACCGTGCCTGGAGGTCACGGTTGACGAGGCGGCGGGGACCGGCGGAAGGGGGGCCGCCGGACCTTCGGGGCGGGGACGGCCCCTAGGACGGGACGGCGCGAACGGGCTCGTCGTAGTGGCCGCCGGTGCCGGGGCGGACCTTGCCGCGGAACACGCGGTAGACGAGCACGGTGTAGCCGATCACGAGCGGCATCCCGACCAGCGCGATCACCAGCATCACCGCCAGCGTCCGGGGCGAGGAGGACGCGTTGTAGATGGTGAGGCTGTTCGCCGGGTCGATCGAGGAGGGCACGAGCCGCGGGAACATCGAGACGGCCGCCACGAGGATCATCGAGACGATGGCCACCGACGAGGCGAGGAACGCCTTGCCGGCCGCGCCGCGGCGGCTCAGCGCCGGGATCGCGGCGATCGACGCCACCACCAGCAGCGTCAGCGCGAGGAAGAGCGGGTTCGCGAGCACGCCGGCGAACAGGTGCGGCGCCTCCACCAGCGAGGCGGCGGTGGCGATGGCGTAGGTGGCGACGAACGCGCCCCACAGCCGCGGGATCCAGCGGGCCATCCGGGCCTCGAGCGCGCCCTCGGACTTCATGCGCAGCCAGAGCGCGCCGTGCATCGTGAACATCGAGAGCGACACCAGCCCCACCAGCACCGGGTACGGGTGGAGCAGGCCCAGGAAGCTGCCCGCCCACTCCTGCGCGGCGGTGACCGGGACGCCGCGCAGCACGTTGCCGACCGCCACGCCGAGCAGCACCGCGGGGAGGAGGCTCCCGACGCCGAACGCGAGGTCGAAGCCGCGCCGCCAGGCCGCCCCGTCGAGCTGCGAGCGGAACTCGAGCGCCACCGCCCGGGCGATGAGCGCGAGCAGCAGCAGCATGAGCGCGAGGTAGAAGCCGCTGAACACCGTGGCGTAGACCACCGGGAACGCGGCGAACAGCGCGCCGCCGCCGGTGAGCAGCCACACCTCGTTGCCGTCCCACACCGGGCCGATCGACTTCAGGTGGACCTGGCGCTCCTGCTCGTCGCGGGCGAGCAGCGACAGCACGCCCACGCCGAGGTCGAACCCGTCGAGCACCGCGTACCCGGCGATGAGGACGCCCACCAGCACGAACCAGACGACGTTGAGATCCATGGTCGGTCTCCTCTCAGGCGGCGGCCCGCGCCTGCTCGGCGGCGGGGAGGCGCGGCGCGACGCGCGCCTTCTTCACCATCAGCGTCAGCCACAGCGCGCCGAGCGCGAGGTACACCAGGCCGAACAGGCCCAGCGAGAGCGCGATCTCGGCGGCGGTCACGGTGGGCGAGTGGGCCTGGCCGGTGCGCAGCAGGCCGTAGACGATCCAGGGCTGGCGGCCCACCTCGGCGGCCACCCACCCGAGCTGGCAGGCCACCACCGGCAGCGGCAGCGAGACGAGCAGCGCGCGCAGGGTGCGCCGGTCGGTCCAGAGCAGGCCGCGGTACCACTGCCACGCGGCCCAGGCCATGATCGCGATGAACCACACGCCCAGCGCCACCATGTTGTGGAACGACACGAAGGTGAGCCAGAGCGGCGGCCGGTTCTCGGGCGGGAACCGGTCGAGCCCCTGCACGTGGGCGCCGGTGTCGCCGAACGCCATCCAGGAGAGCAGCCCGGGGATCTCGAGCGTGCCCTTCAGCCGCGGCGGCTCGGAGAACGGCACCGCGAACAGCACCAGCGGCGCGCCGGTCTGGCTGGTGTAGAGCCCCTCGATGGCCGCGAACTTCTCCGGCTGCGTGCGCGCGACCTGCTGCGCGTGGAGGTGGCCGAACGGCATCACCTCGAGGCAGGAGACGAGCAGGCCCCAGGCGACCGCGAGCTTCATGGACTTGCGCGCGAACGCCGACGCGGGGTCGCGGAGCAGGTGCCAGGCGGCCACCCCCGCCATCACGAACGCGCCCACCACCAGCGCGCCCACCACCGTGTGGAAGTAGCGCGGCAGCGTGGACGGGTTCCAGACCGCCGCCCAGAAGTCCACCAGCTCGGCGCGGCCGTTCCGCACCACGTAGCCGGTGGGCGTCTGCTGCCAGGAGTTCGCGACGATGATCCAGAACGCCGACAGCGTGGCGCCGACCGCGACCATGAGCGCCGAGAACCAGTGCAGGCCCTTCGAGACCCGCCCGCGGCCCCACAGGTACAGGCCGAGGAAGGTGGACTCGAGGAAGAACGCGAACACGCCCTCGGCGGCGAGCGGCGCGCCGAAGATGTCGCCCACGAACTTCGAGTAGGCCGACCAGTTCGTGCCGAACTGGAACTCCATCACGATGCCGGTGGCGACGCCGACCGCGAAGGTGATCGCGAACAGCCTGCCGAAGAACTTCGCCACCTCGACGTAGACCGCGTCCTGCTTCCGCCAGCCGAACCACTCGGCCAGCACGAGCAGCCAGCCCAGGCCGATGGTGATCGGCGGGAACAGGAAGTGGAACCCGGCGGTCACCGCGAACTGGAGCCGCGCGAGGGTGAGAGCGTCCATGGGGCCTCCTTCGCCGGCGCGCGGCCCGGGGCGTCCACCGTGGACGGCCGGGGCCCGCCGCGCGGGCGCCGGGGGCCGCTTCAGCAACCGGGGTGCCAGCGCGCCGCGCGGGCGCGCCCGGCCGGATTCGCGAGGCGGCGCGCGCGCCTGTGCCGCTGCGCGCGGGCGCGCAGGGGCGGGGGAGGAGGGGTGGGGCGGGTTTGCGCGGGGGGCGGTGGGATCGACTTGTACGTTGGCCCTCAGCCGGGCGCGTCCTCGTCGTCGCCGGCGGCGCCGCCCGGGCCCGGGCGGAGCGGACCGATGAGCCCGTAGCGCTGGATCTTCGTGAACAGCGTGCGGCGGTCGATGCCGAGCAGCCGCGCCGCGAGGGAGCGGTTCCAGCCGACCATCGCGAGCACCTTCTCGACGTGCGCGCGCTCCACCTCGGCGAGCGTGAGCCCGCCCTCGCCCGCCGGCGCCGCCGCCTCGGCCCCCGCCGGCGCCCGCACCGCCGCGGGCAGGTCGCCGACGTCGATGCGCCGCCCGCGCGCGGCGAGCAGCGCGCGCTCCACCGCGTTGCGCAGCTCGCGCACGTTCCCCGGCCAGCGGTGGCGCTCCAGGGCGGCGAGCGCCTCGGGGGTGAAGCCCAGCGCGGGCAGGCCGTGGCCGCGCGCGATCGCGAGCAGGAGGTGCTCCGCCAGCGCCGGCACGTCCTCGGCGCGCTCGGCGAGCGTGGGCAGCTCGATGCGCAGCACGTTCAGCCGGTAGAACAGGTCCTCGCGGAACGTCCCCTTCGCCACCATCTGCTCGAGGTCGCGGTTCGCGGCGGCGACCACCCGCAGGTCCACCTTCACCGGCCGGGCGGCGCCCACCGGCGTCACCTCGCCCTCCTGCAGCATGCGGAGCAGCTTCGCCTGCTGCGAGGGCGGGATCTCGGCGACCTCGTCCAGGAACAGCGTGCCGCCGGACGACTGCTCCGCGAAGCCGGCCTGGGACTCGACCGCGCCGGTGAACGCGCCGCGGCGGTGGCCGAACATCGCGCTCTCGAACAGCGGCTCGGGGATGGCCGCGCAGTTCACCGGCACGAACGGGCCGGCGGCGCGCGGGCCGCCGTAGTGGATGGCGCGGGCGGCCATCTCCTTGCCGGTGCCGCTCCGGCCGGTGAGGAGCACGGTGGCGCCCACCTCGGCCGCCTCGCGCAGCGCCCGGCGCACCTCGCGCATCCGGGCCGAGCCGCCGATGAGCCGGTCGGCGGAGAAGCGCTCCGCCACGGCGCGGCGCAGCCCGTCCACCTCGCGGTGCAGCTCCAGCTCGCGCGCCGCGTTGCGCAGCACGGCCGCGACCGTCTCCACCTTGAACGGCTTCACCACGTAGCTGTAGGCGCCGGCCTGCATCGCCTCGACCGCGTCGTCCACGCTGCCGAACGCGGTCATGAGGATCACCTTCGCGTCCGGGTGGCGCGCCCGCACCTCGGCGAGCAGCGTGCGGCCGTCCATCCCCGGCATGCGCACGTCGGAGAGCACCACGTCGGCGGGCGCCGCCTCGAGGAGCTGCAGCGCCGCCGCCGCGCCGCCGGCGCCGCGCACCGCGTAGCCCATGCGGTCGAGGTGCCGGGTGAGGATGTCGAGCAGGCGCGGGTCGTCCTCGACCACCAGGACCCGCAGCGCGCCCGCCCGCGGCGCCGCCGCCGCCGCCTCCGCCGCGCTCATCGCACCTCCTCGGCCGGGAGCTGCACGGTGAACGACGCGCCGCCGAGCGGCCCGGTGCCGACCCGGAGGTCGCCGCCGTGGTCGGCCACGATGCGCGCCACCACCGCCAGGCCGAGCCCGGTGCCCTCGGCGCGGGTGGTGAAGAACGGGTCGAGGACGCGCTCCCGCAGCGCGGGCGGGACGCCCGGCCCGTCGTCGTGCACCTCGAGCTGGACCGAGCGCTCCCCGTCCTCCTCCACCGCGCGCGCCGCCACGACCACCCGCCCGCCCTCGGCCACCGCCTGCGAGGCGTTCACCACCAGGTTGAGGAGGATCTGGTGCAGGCCGTCCGGGTCGGCGTGCAGCTCGGGGAGGTCGTCCGGGAGCCGGGTCTCGACGCGCACGCGGCGGCGCTCCAGCGTGATGCGCAGCAGCGAGAGCACCCGCGCGACCGCGCCGGGCAGCGCCACGGCGGTCTTGCCGGGCGAGGTGGCGCGCGCGAACGTGAGCAGGTCGCGGACCAGCCGGCTGATGCGCTCGGTCTCGGCGACGATGCCGCGGAGCTGGGCGCGCGCCTCCTCGCCGGCGTCGGGGAGCAGGAACTCCGCGGTCGCGCTGATCACGTTGAGCGGGGTGCCGATCTCGTGCGCCAGGCCCGCCGCCAGGCTGCCCACCATGGCGAGCTTCTCGGAGCGCACGAGCTGCCGGTCGAGCCGCACCTGCGCCGAGAGGTCCCGCGCCACCAGCGCCACGCCGCTCGGCGCGCGCTCGCCGCCG
>NZ_BAZG01000237.1 GCF_000964525.1 Anaeromyxobacter sp. PSR-1
TGGCGTCTTCACCAATGGCATCCTGGGGAACGGCGTCTTCACCAACGGCGTGTTCACGAACGGCGTGTTCACGAACGGCGTGTTCACGAACGGCGCCCGCCTCAACAACGGCCTGGCGTTCGGCGCCGGCACCTCCGGGCTCGCCGCGAGCGGCCTGACGGGCAGCGCCCTCGCGCAGCCTGCGTTCGCCGCCTGGTTCGACCGCGACGCCGGGTACTCGTCGATGGTGATGAAGTACCTCGCGCAGTGTGCGCTGCCGGCCGGCCAGGAGCTGTCGTACGCCCGCGGGGGCGAGACCTACACGTGGCGCGGCGGCCTGGGCCTCGCGCCGCAGTGGGCCAAGGGCGGCACCATCCCCGCCGCCGAGCAGGAGCTCGTGAGCGCCTGCTTCGCCGCGCACACCAACGCGTTCGGCAAGCACGTCCAGATCTCGGTCCGCGGCTACGGCCCGTCCGGCGAGGCCATCCCCGTCACCGCCGAGGAGGTCGCCGGCTGGCGGTTCAGCGAGGCGACGTACTTCGGCAACATGTTCGACGGCTCCGGCGTGTACGTGGCGCTCTCGACGGACTCGCTCGACCCTCGCGTGTCCACGCCCCGCGGCTGCGCCGCCGAGCGCGGCATCCCGGGCTCCTGCGGGCCCATGGTCCAGGCCGGCCTCGCCGCCGACCGCTGCAGGGCGGGCGCCGACGGCGTCACGCACGCGTCGTGCTCGGTGAACGGGCGGTCGTTCCGGCCCGTGCAGGTCTTCCTGAACGCGGCCGACGTGTCCATCTCGGAGTGACCGAGGAGTCTCCCATGCTCGCCACCTTCGACCTGGCAGGACCCGCCGCCGCGCCGTCGCTCGTCTGCAGCTTCGCGAGCCACCTCGACGCGTTCGGGCGCGTGCTGCGGTTGAGCGACGGCCTGACCATCGGCCGCGCCGACCAGGCCGACCTGCCCGTGGACGACCGCGGCGCGTCGCGGCTGCACGCGCGCATCGCCCGCCGGCAGGACGGCGCCTGGACGATCACCGACCTCGGCTCGACGAACGGCACGTTCGTGAACGGCGTGCGCGTCCGGTCCGCCGTCCTCCGGGACGGCGACGAGATCCGCGTCGGCGCGGTGACCGCGTTCCGGTTCTCGGCGCGCGGCGACCTCCGCCGCACCGCGCTCGCCGCCTAGCCGGCCACCGGCCGGCCGCGGGCCCCGGCGCCCGGATCCTCGACGCGCGAGGGTCCGGGCGTCTCGCGTTCCGGGCCGGGACGCCGCCGCCGTCCGGCTCGGCGGCCACGCCGTTCGCGGCCCGGGCGGGTGGCATGTGGCGCACGTTTGGGTATCATCGCGGTCCGTCCATCCCAGGCCCCGAGCCCCGAACCGCCACCCAGTCCCCGGAACCCTTCGCATGATCAGCGTCGAGAAGATCGGCGGCACCTCGATGTCCCGCTTCGACGAGGTGCTGCGCAACATCATGCTGCGCGACCCGAGCCGCGTGTACGGCCGGGTGTACGTCGTCTCCGCCTACGCCGGCGTCACCAACCAGCTCCTCGAGCACAAGAAGACCGGCGAGCCCGGCGTGTACGCCCGCTTCGCGAACGGCGGCGACTTCACCAGCGCCATCGAGGCGCTCACCGGCAAGCTGAAGGCCATCAACGCCGGCCTCGCGCCGCTCGGGCTCGATCTGGCCCGCGCCGACGGGTTCATCGAGAAGCGCATGAAGGAGCTGCGGGCGCTGCTCGACTCGATGCGCCACGTGCTCGCGAGCGGCTACGTGCGCCGCGACAGCGTGCTGCTCGCGGCGCGCGAGATGCTCGCGGCGGTGGGCGAGGCGCACAGCGCGTTCAACAGCGTGGAGATCCTCCGGGCGAAGGGCGTCGAGGCCTCGCTGATGGACCTCTCCGGCTTCGACGACGACGACCCGCTCACCATCGACGAGCGCATCCACAAGTGCTTCACCGGCGTGGACGTCACCCGCCAGGTGGTGGTGGTCACCGGGTACACGAAGGGCGTCGAGGGCATCATGCGGGAGTTCGACCGCGGGTACTCCGAGGTCACCTTCAGCAAGGTCGCGGTCGAGCTGCGGGCCGACGAGGCGGTCATCCACAAGGAGTACCACCTGTCCTCGGCCGACCCGGAGCTGGTCGGGGCGCAGAACACGGTGGTGGTCGGGATGACCAACTACGACGTGGCCGACCAGCTGGCCGACGTCGGGATGGAGGCGATCCACCCGAAGGCCGCGAAGCCCATGGAGCTCGCCGGCATCGCCATCCGCCTGAAGAACACGTTCGAGCCGGAGCACCCCGGCACGCTCATCACCAAGGACTACGTGGGCAGCCAGGCGCGCATCGAGGTGATCGCCGGGTCACCCAAGGTGAGCGCGGTGGAGATCCACGATCCGTCGATGGTCGGGACGGTGGGCTTCGACCTCGGGGTGATGGAGATCTTCCAGCGCCACGGGATCTCGTACATCCTGAAGGCCACCAACGCGAACTCGATCACGCACGTGGTCTGGGAGAAGTCGGTCTCCTCGGCCTTCGTGGAGGAGCTCGAGAACCAGTACCAGAAGGTGACGGTGGTCCCGTCCGCCATCGTGTGCGTCATCGGGAGCAACATCGCGTTCCCCGGCGTGCTGGCCCGCGCCACCCAGGCGCTCGCCGAGAACGGCATCAACGTGAACGCGTTCTCGCAGTCGCTGCGGCAGACGAACATGCAGTTCGTCATCGACCGCAAGGACTACAAGCAGGCGGTGATCGCGCTCAACCGGGCGCTCTGCCTGAACCCGCCCACGCAGGCGGTGGCGTAGCGCGGCTGCCGGCGCTGCCGCCCGCCCGGGCGGCGGCGGCCGGGACCAGGCTCACAGCTCCAGCGCGCCCTCGTCCACCAGCCGCGACACCGCCTCGATGTCGCGGTGCAGCGCCCGGTCCTCCGACAGGTGCGGGACGCGCTCGCGCAGGCGGGCGTGCGCCTCGGCCACGCGCTGGGCGGGGCGGAGCGGGGCGCGGAGGTCCAGCGCCTGCGCCGCGACCAGCAGCTCGATGGCGAGGCAGGTCCGGACGTTCTCCACCACCTGGCGCGCCTTCAGCGCGGCGGTCATGCCCATCGACACGTGGTCCTCGCGGCCCGCGGACGACGGGATCGAGTCCACCGAGGCCGGGTGGCAGAGCACCTTGTTCTCGGAGACCAGCGCCGCGCTCGTCACCTGCGCGATCATGAACCCGGAGTTGAGCCCGTGCTGCGGCGCCAGGAACGGCGGCAGCCCGGAGAGCGACGGGTTCACGAGCTGCTCCACGCGCCGCTCCGAGATGGCGGCGAGGTGCGAGGCGGCCACCGCGAGCACGTCCAGCGCGAGCGCCACCGGCTGCCCGTGGAAGTTGCCGCCGGACACGATCTCGCCGGTGTCCGGGAAGACGAGCGGGTTGTCGGTGGCGGCGTTCACCTCGCGCGCCAGCACGCCCCGGCAGAAGCCGATGCCGTCGCGCGCGGCGCCGTGCACCTGGGGCATGCAGCGGAGCGAGTAGGGGTCCTGCACCTTGTGGCAGCCGGGGCCCTGGTGCGACGCGTTCAGCTCGGAGCCGGCCAGCAGCGCGCGCAGGTGCGCGGCGGCGGCGATCTGGCCGGGCTGGCCGCGCGCCGCCTGGATCTCCGGCGCGAACGGCCGGTGCGAGCCGAGCAGCCCCTCCAGCGTCATGGCGCCGGCCAGGTCCGCGAGCGCCGCCAGCCGCTCGGCGCGGAGCAGCGCCAGCGTGCCGACCGCCGCCATGGCCTGCGTCCCGTTCACCAGCGCGAGGCCCTCCTTCGGCTGCAGCACCACCGGCTCGAGCCCCGCGCGCCGCAGCGCCTCGCCCCCCGGGAGCCGCTCCGGTGCGCCCGCCGCGCCCGGCGGCGCGAGGAACGCCTCGCCGTCGCCGATCAGCACCAGCGCCAGGTGCGCGAGCGGCGCGAGGTCGCCCGACGCGCCCACCGACCCGCGCTCCGGCACCACCGGCACCACGCCGCGCTCCAGCATGGCGAGCAGCAGGTCCAGCGTGCGCTCGCGGATGCCCGAGACCCCCTTCGCGAGCACGTTGGCGCGCAGCAGCACCAGCGCGCGCGCCTCCGCGAGCGGCAGCGGCGCGCCCACGCCCGCCGCGTGCGAGAGCACCAGGTTGCGCTGCAGCCGCTCGAGGTCGGCCCGCGGGATGCGCACCTCGGCGAGCGTCCCGAAGCCGGTGTTGATCCCGTAGTGCGCCTCGCCGTCCTCCAGCCGGGCGTCCACCAGCGCGCGGGAGCGCCGCACGCGCTCGCGCGCCGCGGGGGCGAGCGCCGCGCGGGCGGCCCCGGTCGCGACCGCGCGGACCTGCTCCAGCGTGAGGGTCTCGCCGTCGAGGAGGAGGGTTTCCATGGGCGCTCCGTGCAGGGATGGACCGGCGGCGCCTTCCTACACCGTCCGCGCGGCGGCCGCCGTCGCTTCCCGCCGGGGCACCCGCCGTGGTGTGTGCCCCGTGGCCCGGCCGGCTCCCCGGTTGCAGCGGGCGGGCCGCATGCCACGCCGCGTCGCGCTCGCCCTGGTGCTCGCCGCCGTCCTGCTGCCCGCGCGCTTCCGCGTCCAGGTGGAGTCCCCGCCCGCGCCGCCCGCCTGCGCGCCCGCCGGCCGCGGCGTGCCGCCGCGCCACTGGCTCGGCTGCGCCGCGGACCCCGGGGACCGCCGCCCGCTCGCGGCGGACGAGCGCCTGGTGCTGGGGCTACCCATCGACCCGAACACCGCCGGCGCGCGCGAGCTGGCCCACGTCCCCGGGCTCTCCCGGCGGCTCGCCGAGGCGGTGGTGCGCAGCCGGGAGCAGGACGGGCCGTTCCGCACGGCGGACGACCTCCGCCGCGTGCGCGGTATCGGCCCCCGCCGCCTGGAGCAGGCGCGCGGCGCGCTCCGGATCGAGGCAGCGCCGTAGCGACCCGACCGGCCCTGGGGTAGGCTCCTCCACCCGGGGGCGGAGGAACGTTTTGCTCATCCGATGTGAACGCTGCTCGACGCTCTACGAGCTCGACGAGGCGCTGCTCGCGCCCGAGGGCTCCGCGGTCCAGTGCACGCGCTGCCAGCACGTGTTCACCGCGCGTCCACCGGAGGCCGCCCGCCCGGCCGCCAGCCCCGCCCCGCCTCCCGAGCCGCCGGCCATGACGCCGCCGCCGGCGCCGCCCGCGCCGGAGCCCGAGGCGGAGCCGGAGCCGCCGCGCGCCGCGCCCCGCGCGTACGCGCCCGAGCCCCCCCGCGCGGTGCGGTCCGGGCCCACGGTGTACAAGCCGCAGCCCACGCAGGCGGCGGTGACGCGGGCGCCGGTCCTGCGCAAGGACACCGTCGGCACCTTCGAGGCCCGGCTGCGGTGGAGCGCCCGGCGCAAGTGGCTCATCCCGCTGGTCGTCGCGGCCGTGGCGGTCGTGGTCGCGGCGGGCTGGCTGCTGCTGTCGCGCCGCCACGCGCCGGAGGCCGGCCGGCTCCGCGCCGAGGGGCTCGCGCTCATGGCGCTGGACGACGCCACCAGCCTGGACCAGGCGCGCGCCCGCTTCGAGGAGGCGCTGCGCCTCGCGCCGCGCGATCGCGTGCCCGAGGCGGACCTCGCCGCGGCGGAGATCCTGCGCGCCGCCGAGCTCGGCGAGGGCGCCTCCGCGCTGCAGCTGCGCGCGGCCGCCCGCGCCGCCGAGCGGGATCGCCT
>NZ_BAZG01000236.1 GCF_000964525.1 Anaeromyxobacter sp. PSR-1
CCGCCAGCAGCGCCCCCACCGCGAGCCCGCCGCCGAGCAGGCCCTGCAGCACCCCCTCGATCAGGAACGGCGCCGACACGAACGCGTCGGTGGCGCCCACCAGCTTCATGATCTCGATCTCGTCCCGGCGCGCGAACACCGCCAGCCGGAGCGTGTTCGAGACCAGCACCGCGGTGGCGAGCGCGAGCGCCGCGAACAGCGCCACCGCCGCGACCCGCGCCCGGGCGAGGAACCGCTCCAGCTTCTCCAGCCAGGCGGTGCCGTAGTCCACCTCGGCCACCCCCGGGAGCGCCCGCAGCCGCCCGGCCAGCCCGCGCGCCTCGGCGAGCGAGATCCCGGGCGCCGAGACCTCCACCGCGTCGGGCAGCACGCCCGGCCCGACGCCCTCCAGCACGCGGCCCTGCTCTCCCAGCTCGGCGGCGAGCCCGCGCAGCGCCTCGGCCGCCGTGACCGCGGTGATGGCGCGGCCGGGCGCGACCGCCGCGGCCGCCTCGCGCACCGCGGCGAGGTCGGCGCCCGGCGCGAGGTACGCGGAGATGCGGACCTCGCCGGCCCAGGCCGCCAGCAGCCGCTCGGCGCCGCCCAGGGCCGCGGCGAGCAGGCCGATCGAGAACAGCGCCACGAAGATGGTCGCGGTCCCCACCATGGCCACGTAGGGCCCGCGCACCAGCGCCTCGACGGCGCGCCGCGTGAAATAGACGGGGCGGAGCGGCACCGGTCAGCTCCCCGCGCCCGCGCCGGCGCCCGGGGCGCGGCGGATCGAGTCGCCGTCGGAGACGAGCCGCCCGCGCTCCAGCAGCACCACCCGCCGCTTGTAGCGCTCGAGCAGCGAGCGGTCGTGCGTCGCCACCAGCACGGTCGTGCCGCGCGCGTTCGCGTCGGCGAGCAGCTGCATCACCTCGAGCGTCCGCTCCGGGTCGAGGTTGCCGGTGGGCTCGTCGGCCAGCAGCAGCGCCGGCGCCGGCGCGAGCGCGCGCGCGACCGCCACCCGCTGCTGCTCGCCGCCGGAGAGCGACGGCGGGAACTTCTCGGCCCGGTGCTCGAGGCCCACCGAGCGGAGCAGCTGCTTCACCCGGCGCCGGATCTCCTTCTCCGGCATGGCCTGCACCTCCAGCGGCAGGGCCACGTTCTCGGCGACGGTCCGCTGCGGCAGGAGCTTGAAGTCCTGGAACACCACGCCGATGTTGCGGCGCAGGTAGGGGACCGCGCGCGCGCCGATCTTCGCCACGTTCTTGCCGAACAGCAGGAGCTGCCCGCTGGTGGGCGCCTCGTCGCAGAACACCAGCTTGAGCAGGGTGGACTTGCCCGCGCCCGACGGGCCGGTGAGGAACACGAACTCGCCCTTGTCCACCTCGAGGGTCACGTCCTGGAGCGCGGGCCCGTCGCCCGGGTACTCCTTGGTGACGTGGAAGAGCTGGATCACGGACGCTCCCGGGCCGGCCTGGGGAGTGCCGGACGCGACGTCACTTCCGCTCGCCGAGGTCCTCGGCGAGATACGAGAGGATCACCTCGTCGAGGCTGCGCTCGCTGATCAGGTCCTCGCCGAACAGCGTCTCGGCGCCGTCGTTGCGGAGCGCCGGCGCGGGCTGCTGGCGCGCGGCGAGCACCTCGGGCGGCAGCGCGGCGCCGCGCGGCGCGGGCATCGTCATGCCGGGCTGCAGCCGGACGGTGCGCCCGTCGGCCTCGATCTGCCCGGGCTGGAACGCCTGCGCCTGCTGCGCGCTCGCCGCGTCGATGTCGTCGTACACGCCGTTGATGAGGTTGCGCAGCATCTCCTTGTGCTGCTCCTCCATCAGCTCGCGCACCACCTGCGCGAGGTTCTCGGCGGCGACGATGTCGGCGTACGAGGTCTTCTTCGAGGCGAGGATGTTCCCGCCCACGAACAGGTGCGTGATGATGTGGGGGTTGTCCAGGCCCGAGTCCTCGGTCTGGATGTGGTACATCTTCCCCTTGTGCTTGATGTTGTGGTTGAAGCCCACAACCATCTTCTTGCTGGCGTCGGCACCCATCGCGAAGCGGGACTGTACCGCCGGCGCCCCCCTGCCATCAAGCGCGCCCCGGTCGAAATCCCCTGACGCTGCGGTGAGCTAGCTCGCCCGCCGGGCGCGGCGCTCACACTACACGTCCACGTGCTCGGCGGATTCCACGGTGCGTCCGAGGAACCGGCCCGCCACGGCCAGGAAGCGCTCGGGCACGTCGGTCACCAGGAACCGGTGCACGCCGGTGCGGCCCGCCACCGCCGGGATCCGCGCGCGCACCTCCTCGGCGATCGCCTCGGCGCTGTCCACCAGCCGCACCTCCGGCAGCTCGCGCGCGATCGCGGCGCGGAGCAGCGGGTAGTGCGTGCAGCCCAGCACCAGCGTGTCGATGCCGGCGCCGCGCAGCGGGTCGAGGTAGCGGTGCACCACGCCGCGCACCACCTCGTCGTCCGGATCCGTCCAGCCCTCCTCCGCGAGCGGGACGAACAGCGGGCACGCGCGCGCCACCACCTCCGCGCCGGGGCGCTCGCGGCGGATCGCCTCCTGGTAGGCGCCGCTCGCCACGGTGCCCTGCGTGCCGATCACGCCGATGCGCCCGGTCCGCGAGGCCTTCGCGGCCACGCGGGCGCCCGGGTCCACCACGCCGAGCACGGGCACGGGCAGCTCGGCGCGCAGCGCGGGCAGCGCCACCGCCGAGGCGGTGTTGCAGGCGACGACGAGGAGGTCGATCTCGCGGCGCGCCAGCACCCGCGCGTTGCGCAGCGAGTACTGCGTCACCGTCTCCGCGGACTTCGTGCCGTAGGGCACGCGGGCCGTGTCGCCGAGGTAGACGGTGTCCGCCGAGGGGAGCGCTGCGAGGATGGCGCGCTGGACGGTGAGCCCGCCGACGCCGGAGTCGAAGATGCCGATGCGTGACACGGCGGGGAGTCTACTCCGGCGGCCCCCCGCGCGCTCGCCCGCCGCGCCGGCCCCCGGACGACGGAGCGCGGGCCCCGGCTCCAGGGCCCGCGCTCGAGGACGGCTCGGCGTCGCGTTCGGCTACGGCAGCGTGGTGGCGGGGCCCTTCGGCGCGCGACGGGCCGGCGGCGGCGCCGCGGTCCGGGCCGGGCAGAAGGCGTTGCTGTCCGCGAGCGGGACCGAGACGGTGGACAGCGCGGCGGGCGCGACGTTGAAGTTGGTCGCGTTGCAGTTCGCCGCGGTCGGGAGCCATGCGCCGCCCGAGTACACCGACTCCTCGGTGCGGGTGAGCGTGAACGCGCCGGCGGGCAGCACGAAGGTGATCGGATCGCCGCAGGCGTAGAGGGCCGGGTTCGCGCTGGTCTCGTCCACCTGCGCCGCGACCACGCCGGCGATGGCGTCGTAGACCGAGAAGAACATGTACGAGCCGGTGGTGCACACGTTGGTGGGCGTGAAGGAGTAGGCGAGGTCGAACGTGCCCTCGGCCGGCTGCATGCCCACCCGCGTGTCGCCGCAGTCGTACGGCGTCACCGAGCGCTCGTCGCGGAGCAGGATGGTCGAGCCGTCGGCGGCGATGCCCTCGACGGTGACGAGGTGCGTCCCGGCCGGAACGTAGGTGATGGTGGCGCCGCCGTCGGAACAGTTCCAGCCGCCGGACACCGGCCCCTGCACGCGCTGGTCGTTCATGTAGATGTCGACGTAGGCGACGCCGGCGTCGCGGCAGCCGGCCTGCGCGCCGTTGGCGAGCAGGAAGCTGGGCCACTCGATCGTCATGGTCCGGTCGGCGTCGACGCAGTAGTAGCCGCCGTCGTCGGTGGACACGGTGCAGCCGGCTCCCAGGGCGGAGGCGGCGAGCAGAAGGGCGAGGCGTCTCATCGGAAGTCCTCCAGCGTGGGCTCCGGACCGCGACGGGGCCGGGCACCCCGGAAATGAGCAACGGACGTGCCACCCCCCTGACGGCCGAAGCGCGGGGATTATGCACGTGCGGGGGCACGATCGAGGGGTGAACCCGGCGCACGGCCGTGGCGCCGCGGCCACGGTTGGCGGGTGCGACATGTCGGTGCCGCCTCGGGAGGGGAAACGGCCCGCCGGGCGTTTACTGTCGAGCGCCCCGGATCCCGAGGAGAATGGGGGGTCGGGGAGAGGCGCAGCCGAGCGGGCGCGTCCATGCTAGAGAACCCCTTTCCCGACCTGCACATGACCGAACTCGCCCTCTCGCAGCTCCTGCCCTCCGCCGGCGTGCCCCTGGCCGCGGCCGACGGCCTCAACTACCTCGAGATCGCCACCAACTCCGGCCCGATCGGCATCGGCGTGCTGGCGCTCCTGCTGGGCGCCTCCGCGGTGTCCTGGGCCATCATCGTGAAGAAGTGGCTCCAGATCCGGCGCGCCCAGGACCAGTCGGTGAAGTTCCTCGAGACCTTCTGGCAGTCCAAGCGGCTCGACGCCATCTACCAGGCGGCGGAGTCGCTCGGCGCCTCGCCGCTGTCGCACGTGTTCCGGGCGGGCTACGTCGAGCTCTCGAAGGTGACCGCCCGCAAGAACGAGGCGGATCCGGGCGCCATGAGCGACCAGCTCGGCGGCATCGAGAACGTCGAGCGCGCGCTGAAGCGGGCCGCCGCCTCGGAGGTCACCGCGCTGGAGCGCCAGGTGCCGTTCCTGGGCACCACCGCCAGCGCCGCGCCGTTCGTCGGCCTGTTCGGCACGGTGTGGGGCATCATGCGCGCGTTCCACGACATCTACCGGATGGGCAACGCGAACCTGGCCACGGTGGCCAAGCCCATCTCCGAGGCGCTCATCGCCACCGCGGTCGGCCTGTTCGCCGCCATCCCGGCGGTGGTGGCCTACAACTTCTTCCTGTCGAAGATCCGCGTGCTCGACAGCGAGATGACCAACTTCTCGAACGACTTCCTGAACATCGTTCGGCGGCACTTCTTCAGCTAGGGGAGCGAGCCGTGGCGATGTCCTCCGGCGGCTCGGGCCGCCAGTCCCTCACCGAGATCAACGTCACGCCGCTCGTGGACGTGATGCTGGTGCTGCTCATCATCTTCATGGTGACGGCGCCGCTCATCCAGCAGGGCGTGGAGGTGAACCTGCCCGACGCGCGCGCCAAGGCCGTCGAGGCGCAGGAGCAGAAGCTCGTCCTCTCCATCAAGTCGGACAAGAGCCTGTGGCTCGGCACCACCGAGGACGCCGCCCACGTGGCCTACGACGAGCTCGAGGACAAGCTGCGCGCCAACTCGCGCGCGCAGAAGGAGCACGAGCTGTACCTGATGGCCGACAAGACGCTGCCGTACGGCTTCGTGGTGGACGTGATGGCCACGGTGCAGCGCGCCGGGATCGTGAACGTGGGGATGATCACGAACCCCGCGCCGGAGCGGGTGAAGCCCGAGCGGGAGGCCCGCAGGCGATGAGCATCCCGGTCGCGACCGCCCTCGGGCGGCGGGACAGGATGTGGCCGGCGGTGCTGGCCTCGCTGATGGTCCACGCCGGGCTGATCGCGTGGGCGCTGGCGCGCCAGCAGGGCCCCGAGCTCGACCTCGAGCAGAAGCCCATCGTGGCGAAGCTGGTGCGGCTCGGCGAGAAGCGGCCGGAGCAGTGGCTGCCGCGCAAGGAGGCGCCGCCGGAGCCGCCCGCGGCCGAGCCGATGCCGGCGGTCGCCACCGCGCCGGCCCCCGCGCCCGCGCCGCCGGCGCCCGCGGCCCCGGTCCCGGGCGCGAAGCCCGCGCCCACGC
>NZ_BAZG01000235.1 GCF_000964525.1 Anaeromyxobacter sp. PSR-1
ACGACGTCGAGCACCGTGGTGAGGCCGGCCGGCCCGTACACGAGCGTGTTGCGGTCCACGGTGAGGGTGATGGGCCCGGCCGCGGCGTCGATCGTCAGCCGGTGGTGCGCGCGATCCACCTCCTTCACCGTCCCGACCACCTCCTCGAGGACCGAGGCGCGCGGCAGCGGCCTGGCCGGCTTCGCGTCCTTGCCCTCCTTCGCCTTCCCGCCGGACTTGTCGCCGGCCGCGGGCGCGGGATCGGGGATGGCGCGGGGGGCGGGAGCTGGCCGACGGGCTCGGAGGCCGGCGGGGCGGCGGGCGCGGCCGCGGGTGCCCCGTCCTGCGGGAGGGCCTCGGACGGAACGAGGAGGGAGGCGGCGAGCAGCGCCAGGGCAGGGCGGACCATGCGACATGGTATGCCGCGGCGGCCGCCGGGCGTCGGCCCCGTGGGGTAGGATGGCCGGCCGCACCAGGGAGGACGGATGGACAACCGCGTGAGCTGGGACGAGTACTTCATGAACGTGGCGCGGGTCGTCGCCACCCGCGCCACCTGCGATCGCAAGCACGTGGGCGCGGTGCTGGTGCGCGACAAGACCATCCTCTCCACCGGCTACAACGGCTCCATCCGCGGGCTGCCCCACTGCAGCGAGGCCGGCCACATGATGGAGGACGGCCACTGCGTGGCGACCGTCCACGCGGAGGCGAACGCCATCATCCAGGCGGCCAAGAACGGCGTCGCCATCGAGGGCGCCAGCATCTACACCACCGCCTCGCCCTGCTGGCCCTGCTTCAAGCTCATCGCGAACGCCGGGTGCCGCCGCATCGTCTTCGGCGAGTTCTACCGGGACGCGCGCATCTTCGAGTTCGCGCAGCGGCTCGGGATCGAGCTCGTCGAGCTGAAGGTGCCGGCGCGGCCCGACGTGCAGCCGCCGGACACCGGCGTCCCGCACCCGGTCACGGCGCGGCGGACGGAGTAGCCGCCGCGGGCGCCGCCCGGGCCGGGGGCGGCGCGGCCGCCGGCGCGGCGGGCGCGGGCGCCTCGGGGCCGGCCAGCTCGGCCGGGCCGAGCGTGCGGAGCAGGTCCTCGCCCATCACCCCGGCGACCGCGGCGCGGCGGGCCAGGTACAGCTCCTCCCGGCGCCGGAGCGCCACGTACCGGGCGCGGTCCGCCTCGGGCAGCGGGTCGGGGAGGGCGGCCAGCTCGGCGCGCACCGAGGCCAGCGCGCGGTCCACGGCCACCACGCGGATGGCCGGCCGGCGGGCGGGCTCCTTGCGCCGGTCGATCTCCACCGTGTCGTTCTCGGTCCAGAGCGGCAGGAAGTCCGCCCCGGCGACCTCCACCTCCTCGACGCCGCGGCCGTAGTCGCGACGCGCGAGCGTGACGCGCAGCAGCGCGCCGTCGCGGGTGGCGGCCACGGCGTCCGGCGTCACCCCGGCGACGTAGTTGCGCGACTGGTTGGAGACGAAGTTGCCGAGCGAGTAGGCGATCACCGCGGTGCGGCCGTCGGGGCGCCGGTACAGCTCGATCGGCTGGAGCACGTGCGGGTGGTGGCCGAGCACCACCAGCGCGCCCGCGTCGGCCAGCCGGTGCGCCAGCTCCACCTCGTCGGCGCGCGGCGCCTGCTGGTACTCGACGCCCCAGTGCACCGAGACCACCACGGCGTCCGCCGCGGCCGCGGCGGCGCGCACGTCCTCCACCATGCGGGCGCGGTCCAGCTCGGCGACCTGCTCGCAGGCGGCGGCCGCGGGCGGGCAGGCGTTGCCACCCTGGTTCAGCCCGTACGTGTAGCCGAGGAATGCGAGCGAGAGGCCGTTGCGCTCGAGCCGCACCGGGCCCGCCGCGCGGGGCGCCGGTCCGGCGCCCACGTAGGGGAGGCCGGCGGACCGCAGCCAGCGCAGCGTCTCCTCGAAGCCGCGGCGCCCCTGGTCCATGGCGTGGTTGTTCGCGACCGAGACGAGGTCCACGCCGGCGCGTTGCAGCGCCGCGATCACCGCGGGCGGCGCGTTGAACACGAACGCGCGCGAGCCCTGCGACGCCTGGGGCGCGATGGGCGTCTCCAGGTTCGCGAAGGTGAGGTCGGCGGCGCCGAGCAGGTCCGCGATGGGCGCGAACAGCCAGGCGTAGCCGCCGTCGGGCGCGTCGGCCCGGCGCGCCTCGGCGGCGCGCTTCACCGCGTCGTGCATGAGCACGTCGCCCACCGCCGCGAGCGTGACGCGCGCCTCGCTCCGGACCGGGGCATCCACCTTCGGCGCGGCGGCCACCGCGCGGGGGATGGAGGGCAGCGCGCCCGCGACGGGGGAGCCGGCCGGGGCGGACGTCGCGGGCGCCGCGGGCGCGGACGGGCCGATCGCCGGCGTCCGCGTCACCGAGGCACATCCCGCGAGTAAACACAGGGTTACGACCGGCGCGGCGCGCCGGAGGCCGACAGTCGGGGTCACGCAACCTCCGTTAGCAGGCTATCCTCCCAGCAGGCTTGAAAAAAGCGGAGTCCGTACGCATCTCACGCCCACCCCGGGCCGCGGCAAGCGAGCGTATGCACACCTACCTTTCAGCAGGCGCAGCCTTCGTCGACCCCGCCGGAACCGTGATCGCGGCCGATCCCGGGTTCCTGGCCGGCCTGGGCCTCGAGGGTGGCGACCCCACCGGCGCGCTGCGCGCCAGGGCGGAGGGAAGCCCGGCGCTGCGCGCGCTCCTCGCGGGGGAAGGGCCGCCGATCGCGCGGCTGGAGGGGCCGGACGGGGGGGACGCCGTGGAGCTGGAGCGCATCCCGGCGAGCGCGGGGGCGCTCCTGCTGGTCCGGCCGGCGGAGGGCCAGGAGTGGCTCGAGCACGCGGCGCGCTCGGAGGGGCTCACCCGGATCGCGGCCGGCGTGGCGCACGACATCAAGAACCCGCTCAACGCCATGTCGCTGCAGCTCGCGCTGCTCGCGGAGAAGCTCTCGGGATCGCCGGAGGCCAGCGGAGCCGCGGCCTCGCACCTCGGCGCGCTGCGCGACCAGGTGGGCCGGGTGAACGAGGTGCTGCGGCGCCTCGTGGACGTCGCCGATCCGTCGGCGCCGCTCGGCTACACCGACGTGGGCTCGCTGCTCGCCGACGCGGCCTGCCTGCTCGGCCACGACGCCCGCCGGCGGCGCATCGCGCTCACCGTGGACGCCCACGCCGGCGCCGTGCGCAGCGTGGCCGACGCCGCGCGCCTCGGGCGGCTGCTCCTCGGCGCCTTCGCCCGCGCGGTCGCGACCACGCCGGAGGGCGGCCGCCTGGCCGTCCGGGCCGCCACGGAGGGGGAGTGGGCGGTGGTGCGCCTGGACCAGAGCCCGGGTGATCCCGGGCCGGAGAGCGGGTATTACAGCGGGGTGGCCGCCGCGGCGGCGGAGGCGCTGGGCGGCAGCCTGGAGGTCATCCGCGAGGGCGGCGAGCAGCGCTCGGTGCTGCGGCTGCCGAGGAACGATCGCTCATGAGATACCGCGTCCTCATCGTGGACGACGAGACCGACAGCCGGGAGGCGCTGGCGGAGCTCACCCAGCGCTGGGGCTACGACGTCCAGACCGCCAGCGACGGCACCGAGGCGCTCCGGCGCGCGATCGAGGGCCACCCCGACGTCATCCTCACCGACCTGGTGATGCCGAACATGGACGGCCTGTGGCTGCTGCGCGCGCTGCGCGCCGAGCTGCCGGACTGCCCGGTGGTGCTGCTCACCGGCCGCGGCACCATCCAGACCGCGGTGCAGGCCATCCGCGAGGGCGCGTTCGACTTCATCGAGAAGCCGCTGGAGGTGCCGCGCCTGCGCCTGGTGCTGGAGCGGGCGCTGGAGAAGAAGGAGACGATGCGCGAGGTGCAGCTGCTCCGGCGCCGCATCGCCGCCCTCGCCCCGGGCACCGACATGATCGGCTCCGGCCCGGCCATGCAGCGGGTCTTCGAGCTGGTGAAGAAGGTGGCCCCCTCGAACGCCAGCGTGGTGATCGCCGGGGAGAGCGGCACCGGCAAGGAGGTGGTGGCGCGCGCCATCCACAACCTGTCGCCCCGCAAGGACAAGCCGTTCGTGGCGCTGAACTGCTCGGCCATCCCGGCCACGCTCATCGAGTCCGAGCTGTTCGGCTACGAGCGCGGCGCGTTCACCGGCGCCGACCAGCGGCGGCTCGGGAACTTCGAGCTGGCGCACAACGGCACGCTGTTCCTGGACGAGATCGGCGAGCTGCCGCTCGAGCTGCAGGCCAAGTTCCTGCGCGTGCTGGAGGAGCGGAAGATCCGCCGGCTGGGCGGGCGCTCCGAGGTCGAGGTGGACGTGCGGGTGATCTGCGCCACCAACCGCGACCTGAAGGAGGAGATCCGCCGCGGCCGCTTCCGCGAGGACCTCTACTTCCGGCTGCACGTGTTCAGCATCCTGCTCCCCACGCTGAAGGAGCGGCGCGAGGACGTCCCGCTGCTCGTCCACCACTTCATCGAGAAGTTCAACGCCGAGACCGGCAAGCACGTGCAGGGCGTCTCACCCGCGGCCATGGCCGTCCTGCAAGGCTACGCCTGGCCGGGCAACATCCGCGAGCTCCGCAACACCGTGGAGCGGGCGATGATCCTGGTGGACGGCGAGGTGATCGGCGAGGAGCAGCTCCCGCCCGACATGCAGGCCAGCCGCCCGGAGGCGGCCACGCTGCGCGTGCCCCTGGGGCTGCCCGTCGACAAGGTCGAGAAGGAGTACATCCTCGCCTCGCTGCAGCGGAACGGCGGCAACAAGGCGCGCACCGCCGAGATCCTCGGGATCAGCGAGAAGACGCTCTACAACAAGCTGAACCGCTACGCGGCCGAGGCCCGGTCGCGCGGCGAGGCGTCCGAGGGCGATCCCGCGGCGGCCGCCAAGGCGTAGGGGCACGAGCGGCGCGGGCCGGCCCGCGGCTCAGCCGGCGCTCGCGGACGCGCGCGGCTCCGCCGCCGCCAGCGCCACCCGCCCGCGCCCGGCCCGCTTCGCCACGTACAGCGCCGCGTCGGCCGCGCGCACCAGCGCGTCGGCGCCCCCGTCGTCGCCGTCCTCCTCGGGCAGGCAGGCGACGCCGAACGACGCGCCCAGCGGGACCCGCTCCCCGGACACCTCCAGCACGGTCTCGTGCAGGCGGGTGCAGACGCGCTCGGCGAACACGTGCCCCTCCTCGCCGGTGGTGTGCGGGAGCAGGATCACGAACTCGTCGCCGCCGTAGCGCGCCCCGAAGTCGGTCTCGCGCAGCTCCTCGCGGATCACCGCCGCCACCGCGGCGATGGCGCGGTCACCGGCGGCGTGCCCCAGCGCGTCGTTGATGGGCTTCAGGTTGTCCATGTCGGCCATGACGCAGGTGAGCGGCGTGCGGTACCGGCGGGCCCGCTTCACCTCCTCGTCCACGCGGGCGCGGAACGCGCGCAGGTTCGCGAGGCCGGTGAGCGCGTCGGTCTGGGCGAGCTCCCGGAGCGCGGTCTGCGAGCGCACCAGGCGCAGCGTCCGCTCCACCCGGGCGCGCAGCTCGCGCTCGGAGAAGGGCTTCTGCAGGTAGTCCACCGCGCCGAGGTCCAGGCTGCGCACCTTCACGGCGTCGTCGCCGCGCCCCGACACGAAGATCACCGGGATGTCGGCGGTGGCCGGGTCGTGGCGGAGCCGCTCCAGCACCTCGAAGCCGTCCAGCCGCGGCATGGCGATGTCGAGCAGCACGACGTCCGGATGCTCGGCGCGGGCGAGGTCCAGCGCCTCCTGGCCGTCCGCGGCGGAGGCGACCTCGTACTCGGGCTCGAGCACCTGCGACAGGACCTCCCGGGCGTCGCGCTCGTCGTCGGCGACCAGCAGGAGCGGGCGCTCGCCGCGGCGCCGCGGCGTCACGTGGGCCGCCGTGCCCTCGGGCGAGCGGGCGCGATCCAGCTCGTCGGCGAGCTCGAGCAGCCG
>NZ_BAZG01000234.1 GCF_000964525.1 Anaeromyxobacter sp. PSR-1
CGACGCGGCGCGCGACGCGCGCGAGCGTGCGCGCGCGGCGCGGCAGCTCGAGGCGGGGCGCCTCGCGGCCCTGGCGAAGGAGGCGGCGGAGCGGCGGGCGGACGCCGCCGAGCTGCGCGAGGAGCGCGAGACGCTGCTCGCGGCCCTGCGCACCGCCCGCGGGTTCCACGAGCGCGCCGCGGCCGAGGCCGCCGTGCAGCAGCGCAGGCTCGCCGAGTTCGTGGCGACGCTCCCGCCGCCGCGCAGCGGCGGCGCGCTGCCCGAGGGCTTCGCCGCGCGCCGGGGCCGGCTGCCGCTGCCCGTGGCGGGCCACGTGACCGTCGGCTTCGGCAAGGTGGTGAACCCGCGCTTCAACACGGTCACCGTGCAGAACGGGCTCGACATCGACGCGCCGGCGGGCGCGCCGGTCCGCGCGGTCGCGGCGGGGCGGGTGGTCCACGCCGGCTGGTTCAAGGGCTACGGCAACATCGTCATCGTGGACCACGGGGACGGCTTCCACACGCTGGTGGCCCACCTCGCCTCGATGCGCACCGCCATGGGCGAGGACGTGGCCGCGGGCGCCGTGCTGGGCACGGTCGGGGACACCGGCTCGCTGAAGGGGCCGTACCTGTACTTCGAGCTGCGCGAGAAGGGACGCCCGGTGGACCCGCGACCATGGCTCGCGCCCTGACGCCCCTGGTAGACTCGCCCCGATGATGCGCCGCCTCGCCCTCGTCGCCGCCCTGGCGATCGCGTTCTTCGCGGGCCTGGTCGCGGACCGGTCCGCCTCGGCGGCGCGCCGCGCCGCGTCCCGGCCCTACCGCGCCCTGGACGTGTTCGCCGACGTGCTCGGCCACGTGGAGAGCTCCTACCTCGAGCCGGTGGACGAGCGCGAGCTGGTCTACGGCGCCATCGACGGCATGATGGCGAGGCTCGACGCGCACTCGTCGTTCATGCGGCCCGAGGTGTTCGAGCAGCTCCGCGACGAGACCACCGGCGAGTTCGACGGGCTCGGCCTGGAGGTCGCGCTCGAGGACGGGGTGCTCACGGTGGTGTCGCCCATGGCCGAGTCCCCCGGCGAGCGCGCCGGCCTCCGCCCCGGCGACCGGATCCTGTCCATCGACGGGGCCTCCACCCGCGACCTGGGCCTCTCCGGATCGATCCGGCGCATGAAGGGCGCGCCCGGGTCCCAGGTGGTGCTGGAGGTCGACCGCGCCGGGTTCACGGCGCCGCAGCGGCTCACGCTGGTGCGCGAGCGCGTCCGCACCCGGAGCGTGGACCTGCGCGTGCTCGACGCCGGGCGCGGGTACCTGTACCTGCGGGTGAAGGCGTTCCAGGAGCGCACCGACCGCGCGCTCGCGAAGGCGCTCGCCGACGGGCGCGCCGCGCTGGGCGGCGAGATCCGCGGGCTGGTGCTCGACCTGCGCAACAACCCGGGCGGCCTGCTCGACCAGGCGGTGCGGGTGGCGGACGCGTTCCTCGCCGAGGGCATCATCGTCAGCACCGAGGGGCGCGACCGGCGCGAGGTGGAGGTGCAGCGCGCCCGGCCCAAGGGGACCGAGCCGGGGTACCCGATGATCGTGCTCGTGAACCGCGGCACCGCCAGCGCGAGCGAGATCGTGGCGGGCGCGCTCCAGGACAACGGGCGCGCGGTGGTGATGGGCACGCAGACCTACGGCAAGGGCTCCGTGCAGACCATCATCGAGCTGGAGGACGGCTCGGGGCTGAAGCTGACGGTGGCGCGGTACTACACGCCCCGGCACCGCTCCATCCAGGAGCTGGGCATCTCCCCGGACGTGGTCGTGGCGGAGACCGCCCCCGCGGCCCCGGCGCAGCCGCCGCCGGCGGAGCGCGACCTGAAGCGGCACCTCCGCAACGAGGCCGCGCCGGTGCCGGCCTCGATCCCGGCCGCGGCCGTGCCCGAGGACTTCCAGCTCCGCACCGCGCTCGACTACCTGCGCGCGACCGACGTCCTCCGGGGCGGCCCGGGCGCGCGGGGCACCGCGACCGCCCCGAAGCGGCAGTGAGCAAGGGGTAGGGACTCCACGCACCGTGTACGCTCGGTCCTCCGAGCCCAGGGTGGCAGCGGTGTCGCGGTCCGGGTCGGCGCTGCACGCAGGACGTGCACCCGCGCGCGGATCCACGGCTTTCGCGGGCCGCGCCGCGCGGGGCGGACGGATGTCGTTTTCCCGTGTCGGTGCGCACCTTTTCATGAATTGACTTCGCGGCTCGGAAGGCTATAGTCCGCGCCAATCCTTCCGGAGACGGAGGGGCGACGCCCTGGCCCGCAGATTGCGAATCGCGGCCCTCTCCGGAGGCGCCCACCGGCGCACACACACGTCAAGATGACTTCACTCGAGCTCTCGGTCGTCGTCGGGTACGCGCTGCTGCTCTGCATCCTCTCGGTCTACGGGTCGCATCGCTACGCGATGGCGTACCTGTACTACCGGCACAAGTACCGGCTCCCCACGCCGAAGGGCCGGTTCGAGCAGCTGCCGCGCGTCACCATCCAGCTCCCGATCTTCAACGAGATGTACGTGACGGAGCGGCTCATCGGCGCCGTCGCGAAGATCGATTACCCGCGCGAGCTCCTCGAGGTGCAGGTCCTCGACGACTCGACCGACGAGACGCAGGGCATCGCCCGCGCGTGCGTGGATCGCGTCCGGGCCGAGGGGCTCGACATCGTCTACATCCACCGCACCGACCGCCGCGGCTTCAAGGCGGGCGCGCTGGAGCACGGCCTGAAGACCGCCAAGGGTGAGTTCGTGGCGGTGTTCGACGCGGACTTCATCCCGGATCCCCAGTTCCTGCGGCGCACCGTGGACTTCTTCACCGACCCGAAGGTCGGTATGGTCCAGGCGCGCTGGGGCCACCTGAACCGCGGCTACTCGCTGCTCACCCAGGTGCAGGCCATCCTGCTCGACGGCCACTTCGTCATCGAGCACACCGCGCGCAACCGCTCCGGCCGCTTCTTCAACTTCAACGGCACCGCCGGGATCTGGCGGCGCGAGGCCATCGCCTCGGGCGGCGGCTGGCAGCACGACACGCTCACCGAGGACCTGGACCTCTCCTACCGCACGCAGCTGAAGGGCTGGCAGTTCGTCTACGTGCCGCAGATCGTCACCCCGGCCGAGCTGCCGGTGGAGATGAACGCGTTCAAGAGCCAGCAGCACCGCTGGGCGAAGGGCTCGATCCAGACCGCGCTCAAGGTCCTGCCGCGGCTGCTGGACGCGGACCTGCCCCGCGAGGTGAAGCGCGAGGCGGTGATGCACCTCACCGCGAACCTCGCCTACCTGCTGATGATCCCGCTCGCGATCCTGCTGCCCATCACCGTGGTGGTGCGCGTGTCGCACGGCTGGTACGAGGTGCTGTTCCTCGACATCCCGTTCTTCGCCGCCGCCACCTTCAGCGTGGTCGCGTTCTACGCGGCCAGCCAGCGCGAGCAGGGCCGCACCACCTGGCAGCAGCTCAAGTACCTGCCCATGGTGATGGCGATCGGCATCGGCCTCTCGGTGAACCAGGCGCGGGCGGTGGTCGAGGCGCTCATGGGGTACGAGACCGCCTTCACCCGCACGCCCAAGCACGGCGTGGCCTCGGCGGGCGAGTCGGTGACGCGCAAGCGCTACAAGGCGGCGGTCACGTTCCAGCCCATCGTCGAGCTGGCGCTCGCGGCCTACATGACCTACGGCGTGATGTACCTGATCGAGCGCGAGGTCTACTACTCGCTGCCGTTCCTGCTGCTGTTCCAGGTCGGCTTCGGCTACGTGGGCCTGGCCAGCGTCTACGAGGGCCTGCGCGGCCGCGTGGGGCGCTGGGTGCGCGTGCTCGCGCCGCAGCCCTCGCCGGAGTAGCGGCCCGCTAGGCCGGCTCGAGCGGCTTCTCGAACACCGCGATCCCGCGGTCGAGCCGGCCCACCTCGGCGAACCCGAGCCGCTCCCAGAACGCGCGCGCGCCCGGGTTCTCGTCGCCGACGGACAGGCGCAGCGCGCGGAAGCCGGCGCGCGCCAGCACGTGCTCGAGCGCGGCCGTGGTCTCCTTGCCGTACCCGAGCCCCTGGCACGCCTCGCGGAACAGCAGCAGGCCCACGTGCGCGGTGCCGGGCTCGGGGTGGTTCAGGTACAGGTCGAGGACCCCGACCGCCGGCCCTCCCGTGTGCGGGACGAGCGCGTAGACGCGGCGCTCCGGGTCCGCCTCGGCCTCCGCGAGCAGCCGCTCCGCCGCGTCCGCGCCGGCGGGTCCGCCCTCGGTGCGCACGAAGTAGTCCGGCGCGCCCTGGAAGCAGGACTGGATCTGCGCGGCGTGCGCGCGCGTCGCGGCGACCGCGCGGAGCCGCGGTCCGTCGAGCGGAGCGAGGTCATCGCCCGGGGCCGCACCCTGGGTTCCGTGCACCGGTGTCATGGGGACCTCCGTCGACGTGGTGCGTCGAGGGGACTGGCATAGCCCGGCGCGGAGCGGCGGGTCAAGGCGCGTCGAGGTCCGTCGCGGCGGGGATCAGCCCGCGAGCGCGCCGAGCGCGGCGGCGTCCTCGAGCGACGCGATCACCTGGTCGGCGCCGCTCGCGGCGAGCTCGTCGGCCGAGTAGCGGCCCGTCGCGACGGCCAGCACCGGGCAACCCACCAGGTGGGCCGCGGCGACGTCGCGGGGCGTGTCGCCCACCACCAGCGCCTCGGCGGGGTCGAGCGTCCGCCCGAGCCGCGCCGAGGCCCGCCGCACCGCGGCCGCGACCACGTGCTCGCGCGCCTCGCCGTCGGCCGCGAACCCGCAGATCGCGTCCGGGCCCCAGTCGAAGTAGGCGTCGAGGCCGCCCTGGGCGAGCTTCACCCGCGCCCCCTGCGCCACGTTGCCGGTGCACAGCCCCTGCGGCACGCGCCCGCGCAGCGCGCGGAGCGCCGCCTCCACGCCGGGGAGCACCTGGTAGCCCGGGTTGCGGATCTCCACCGCGAGGTGCTCGAGGTACCGCGCCAGCACGCCGTCGCAGGCGTCGTCGCTGAACGGGTGCGCGAGCAGCGCGAGCGCCTCGCGCACGATCAGCCGGTCGGTCATGCCGTCGAGCCGCAGGCCGGCGAGCGCGCCGTCGAGCGGGCCGCAGCGCTCGGCCAGCGCGCGCTCCAGGGCGCGCCGCCCGGCGCCGCCGCAGGACACCAGCGTGCCGTCCACGTCCCAGAGGATGACCGCCGCGCGCCTCACTCGAACAGCGCCTCCACGAACTCGCGCGGCGCGAACGGCTTCAGGTCGGCCACGCGCTCGCCCACGCCCACGTAGCGTACCGGGATGCGCAGCTCGTCGCAGATCCCGATCACGACGCCGCCCTTGGCGGTGCCGTCCAGCTTGGTGAGCGCGATGCCGGTGACGCCCAGCGCCTCGTGGAACTGCCGCGCCTGCGCGATGGCGTTCTGGCCGTTGGTGGCGTCGAGCACCAGCAGCACCTCGTGCGGCGCGCCGGCGGCGGCCTTGCCGATCACCCGCTTCACCTTCTTCAGCTCCTCCATGAGCGGCGTCTTGGTGTGGAGCCGCCCGGCGGTGTCGCAGAGGACCACGTCCACGCCCTCCTGCGCGCCGCGCTGCACCGCCTCGAAGCAGACCGCGGCCGGGTCGGCGCCCTCCTTGCCGCGGACGATGGGCGCCGAGACGCGCTCGGCCCAGACCTCGAGCTGCTCGCCGGCGGCGGCGCGGAACGTGTCGCCGGCCCCGAGGAGCACCTTGTGCCCGCCGCCCTGCAGCTTCGCCGCGAGCTTGCCGACGGTGGTGGTCTTGCCCGACCCGTTCACGCCCACCACCATCACCACCCACGGGCGCGCCTCGCCCACCGCGAGCGGCGCGGCCGCGCCGCCGGTGCCGGCCAGGTCGAGGATGCGCGCGATCTCCTCGCGCAGCGCCGCCTTCAGGCGCTCGGGATCCGACAGCTCCTTGCGGCGGACCTTCTCGCGGGCGGACTCGAGCAGCCGGGTCG
>NZ_BAZG01000233.1 GCF_000964525.1 Anaeromyxobacter sp. PSR-1
GCCGGCGCGGCCGGGATGGAGATGCAGAACTCGGTCACCGCCCAGGCGAGCCGGGCCGGATCGTCGGCGTCCACCAGCGTCACCTCGCCGCCGAAGCGGCTCATCAGCCGGCGCGAGATGTGGAGCCCGAGGCCGGTGCCGTGCCCGGGCGGCTTGGTGGTGAAGCGCGGCTCGAAGACGTGCGCGCGGATCTCGGCCGGGATGCCCGTGCCCGCGTCGGACACGCGCACCTCGATCCCGTCGCCGGCCGCCTCGAGCACCCGCACCTCCACCCGCCCCGCGGCGACACCATCCACCGCATCGAGCGCGTTGGCGATGAGGTTCGTCGCCGCGTGCACCAGCGCGCCCGGCGCCCCGAAGCCGTCGGGCAGGTGCGCCGCGGGGGTGAACGCGAACCGGGGCCCGAGCGGGCGGACGCGGAGCGCGAGCAGGTCCACCGCGCGCGCCACCACCGGCGCCACCGCGAAGCGCACCGGCTCGCCGTCCCCGGCGCGGAACAGCTCGTCGTAGCCGTTCACGACCTCGCCCATGCGCGCCAGCTGGCTGCGCAGGATCCGCCACGCCTCCTGCTGCGCCAGCCCCGGGCCGGCGGCGCGCTCGAGCAGCGTGGCGGCCGCGTCGGCGCCCATGAGCGGCTGCCGCAGCTCGTGGAGCAGCGCGGGCGCGAGCAGCTCGGCGTCGAGCAGCGCCAGTCCGGGCGGGTCTTCGTGCTTCCTCTTCATGCGCGCTCCGTCAGGCGAGGTGCGCGGCCGTGGCCGCCGGGAGCAGCACCGTGATGGCCGCCCCCGCCCCCTCCTCGCTCTCCACCACGATCCGCCCGTGGTGGGCCTCCACGATGCTGTGCGACACCGACAGCCCCAGGCCGACGCGGCCCGGGTGCTCCTTGGTGGTGAAGAACGGGTCGAAGATCCGCTCGCGGATGGTGACCGGGATGCCCTTGCCGGTGTCGGCGATCCGGAGCCGCAGCGCCTCGCCGTCCACCGTGCCGAGCGAGACCTCCAGCGAGCCGCCGCGCGGCATGGCGTTGATGGCGTTCTCCACCAGGTGCGCCACCACCTGCTGGATCTGCACCGGGTCGCCCTGCGCGTCGGGGAGCCGCTCGTCGAAGCGGGTGGTGAGCTCGATGCCGGCGGCGCGCAGGCGGTCCTCGTAGAGCGCGAGCGCGGCGCGGACCGGGCCCACCAGCGAGAAGCGCCGGCCCTGCATCGACCGCTCCTGGTCGGCGAAGCTGCGCAGGTCCTCCACCACCCGCGCCACGCGCGCGGTCTGCTCCTGGGCGCGCCCGATCATCTCGGCGTGGGCGCTGCCCGCCGGCAGCTCGCGCTTCAGGATGGCGAGGTAGCCCACGATGGCGGTCATGGGGTTGTTGAGCTCGTGCGCCAGGCCGGCGCCGAGCGAGCCGAGCGCGGCCAGGCGGCGGGTGCGGAGGATCTGGTCCTGCGCGGTCTTCAGCTCGGCGGTGCGCTCCTCGACGCGCGACTGCAGCTCGCGGTTCCAGCCGCGGATCTCCTCGTCGCGCCGGCGCAGCTCCCCGGTCATGCGGGCGAAGGCGCGGCCGAGCTCGGCGATCTCGTCGCGGCCCTTCTCCGACACCGGGGCCGAGTAGTCGCCGGCCGCGATGGCCGCGGCGGCGCGCGAGAGCCGCTGCACCGGCCGCGTCACCATCCGCGCCAGGAACGCGCCGACGAGCAGCGCCAGCACGAGCGCCACCCCGGACCAGCCCACCGTGTAGAAGCGCAGCCGCTCCGCCGCGCTGAACGCGACCGCCATCGGCTGCGCCACCACCGCGCCCCAGCCCAGCGAGCCGAGCGGCGCGAACGCGGACAGCCAGCGCTCGCCGTCCTGCCGCCGGACCAGCCGCGACCAGGCCAGGCCCTTGCCGAAGCCCACCTCGGACAGCCGGCGCTCCTCGGCGGTGAGCGGCCCGGCCTGCACCCCGGCGATGAGCTCGCCCTTCCCGTCCACCAGGTAGGCGAGCCCGCCGGCGGCGGACAGCTCGGAGATGCGGTGCTCCACGTCGCGGAGCAGGATCTCCGCCGCGAGCGTCCGGTCCTTGCCGATCCGCAGCGCCACCGCGATGCGGGCCGGGCCGCGCTCGCCGCGGTACGGGGCCGAGATCGTGGTCGCGCCGGCCTTGGCGGGCGCGCGCGGGATCTGCCGGGCGAAGCGGTCGAGGTCGCGGTCGTCCACCGGCTCGCGGCCGGCCAGCGCCGGGTCGCGCTCCGGCCGCCGCTCGAACACCGGCCCGGCCACCGGCGTGTTCGCGTCGTCCACCAGCACCAGGATCGAGACGAACGGGAGCTGGCGGTACGGGATGTCGAGCACCGCGGACAGCTCGCCGCGCGAGAACTCGTCGAACGGCATGGCCGAGACCGCGAGGCGCAGGCTCTCCACCGAGTTCCCGACGAACCGCTCGGTGAACAGCGCCAGGTCCTCGGCGGCCTGGACCTGCATCCGGCCGACGGTGCGCTGCAGCTCGTCGCGGCTCACCGTGTACGAGACGAGCCCGAGCAGCGCGACCGGGAGGACCCCGACCGCCAGGAGCACGAGCCCGATCTTCGCGCCGAACCGCATGCGGTGCCCGGGTCCTTCCCGAGAATGCCGTCGAGTTCCGCCGCGGGGACGCCGGTTGCCCGGCCGTCCCTCACAGGAGGGGGAATATGGCCGCCACCTGGGAAGGTGGACAAGCCTCGCAGGTGGCGGAATGTCCCACAAACCTGGGACGGAGCGAAGGAAAGTCGGGCGGCGGCGGGCGCGCGACCCCCAGATGGACGCGCTCTCCCAGTGGAATCCCGCGCTTTCAGAGTCGTTTGACTGCCCCGCGGGAATCGGTATGGTGCGCGCGCTTGCCCTCCCAGGGAGACCCTCGATGACGATGCTCGAGAAGCTGATGCCGAAGTCGGACGACTTCTTCTCCGACTTCGAGGCGCAGGCGGCGACCGTGGTGGAGGGGGCGAAGCTCCTGAAGCAGCTGCTCGAGGACTTCACCGACGTCCCGAGAAAGTGCCAGGCGATCAAGGACGTCGAGCACAAGGCCGACGACATCACCCACCGCGCCTTCGCCCGGCTGCATACCCAGTTCATCACCCCGTTCGACCGGGCCGAGATCCACCGGCTGCTCTCCCGCATCGACGACGTGCTCGACCTCGCCGACGCGGCCGCGGAGCGCCTCGGCCTCTACGACATCGACCAGGTGCTCCCAGAGGCGCGCGACCTCGCCGCCGTGCTGGTGGCCCAGGCGCTGAAGATGGAGGAGGCGGTGAAGGGGCTCCGCAACATGAAGAAGGACCCCGGCACCATCCTCGAGGCCTGCAAGGAGATGAACGTCCTCGAGAACCAGGCCGACCACCTCACCCGGACCACCATGGCGAAGCTGTTCAAGCGCGGGAACGACCCGCTCACGGTCATCAAGTGGAAGGAGATCATCGATCTCATCGAGACCGCGACCGACCGGGCCGAGGACGTGGCGAACGTGATCGAGGGCGTGGTGCTGGAGCACGCCTAGACGATCCCACCCCTCCCCGCCGCGCCCCGGTCCGCCGCCATGCTCATCCTCGTCGTCCTCCTCGTCCTGGTCGCGCTCGCCTTCGACTTCATCAACGGGTTCCACGACGCCGCGAACTCCATCGCGACCGTGGTCTCGACCCGGGTGCTCTCGCCGCTCGTGGCGGTGGCCTGGGCGGCGTTCTTCAACTTCATCTCCGCCATGCCGGTGCTGTGGGGCGCGGAGCTGAAGGTGGCCGCGACCATGGGCAAGGGCATCGTCCACTTCGAGCAGCTCAAGGCGGGCGGCATCTCGCTCGTGCTGATGGTGGTGTTCGCCGCGCTCATGGGCGCGATCGTCTGGAACCTGCTGACCTGGTGGTGGGGGCTGCCGTCGTCCTCGTCGCACGCGCTCGCCGGCGGCATGATCGGCGCGAGCCTGCCGCCGCTCGGGTTCGCCGGCCTCATCCCCTCCGGCATCCTCAAGATCGCCGCGTTCATCGTGCTCTCGCCGCTCATCGGCATGGTGCTCGGCTCGCTGATGATGGTGGCGACCGCGTGGGTGGTGCGGAAGAACACGCCGGCGCGCGTGGACCGCTGGTTCCGCCGCCTCCAGCTCGTCTCGGCCGCGATCTTCAGCTACAGCCACGGCACGAACGACGCGCAGAAGGTGATGGGCATCATCTCCGTCATCCTCTACGGCACGATCTGGGCGGACCGCGCCGCCATGACGCCGGGCCACTTCCCGGTGCCGTTCTGGGTGGTGCTCTCGTGCCACGCCGCCATCGGCCTCGGCACCATGTTCGGCGGCTGGCGCATCGTCCGCACCATGGGCCACAACCTCACCAAGCTGCAGCCCATCGGCGGCTTCTGCGCCGAGACCGGCGGCGGCGTGACCATCCTCGCGCTCGCCCACCTCGGCATCCCGGTCTCGACGACGCACACCATCACCGGCGCCATCGTGGGCGTGGGCTCGACCAAGGGCACGCGCGCGGTGCGCTGGGGCGTGGCCGGCCGGATCATCTGGGCCTGGGTGTTCACCATCCCGGCCGCGGCGCTCGTCGCCAGCGCCATCTTCCTCGTGACCCGGGCGATCGTGAGCGTGCTCGGCGTCGGCTGACGCTCAGTCGCCGCGCCGCCGCGAGGCCAGCATCCCGCAGGCGGCGTGCTCGTCCTGGCCGCCGGAGTAGCGGCGGACGACGGGCGTGCCGGGCAGCTCGCGGGCGAGCGCGTCGCGGAACGCGTTCCACTCGTCCTCGTCGGGCGGGCGGTAGCGGCCGGAGGCGTCGTTCACCGCGATGGGGTTGAGGCGCACCGGGATCCCGGCGAGCAGCCGGCCCAGCGCCGCCGCGTCCTCCTCGCCCACGTTCACGCCCGAGATCATCACGTACTCGAGCGTCACCCGGCCGCGCAGCGCCGCGTGCTCGCGGATCGCCTCGACCAGCTCGTCGAGCGGGAAGCCCTGCTCCACCGGCATGAGCGCGCGCCGCTTCCAGGGCATGGCGGCGTTGAGCGAGATGCACAGGCGGAACTTGTGCCCCTCGGCGGTGTAGCGGCGGATCATCGGGACCACGCCGGCGGTGGAGATGGAGATGCGCCTGGCGTCGATGCGCGCGCCGGCCGGATCGCAGAGCGCGTAGGCGGCGGCGAGCACCTCGTCGTAGTTCAGGAACGGCTCGCCCTGCCCCATGAACACCACGCCGGTGATGGGCCGCTGCGAGTCGGCTCGCACCGCGAGGAGCTGCGCCACCATCTCCCAGGAGCGGAGCGAGCGATCGAGGCCGAGCTTCGCGGTGGCGCAGAACGCGCAGCCGAGCGCGCAGCCCGCCTGCGAGGACAGGCACACCACGTGGTGCGTGTCGTAGAGCGGGATGCGGACCGTCTCGACCCGCAGGCCGTCCGGCAGCTCGAACAGGTACTTGCGGAAGCCGTCGCGCGCGTCCACCGCCTCGAGCAGGCGCAGCTCGCCCGGCGTGGCGAGCGCGTCCACCTCGTCGAGCACCGAGCGGCGGACGTTCCGCGCGTCGCGCAGCGGGGCGCCGCGCCCGATCACCGCGCCGGTGATCCGGCGCGCGTCCTCGAGGGAGATGCCGGCCCGGCGCGCCAGCGTGCGGCTGTCCTGGCCGGCGAGGTGGAGCACGGCGGCCAGATAGCATAAGTTCGCGCCGATGAGAGCACTCGCCGCCGCCGCACTCCTGTTCCTCGCGGGGTGCGTCACGTACAGCCAGCCGCCGGAGAACGCTCCGCCCCCTGCGCCGGAGGGCGAGGCGCCGCCCGAGGCCTCGCCACCTCTGCCGCCGGCGCCGGCGCCGCCCGCGCCGTCGCAGCCCGGGCCCGCGCCGCAGGCGCAGCCGCCGCCGGCAGGTCCGCCGCCGCCGGGAGCCCCGCCGCAGGCGGCGCCCCCGCCCGCGCCGCGCCCCGGCTACCTGGGCCGCGACCAGGCCATCGAGAC
>NZ_BAZG01000232.1 GCF_000964525.1 Anaeromyxobacter sp. PSR-1
ACCTGCGCTTCCTCGACACGTCCTTCTTCAAGTCGGCGGTCGCGCTGGTCACCCCGTCGCGCCACGGCACGAGCTACGTCCTCGACATCAAGCTGCGCGAGCGGGTGCCGTACCAGCAGCGCATCGAGGGCGACGCGCTGGCCATCGACTTCGAGCGCCCCGGCGCCGCCGCGGCCCCGTCGGCGCAGGCCGCCGAGGCGGACGCGCCGGCCGAGCCCGCGCCGGCGGCGGACGCCGCCACGGCCGAGACGGCCGCGGCGCCGGCGCAGTAGGCGCCAGGCCCCGCGCCCGTGATCGCGCTCGCTGCAGTCGCCGCGGCAGGGCTGCTCGCCCTGTCCGCCCCGCCGTCCGCCGCCGCCACCCCCGAGGACCTGACGGTCGAGGCCGGCACGGTCACGTACCGGGCCGACACCGGCCGGTACCAGCTCGAGGGCGGGGTGGTGCTGCGGCGCGGGCTGGTGACGCTGCGCGCCCGCAGCGCCTCGTACGACCCGTCCACCGGCGAGGTGGACGCGATCGGCGACGTGCTGCTCACCGACGCGACCCGGGCCGTGGCGGCCGACGCCCTGCGGGCCGTGATGGACGGCGGCTTCAAGGCCGAGCACGTGGTGGCCTTCCTCAAGGACGGGCCGGTGGCGATGGGCGACGCCACCGCCATCGAGGACGCGCGCCGGCGGGGGCGGAACCGCGCCACGTTCACCGGCGCGACGCTCGAGGGCGAGCGCTCCGGCCACCTGCGCCTGGGCGACGCGCGCCTGACGCTGTGCGACTGCGGCGGCGGCGCGCCGTCGTGGGAGCTGCGCGCCCGGCGCGCCGAGGTCGAGCCGGGGCACCACGCCACCCTGTCCTGGCCGGTCCTCTACGTCACCCCGCGCTTCCTGTTCGTGGACCGGCCGGTGCCGGTGATGATCCTGCCCTGGCTGTTCCTCCCGCTCGGCGAGCGGCAGACCGGCCTGCTCTTCCCCACGGTGGCCTCCACCGGCGCGACCGGCTTCGGGGTGGCGCTGCCGGTGTTCGTGACGCTGGGCCGCAGCGCGGACGCGACGGTCACCCCCGAGTACCTGTTCGGCCGCGCCCGCGCCGACGTGGCCGCCGGGCAGCCCGCGGTGCGCGGCGCCGGGCTGAAGCTCGAGCTGCGCTGGGCGCCCGCCGAGGACGCGGCCGGGGAGATCGAGCTGCACGGGATCGACGACCAGGACCGCGAGCCGGGCGGCGGGGGCGGCGGCCGGCTCGGGATCCTCGGCACGCACGGCCAGCGGCTGGGCGCGTCCGGCCGGCTGCGCGCCGACGTGGCGCTCGCGAGCGACCCGGTCTGGTTCCGCGACGCCACCGGCGACGTGCTGCTGCGCAGCGCCTACTACCGCCGCTCGGCGCTGCTCGCGTCGTTCGCCGGCGACGCGCTGGTGGTGGAGGGCGGCGCCGCGTACCACCAGCCGCTCACGCCGTCGGGCTGGTACCCGGACGCCACCGGCGCGCGCCCCGCCTACGGCACGTTCGGCGCCGACCTGCCCGCGTTCCACCGCTGGCCCGGCCTGGCGGCGACGCTGCTCCCGGAGGCGCTCGGGCCGTTCCAGGTCTCCGGCCGGCTCGGCCTCTCGCGCTACGCCACCGTGAACGGCGACTCCGGCGCCACCTTCACCGCCGGCGACCCGGGCGCCGCCCGCGGCTTCGTCACCACCTCGCGCGAGGGCGTGAGCCGGCTCGACGCGCGCGCCGAGCTCTCGGCCCCGCTCCGGCTCGGGTCCGCGCTGACCGTGACGCCGTACGCCCGCGGCGCCGCGCTCGGCTACCGCTTCGACACCGGGCGCTCGCCGGCGGTGGTGGCCTGGGGCCTCGGCGGCGCGGCGCTGTCCTCCGAGGTCTCGCGCCGCTACGGCGCGCTGCTCCACCGGATCGTGCCGCGGCTGGAGCTGCGCGCGGGCACGCGGGCGTTCGGGTCGGAGGACGGGTCGCTGCCCCTGCGGGCGTACGACGCCTGGGACCGCGTCGGCGACGACGTGCAGCGCGGGCCGGTGTCCGCCGCGCAGCCCGCGGGCCAGCCCGCCGGCTCGCTGACCGCGGCGTCCGACGGCGCCTTCCGCCAGCTCCGGGCCTCGGTGGAGAGCCGCCTCGACGGGCCCGGCGGCAGCCTGCGCCTCCAGCTCGGCCAGGACTTCGACCTGGTCCGCGGCGCCACCGGGGAGACGTTCTTCTCGGCCGCGGCGCACCGCGGCCCCATCACCGCCGACGTGTCCGGGCGCGTGCTCGCGTTCCAGGGGCGGGCGGTGCCCTCGCCCGAGCCGAGGTTCCCGTCCTGGCTCGACCACTTCACCGAGCTGCACGGCTCGATCACCGCCGCGGACCGGCGCGGGGACCTGGTGCGCGCCGGGCTGGTGGCGGTGGGGCCGGGCGCCTCCGGCCAGCTCATGGCCGGGGTGGACGCGCTGTTCGACCTCCGCCCGGCGGCCATCGACGCCTCGGCGCAGGGCTCGGCCGGCTTCCGGGGCGTGCTCGGCGGCGCCACCCTCGGCTACGACGCGCTCTTCACGGTGCGTCCGATCGAGGTCGCGCGCTGCAGCGGCGCCGGGACCCGCAGGGTGGACGCCGGGCAGGTGCAGCAGCACGCCGGGAGCGTCACCTGGAACTCGCCGTGCCGCTGCTTCCTCGCACGCCTCGTGGTCCGGGTGAACGACTGCGGCGAGACGTCGTACTCGGCCGCCATCGATCTCTCCCGGGCGGGCGAGCGCGCCGCGGTGCGTTGAGGCGCCGGGGGCCGAGGGCCGGCCCGGCTTCACCTTGCGTGCGCGTCCGGGCGATCCCGGGAGGGTAAATCGCCCGCCGCGCGGATTCGGCGGTTGCCGGGCGGCCGCGATCGACCGAAGAATCAGCGGGTGAGCCGACCGAGAACGCGGCCGGCGCCCTCCGCGGGCGCCGCCGGCCGAGCCGAGCCCGAGAAGCGCCGCGCCATCCTGCACGCCGCCGTCCGCGTGTTCGCGGAGCGCGGCTACCACGGCTGCCGGATCGCCGACGTGGCCCGCGCCGCCGAGGTCGCCTACGGCCTCGTCTACCACTACTTCCGGAACAAGGACGAGCTGCTGGAGAGCGTGTTCGCCGAGCAGTGGACCATCTTCATGAACGCGCTCGCGGCCATCGACGCGGGCCCGGGGAGCGCGGAGGAGAAGCTCGCCGGGATCTTCTCGTTCGTGTTCGACGTCTACAAGACCGCGCCGGCCGCGGTGCGGGTGCTGATCCTGGAGGTCACGCGCACGCCCCAGGGGCTCCGCGCCGGCTCGACCCGCGAGACGTTCGAGAAGGCGGTGGAGCTGGTCGCGGGCGTGGTGCGCCAGGGGCAGGCGCGCGGCGAGCTGCGCGCCGACGCGGACCCGCTCATCGCCGCGGCGGGGCTGCTCGGCGCCCTCGAGCTGGCGGTCTCGGCGATGGTGGTCGGGATCGTGCCCGCCGGCAGCGAGGCCGAGATCGACCGCGTGAAGCAGCAGGCGGTGGACAACGTGCTCTCCGGGCTGCGTCGCCGCTAGCGCCCGCAGCGCCGCCCCCGCCGCGAAGGCCGCGCCCGGGCGTGCGCGCGAGCCCGCCGGGACCACGTCATTTCCCGGCGGGGTATCTCTCTTGATGGGGGTCAAGACGCGTTGACGCGCCCGTTGCCGGCCACTAGGTCCCTCCTCCCCCGCAGCTCGACCGACAACGTGAACGCCCGCGTGCGACCCCCAAGCCCGGGCGGGAGGAGATCGATGGCAGCCCGTGTCCTCGTGTCCGACGACCTTTCCCCGGAGGCCGTGGCCGTCCTGAAGCAGGCCGGCCTCGAGGTGGACGTGAAGGTCGGCCTCAAGCCCGACGCGCTCGAGGCCATCATCGGCGACTACGACGCGCTCGCGGTGCGCAGCGCGACCAAGGTGACCGCGAAGCTGCTCGAGAAGGCCTCGCGGCTCCGCGTCATCGGGCGCGCCGGCGTGGGCGTGGACAACGTGGACCTCGACGCCGCCACCCGCCGCGGCGTGGTGGTGATGAACACGCCGGGCGGCTCGTCGATCACCGTCGCCGAGCTCGCGCTCTCGATGATCCTGGCGCTCTCCCGCCACGTGCCGGCCGCCACGGCCAGCGTGAAGGCCGGCAAGTGGGAGAAGAAGCGGTTCCAGGGGCACGAGCTCGCCGGCAAGACGCTGGGCGTGGTCGGCATCGGGAACATCGGCTCGGTGCTGGTGGACCGCGCGCTCGCCATGAAGATGCGCGTCGTCGCCTACGACCCGTTCATCTCCGCCGAGGCGGCCGCCAAGCTGGGCGTCGAGCGCGTCGAGCTGGACGCGCTGTGGGCGCAGGCCGACGTGGTCTCGCTGCACGTCCCGCTCACCGAGCAGACCCGCAACCTGGTGGACGCGAAGGTGCTCGCCCGCATGAAGAAGGGCGCGCTCCTGGTGAACTGCGCCCGCGGCGGGATCGTGGACGAGCGCGCGCTCGCGGACGCGCTCGCGTCCGGGCACCTGGGCGGCGCGGCGCTGGACGTGTTCGAGCAGGAGCCGCCCCCGGCCGACCACCCGCTGTTCGGGCTGGACGGGTTCGTGGCCACGCCGCACATCGGCGCCTCCACCGAGGAGGCGCAGTCGGCGGTGGCGGTGGCGGTGGCGGAGCAGCTCGCCGCCTACCTGAACCACGGCGTGGTGAAGAACGCGGTGAACGTGCCGGGCCTGCCGCGGGAGATCATGGACCAGCTCGCGCCGTTCCTCCCGCTCTGCGAGAAGCTCGGGTCGCTCGCGGCGCAGCTCGCGCCGCAGGGGCCGAGCGAGGTCGCGGTGGAGGTCGCCGGCGAGCTGGCCGCCGTGCCCATCCGCCCGCTCGCCGCGCGCACGCTGGCGGGCTTCCTGCGCCACCACCTCGAGACGCCGGTGAACGACGTGAGCGCCCCGGCCGTCGCGAAGGAGCGCGGGATCGCGGTGCGCGAGGTCCGCTCCGCCGAGCCGCACGACTACGCCAGCCTGGTCACGGTGACGGTGCGCGGGCAGGGCGGGGAGGCGCAGGTCGCGGGCACCGTGTACGGCAAGCGCGAGGCCCGCCTCGTGCGCGTGGACGGCTTCCGCCTGGAGGCGGTGCCGGAGGGCCACGTCATCCTGTGCGAGAACGACGACGCGCCCGGCGTGGTCGGCAACCTCGGCACCGCGCTCGGCGCCGCCGGGGTGAACATCGCGCGCATCTCGCTGTCGCGGCTCGACGACCACTCGCGCGCGTTCGCCTTCCTGAACGTGGACTCGGCGCCCGCCCCCGGGGTGCTGGAGCAGGTGCGCAGGCTGCCGCACGTCCGGGCGGTCCGCTCCATCCACCTGTAGCCGCGCCCGCGCCTTCCCGGCTTCCGCCCGCCCGTCCCGGTCCCCATGTTCCGACCGGGGCGGGTTCTTCCCCGCCGGGAGGGATGACATGGCTTCGACGGAGATCCAGGAGCGACGCGAGGGGAGCCTCCCGCGCCTGTCCTGGGGAGCGGTGATCTCGGGCGTCCTGCTGGCGCTCGCGGTGCACGTGGTGATGGGGCTCCTGGGCGGCGCGATCGGCTTCGCCGCGCAGCCGGCGGACTCCGGCGCGCTGGGGGCGGGGGCGGCCATCTGGGCGCTCCTCACCCCGTTCGTCGCGACGCTGCTGGGCGCCTGGCTGGCGGTCCGCATGGCGGGCCGCGAGGACGAGGCGGGCTCCAACCTGCACGGCGTGATGGTGTGGTGCATCGGCCTGCTGGCGGGCGCCGTGTTCCTGGCCGGCACGCTCGCCACCGGCGCGATGGCGGCCGGCGCGTCGGCGAGCGGCAACGCCGGCGTGATGCGGCAGATGGGGATCGGCCGGACGCAGCCGGGCCCGGCGCGGACCGAGCAGGCGGCGGACCAGGCCGCCGCGGCGGCCGCCGCGGCGGCGGGCGGCGGGGCCATGGCGGCGCTGTGCGGGCTGCTCGGCGCGTTCGCGGGCGCGGCGGTGGCGCGGCGGCGCGCGCAGGGACGCGGGCGCGGGCTGGGCT
>NZ_BAZG01000231.1 GCF_000964525.1 Anaeromyxobacter sp. PSR-1
CTGCGCGGCGGGTCGGCCCCCGAGCTCGCCGAGGCGGGCCGCTACTTCGCGCTCGCGGGCCGGGAGGATCGCCGGGCGGCGGTGCGCGAGCGGGCGGCCGCGGAGGGCGAGCGGGCGCTCGCGTCCGGCGACCGGATGCGGGCGGCCCAGCTCTTCACGCTCGCCGGCCGCGAGGATCGCGTGCGGGCGGCGGTGCCGGCGTCGAGCGCGCCGCCCGGGCCGAGGCCGTCGGCCGCGGACGTGCGGAAGAAGCTCGAGAAGACCGAGGCCGAGCAGGAGAAGTTCCGCAGGGAGCAGGCCGACCTCGAGAAGGAGCTGGGGATGTGAGCCGGGGGGCCCCGGCGGGCGCCGGCCGGCATGCTTGCGGCGGGCGCGCGATCCGCCCTACACCTCTCCCGTGCCGCCCGACCCCGAGCCGACGACCGCCGCGACCCGCGCCGCCCCGGCCCGCCGGCTGCTGCTCCTCGCGCTCGGCTGGACGGCGTTCGCGCTGGGCGCGATCGGGCTGCTGCTGCCCATCGTGCCCACCACGCCGTTCATGCTGGTGGCGCTCTGGGCGTTCTCGGCCAGCTCCGAGCGCTTCCACCGCTGGCTGTACACGCACCGGCTCTTCGGGCCGCCGCTGCAGAAGTGGCAGCGGGATCGCGCCATCCCGGTCTGGGTGAAGGCGATCGCGCTCGGGAGCATGGCGGTGAGCCTCGCCTGGCTGGCGTTCGTGGTGCGGCCGCCGCGCTACGCGCTCCTCGCCGCCGCGGCGCTCGTCGCGGCCGGCGCCGCGTTCGTCCTGCGCATCCCGAGCCGGCCGCGGCAGCCGGTGCGGGAGCCGTGATGGCGCGCCGCCGGCGCACGCCGCTCGCGATCCTCGGCGCCGCGGCGCTGCTGGTCGCCTGCGGCGGCGGCCGCGGCCACCGCGGGGAGGGCGCGCGCTCGCCGGCCGCCACCGGTGGATGCGGCGCCGGCTGCCCCGAGGGCCAGGTCTGCGTGGACGTGCCCGGCGACGCCTGCGCCTGGCCGTCCGACGCGGGCTGCCCGGGCGCGTGCGTGGTCCCGGTGGCGTGCGGCGGCTTCGCGGCGATCCGGTGCCCCGGCGGCCGGGCCTGCGTGGACGACCCGCGCGACGACTGCGCCCCGCCCCGCGGCGCCGACTGCGGCGGCCTGTGCGCGCCCGGGCCCGCCGCGGACGCGCGCTGATCGCGCGAGTGGTCTATCCTCGCGACCGTGAAGGACCTCCCCCTCAACGCGCTCCGCGCCTTCGCGCTCGTGTTCGCGCACCGCGGCGTGCGCCCCGCCGCGCGAGAGCTCGGCGTGGCCCACTCGTCGCTGAGCCGGCACCTGGCCGAGCTGGAGGCCTGGGCCGGCACGCCGCTGACGCGCGGCCCCGGCGGGCGGGCCGGGCTCTCCTTCACGCCGCAGGGCGAGGCGCTCGGGCAGGCGGCGCTGGCCGCGCTGCGCGAGCTGGAGCGGGCCGCCGCCGCGGTGCGGGAGGCGCGCTCGGAGCGCTCGGTGGTGATCTCGACCACCGCCTCGTTCGCGAGCCGCTGGCTGCTGCCGCGGCTCCCCGCGCTGGAGGCGCGCCACCCGGACCTGGAGGTCTCGGTGCTCGTGGACCCGCGGCCGGTGGACCTCGGGACCGCGGGCGCCGGGGAGGTGGATCTCGCGATCCGGCTCGGGCGCGGCCCCTGGCGCGACCTGGACTGCCAGCCCCTGCTCGACGAGGTGCTGTACCCGGTGATGAGCCCGGCCGCGTGGCGGGCGGCGGGCTCGCCGCGCCGGCCGCCGGCGCTGGCGCGGCTGCGGCTGCTGCACGACCGGGATCCGGGCGCGACCTGGGAGCTGTGGCGGCGCGCCCACGGGCCCGCCTCGCTGGACGTCCGGCGCGGCCCGCGCCTCGCCTCGACCGACCTCGTGCTCCGCGCCGCGGCGCAGGGGCAGGGGGTGGCGCTGGCGCGGCACCGGCTCGCGGCGGACGACGTCGCCGCCGGCCTGCTGGTCCGGCCCTTCGAGCGCTCGGTGGCGATCGGGCCGGCCTACTGGCTGGTGCTCCCGCCGCACGGGCGCGGCCGCCCCGCCACCGCGGCGGTGGTGGCCTGGCTGGAGCAGGAGGCCCGCGCCTGCGGTCCGGCGCCTGCCTGAACGGTCTCGTCCCGAGACCGAACCTCGCGCCCGTCCGACCGGCCCCGCGTGGCAGATCCCAGCCATGGAGGGCGCCGGCATGAAGACGTGGATCGCGACCGCTGGGCTGGTGGCCGTGGGGGTGTTCACCCCCGGGCCGAGCAACTTCGTGGTGATGCACCGGGCCGCCGCGGCCGGGCTCCGGGGCGCCGTCCCGGCCATCGCGGCGGTCCTGCTCGGGCTCGTCGCCCTGCTCGGGCTGGCGGCCGCGGGCGGGGGGGCGCTGCTCGCGGCGGCCCCGGCGCTGCGGCGCGTGCTGCAGGCGGGCGGCGCGGTCTACCTGGCGTGGGGCGGCGTGGCGCTCGTGGTGGAGAGCTTCCGGCGCGGGCCGGACTCCGGCGCCCCGGCCGGCGGCGCGCTGCCGCAGCGGCCGGCGGCGGTGTTCCTGTTCCAGTTCACGAACCCGAAGGCCTGGGCCATGGTGGTCACGGCGGCGTCGGCCTCCGGCGACGCCGGCGCGGGCGAGGCGTACCTGCGGCTCCTCCCGCTGTTCACGGCGCTGTCGCTCGCCGGCCTCCTCACCTGGGCGGTGCTCGGATCCTCGCTGGAGCGCGCCATGCGCGTGCCGCGCTGGCGCCGCCGGATCGACCGCGGCATGGGCGCGCTGCTCGCCGCCTCGGCCGCCCTGCTGCTCGCGCGCGCCTGAGCGAGCGGGGCCGGGCTCCCTCCCTTACACCCCAGCACGAGGTCGTTCGCATGCAACCGATCGTCGGAATCGTGGGCGGGCTCGGTCCCGAGGGGACCGTCCACTACTACCGGAAGCTCACCGCCCGGCTCGCCGCGCTGCCGCTCGATCCGGGCCGGCCGGGCGTCGTCGTGGACCACGTCTGGATCGACCGGTTCTCGGCGCTGCTCCGGGCGGGCGCCGATCCGGAGGCGCTGGAGCTCTTGCTGGGCTCGCTCCGGCGGCTCGAGCGCGCCGGCGCCACCCTGGCGCTCTTCGCGGCGGTGACGCCGCACCGGTTCCTGCCGGCGCTCCGGCCCCGCTCGCCGCTGCCCATCGTCGACCTGGTGGGCGCGACCTGCGAGGACGTGCGCGCCGCCGGCCACCGGGTGGTCGGCCTCGTCGGCACGCGCTTCACCGTCTCGGAGCCGTTCTTCCGCGAGGCGCTCGAGGCGGGCGGCGCCCGGGTGGTGGTCCCCGACGACGCAGGGGCCGACGTCCTGGACGCGCTGATCTTCGGGCCGCTCGCGCGCGGCGAGAAGACGCCCGGGATGAAGGGCGACCTCGCCGCGATCGTGGGCCGCATGGCGGCGCGGGCACCGCTCGACGCGCTGGTGGTCGCCTGCACCGACCTCATGGACCTGATGGGAACCGAGGTCCCGCTCCTCGACCCGATCGACAGCCACCTGCGCCTCGCGCTCCGGATGCTCGGCTCATCCGGAGCGCGGGCGCAGTGACGCTCACATGGCCGGCAGCGCCGCCATCCGGCGCTGCATCTCCTCCGGCGAGACGTCCTCCTTGTGCGTGCCGACGTGCCAGAGGTGGCCGAACGGATCGACGATGGAGCCCATCCGGTCGCCGTAGAACTTGTCCTCCACGGCGCCCTTCAGCGTGGCGCCGGCGGCGACGGCGTGGGCCACGGTGGCGTCCACGTCGGGCACGTACACGACGAGCCCGACCGCGGTGCCGCCGATGGACTTCGGGCCGAGCGCGCCCATCTCCGGGTGCTCGTCCGCGAGCATGAACGGCGAGTCGCCGATCTTCAGCTCCGCGTGGCCGACGCGGCCCTCCGGCCCGGGCAGGCGCATGGTCTCCACCGCGCCGAAGATCTGCTTGTAGAACTCGATCGCCCGGCCGGCCTCCTTCATCACGAGGTAGGGGGTCAGGGCGTGGTAGGCGTCGGGGACGTGGTTGACGGCGGCGGACATCGGGCGCTCCTCGGCTTCGGGTTCTCACGAGGAGTGTCACGGCGCGGCGCCGGGATCGACGCCCCCGGCGGGTGAACAACCGTTCAGGGTCGGTCCGGCGCCGCCGGGCGCCGCCGCTGCCACCTCGCCCAGAGCCAGGTGGCGAGCAGGCGCGCCACCATCCCGCACACCACGCCCCAGGCGGCGCCGGCGAGCACGTCGGTGGGCCAGTGCACGCCCACGTAGACGCGGCTCAGCGCCACCAGCACCGCCACGCCCAGCGCCGCGAGCCCGAGGCGCGGGCCGGCGGCGGCCGCCACGGTGGCCATGGCGAAGAAGTTCGCCGCGTGCAGGCTGGGCAGCGAGCCCACGTCGGCGGCGGGCGCCAGCCAGCGGAACGTGCCGGGCGGCAGCGCGTAGCAGGGACGGCGCCGCGCGAGGAGCGGCCGCAGCAGCTGCGAGCCGAGGCCGTCGCTCATCGCGATGGCGGCGCCGAGCGCGGCCACCAGGCGGAGCCGGGCGGCGAGCGGGCCGCGCACCGCGCGCGCGATGAGCACCGCGAGCAGGATCGCCCACGCCGCGCCGAACGGCTTCGACGACACCAGCACCATGAGGCCGTCGAGGATGGGGCCGCCGTCCGCGTTCAGCGCGCGGAACAGCCAGGCCTCGCCGGCGGTGTGGAGGTCGTGGGTGATCGCTGCGAGCACGGGGTCCCCGGGGAGCGCGGTCCTGAGGCCCTCCTCTTACCCCGTTTCGGCGGCTCCGGGGGCCGCGCCGCTACACGCGCGGGCGCGCCCGGAGCTCCGGCGCGGGCCGGGGGGCCCGCTCGCGCAGGTCGCCGCCGGTGGCCGCGGCCGCGTCCACCAGCCGGTCCACGCCCTCCAGCGCCGCCCGCGCGCAGTCCGCCTGCGGCCCGGTGACCGGGTAGCTGCCGCGGCCACCCCGGTGCGCCTCGAGCAGCTCGAGCAGCGCCGCCCGGCCCGGCGTGCCGGGCGCGTGCGCCGCCCAGGCCGGCGCGACGTACCGCTGCATCACGTCGAGCAGCGAGCGGAAGCGGATCCAGCGGTGGTCGTCCCAGCGGAACCGGTCGCGCAGCCGCACGCCGGCGTCGGCGCCGCGCGCGGCGAGCCGCGCGATCACCTCCGGCGGCATCTCGAGGTTGAGCCCGCCCTCGTCGGCCGCGTGCGAGACGTGCACGATGCGGTCGCGGTAGCCCGGCGCGGTGAGCTGCATCTCGTCCACCCAGGTCTGCATGGTGGTCACCACCGCGGCCAGGAACCGGAGCGGCGCGGCGCGCCCCGCGCCGAGGCGGTGCCAGCGCTGCGCGATCCCCGACGCGTTGTTCGCGGGCAGCCAGGCGCCGAGCGGGTGATCGGGGTGCTGCGCGCGGAGGTCGATCGCGAACGTCGGGCGGGTCGGCAGCGCGGCGTCGAAGAAGTGGATGGGGATGTTGGAGCAGATCCCGCCGTCGGAGAACCAGGCCCGCTCCAGCTCCGGCTCGGCGCGCCGCCGCTGGTTCCGCCTGCGCGTCCAGTCCACGCCGTGCAGCGGCACCGCCCCGAGGAGCAGCGGGAAGCTGAGGCTCATGCGCGCGAGCACCAGCACCGGCAGCCCGGGCCCGCGCGGGAAGAGCACCAGCGACGGTTCGTGGGCGGGGAGCCGCACGCGCCGGCCGTCGGTGCGCGCCCGGCGCTCCGCCTCCTCGGCGCGCCCGGCCTCCACCAGCCGGTCCACCACCTCGGCCGGGAACAGGGCCCGGAACTCGGCCTCGCGGAAGAAGAACACCGGGTCGTCGGGGTGGAGCGGCAGCCGGAACGGGCGCTGGTGCGTGACGCTGGTGGTGGTGACCTCGAGCCGCAGGCCGTGGCGCTCGAGGTGGCCGAGCGTGAGCACCTCGCGCGTCCCCGCCAGCGTCTGGACGAGGCCGTGCAGCCAGGCGGTGAGCGGCGGCGGGCCGCCGCCGCCGGGCGGGGCGAAGCCGCTGCACACCCCGAGGCCGTTGTCGGCGATGGCGCCGAGCGCCGAGACGGCCGACGCCGCCGCGGCGCCGAGCGCGGCGAGCCCCAGCACC
>NZ_BAZG01000230.1 GCF_000964525.1 Anaeromyxobacter sp. PSR-1
CCCGGCGCACCGCCACGGTGGCGGTGAGCTCGCCGCCCGCCGGCAGCGCCTCGCACATGGCGCGCAGCAGCTCGCGCAGCATCGCGCGGAGCCGCGCCTCGTCGGCCAGCACCGGCGCCGGCTCGAGCGTCGCCCGGACCCGCACGCCGGGCGGGAGCTGGGCCGCGAGCTCGCCGAGCGCGGCGGCGAGATCGACCGGCCGGGCGGCGCTCCCGCCCGAGCTCGCCCCGAGCGCGCCGAGGCGCCGCTCCAGATCGCCGAGGGCGCCCTCGAGCCGCGCCAGCTCCCCGGCGCCGAGCGCCAGGCGGGGCGCGAGGAGCCGCAGCATGGAGGCCGCGGTGGAGGCCCGCGCCAGCGGCTCGCGGAGCGCGGCCGCGATCGCGCCCAGGTCCGCGGAACACGGCCCCGCGCCGGGCCGCGCCGGCGGCAGGGGCGGCGGGGTGGGCCGCGGGAGCGCCGGCTCGGGTCGCAGCACGGCGAGATCGCGCGGGGGCCGCGAGGACACCCGCACCACCACCGCGCGGGCCGCCGCCGCGCCGCCCCGGGTGCGCAGCTGCACGCGCGCGGCGCTCGGGCCGCGCGCCGCGCCCCGCTGCAGCACCGCCAGGTCCTCCCCCAGGATCACCGACGCCTTGGCCCCGCGCAGCCGGTCCGGGGCGAGCCCGGCCAGCGCCGCCGCCTCCGCGTTCCCGGCCACGACGAAGCCCTCGGGGTCGAGCAGCAGCGCCGCGTCGCCGAGCGCCCCCGGCACCTGCGCGAGGAGCGCCCGCGCCTCGGCGGGCACCCCCGGCCGGCGGGCGCGCAGCAGCAGGGCGAGCAAGGTCACCACCAGGACGGCGAGCGTTCCCGCGCCGATCGCGAGCGCGGTCTGACCCGGCTGCACGGGTGCGAAATTGCCCACGCGCTTGCCCTTCGGGAAGTCGGTCTTATCCAGAGGGCATGACTGCCAAGCGCGCGTGGTCGCCCGCCGATGGGCCCGGGGTGGCACCCGAGCAGCTGCCCGCCCGGAGCCGGTACGTGTCGGGCTCCGGCGACGACGAGCGCCGCACCGGCCTGTGGGCGCCCAGCGAGGGCCCGGTTCGCCGGGATCCCGGGGGCCCCGGCGGCGAGCCGGACGGGAAGACCATCTCTCGCCCCGGACGGACGGCCCTGAACGAGCGCTGACGGGCGCGCGGCCCCTGCGGCTGGACGGGTCGCCGCGCGCGGCGGATCGCGCGCGCGGAAAACGGGCGCAAGCGCTCGGAAGACCACTTGCTTCTTGTTGATAACGGCGCAGGCGACGGGTATCCCTGATCGGTGCGCGAGCGGAAGGAGACGGCGATGTCCGAGAAGGAAAAGAAGGGCGCGGGGGCGGGGGCGCAGGTGGCCCCGGCCATGGGACCTCCGGTCCTCATCAACAAGGAGGACATCCCGGCGGTGCTGCCGATCCTCCCGCTGCGGAACTCGGTGTTCTTCCCCGGGGGCGTCCTGCCCCTGGCGGTGGGCCGCCAGAAGACCATCGCGCTCATCAAGGACGCGGTCCGCGACGAGCAGGTCATCGGCGTGGTCACCCAGCGCCGGGCCGAGGAGGAGGACCCGGGCGCGGCCGACCTCTACACGGTCGGGACCGTGGCGCGGGTGGTGAAGCTCCTGAAGATGGGGGAGGACAACTACTCGCTCGTCGTGCAGGGGCTCGCCCGGTTCAAGGTGCTCGAGCTGGTGCAGGAGAGCCCGTACCTCAAGGCGCGCATCGAGGCGGTCGAGGACCGCTCGGTGGTGGACGACGTCGAGGTCGAGGCGCTCGCCATCAACCTGAAGAAGCTGGCGCGCGAGGTCATCGAGCTCATGCCCGAGCTCCCGGCCGCCGCGACCGAGCTGGTCGAGTCGATCACGCACCCGGGCCACCTCGCCGACCTCATCGCGGCGAACGTGGACGTGCCCATCGAGGAGAAGCAGCAGGTCCTCGAGACGGTGGAGCTCAAGGCGCGGATGAAGCTCGTGCTCGAGCTGCTCAACCGCAAGCGCGAGATCCTGAAGCTCTCGAACAAGATCGACTCCGCCGTGAAGGGCGAGATGTCGAAGACGCAGCGCGAGTACTACCTGCGCCAGCAGCTCAAGGCCATCAAGGAGGAGCTCGGCGAGCTCGGCGAGGAGGAGGAGGAGCTCGACGAGCTGCAGGAGCGGCTGAAGAAGGCCGGGCTCCCGCCCGAGGTGGAGAAGGTCGCGCAGAAGGAGCTGAACCGGCTGAAGTCGATCCCGACGGCGAGCTCCGAGTACACGGTGGCGCGGACGTACCTCGACTGGATCGCCGACCTGCCCTGGACCAAGCGGACCGACGACAACCTCGACATCGAGAACGCGCGGCAGATCCTCGACACCGACCACTACGGCCTGGAGAAGATCAAGAAGCGCATCCTCGAGTACCTGGCCGTCCGCAAGCTGAAGAACGACATGCGCGGGCCCATCCTGTGCTTCGTGGGCCCGCCGGGCGTCGGGAAGACCTCGCTCGGCCAGTCCATCGCGCGCGCCACCGGCCGCAAGTTCGTGCGGCTGTCGCTGGGCGGCGTGCGCGACGAGGCCGAGATCCGCGGGCACCGGCGCACCTACGTGGGCGCCCTCCCCGGCCGCATCATCCAGTCGATGAAGAAGGCCGGGACGGTGAACCCGGTGATGATGCTCGACGAGATCGACAAGCTCGGGGCGGACTTCCGCGGCGATCCCTCGGCGGCCCTGCTCGAGGTGCTCGACCCCGAGCAGAACCACGCGTTCTCCGACCACTACCTCGACCTGTCCTACGACCTGTCGAAGGTGATGTTCATCGGCACCGCGAACCTGCTCGATCCCATCCCCGGCCCGCTCAAGGACCGCATGGAGATCCTGGAGCTGCCCGGCTACACCTTCGAGGAGAAGGTGCACATCGCGCAGAACCACCTCATCCCGAAGCAGCTCCGGGAGCACGGGCTCAGCGCCGACGCCATCGCCATCACCGAGAAGGCGCTCATCAAGATCATCATGGCGTACACGCGCGAGGCCGGCGTCCGCAACCTCGAGCGGCGCATCGCCGACGTCTGCCGCGCCATCGCGGTGGAGGTGGCGAGCGGCAAGATCGGCGCGGCCGCCAAGCGCGCCATCGAGGAGTCCGACGTCCTCGAGATCCTCGGGCCGGAGAAGTTCTACAACGAGACCGCCGAGCGGACGGAGATCGCCGGCGTCGCGACCGGCCTGGCCTGGACGGCGGCCGGCGGCGACATCCTCTTCATCGAGGCCACCAAGATGCCGGGCAAGGGGGCGCTGACCCTCACCGGCCAGCTCGGCGACGTGATGAAGGAGTCGGCGCAGGCGGCGCTCTCGTACCTGCGCTCGAAGTCCGACGGGCTGGGCATCCCGCCCAACTTCCTCGAGCGGACCGACCTGCACATCCACTTCCCCGCGGGCGCGATCCCGAAGGACGGCCCCAGCGCCGGCGTCACCATCCTCACCGCGCTCGTGTCGCTGCTCACCGGCATCCGGGTGCGCTCCGACGTCGCCATGACCGGCGAGGTCACGCTGCGCGGGCTGGTGCTCCCGGTGGGCGGCATCAAGGAGAAGGTGCTCGCCGCGCACCGGGCCGGCATCAAGCGGATCATCATCCCGGCCCGCAACGAGAAGGACCTGCTGGACGTGCCCGAGCAGGCGCGCAAGGAGGTCGAGTTCGTCTTCGCGGCGCACATGGACGAGGTGCTGGCGGCGGCGCTGGAGGAGAACCCGGTCGGCCGCAAGCCGCCGGCGGCGCCGGAGCCCGAGGGCGAGAAGAAGCCGGGCGCGACGCCCACGCCGCCCGCCAAGAAGCCGGACGAGATCCGGGTCTAGCCCGCGGACGGATCCTTCGACGGGGCCATGGGGCCCGGGGCGGCGCGGTCCCCCCGGGCCCCTGTTACACTCGCGGCATGGCGGGGGTGGCGCTCATCACGGGCTCCGGCGGCGCCGTGGCCGACGCGGTCGCGGCCGAGCTCGCGCGCGCCGGCTGGAGCCCGCGCCCGGTGGCGCTGTCCGCCGAGGGGTTCCGCGGCGCCGGCGACGTGCCGGCCCGCGCGGTCGTGCACCTCGGCGTGCGGACCCCACGCGATCTCCCGGAGCCGGCCCGCATCGCGGTGGAGGCCGGCGCGGCGCGCGCGGCCGCCGAGCTGGCGCGCCGGGCCGGCGCCGCGCGGCTGGTCCACGTCTCCACCGCCGGCGTGTACGGCCGCCCCCGCAACCTGCCCTGCCGCGAGGGCGAGCTGAAGGCGCCGCGCACCGCGCACGAGCGGGTCCGCTGGGCGGCCGAGCAGGCGAGCTGGGCCGCCTTCCGCAAGGGGGCGCCGCTCACGGTGCTCCGCCCCACGGTCCTCTACGGTCCGTCGCTGCGCGGCGGCCCGCTCCGCGTGCTCGCGCTGGTGGCGCTCTTCAACCAGCGGCGGCGGCGCGTGCCCATCATCCGGCGCGGCCCGGTCGCGCACCTGCTCCACCTCGACGACCTCGCCCGCGCGGTGGTCCACGTCCTCGAGCACCCCGACGCCGGCGCGGTGCGCGGCCGCGCCTTCAACGTGGCCGACGAGGCGCCGCTCCCGCTCGCCGAGCACCTCGCCGCCGCGCTGACCGCGCTCGGCTACGAGCCCGGCCGCATCCTCCCCGCCGCGCCGCGCCTCACCTCGGCGCTGCTCTGGCTGGTGCGCCACGTGCCGGATCGCGCGCTGCTCGCCCGCGTCAACGGGCGGCTCGCGCGCGGCTGGGGGCGGCTCTCGTCGCGCACCGGCGTGGGCCCGGCGCTGGTGCCGCGCATCGAGCGCGAGGCGCTCCACTGGATGAGCGCGGACCACTACTACGACACCTCGCGGCTGGCGGCCCTCGGCTGGCGCCCGCGCCACCCGATCTCGACGGCGGCCATGCCGGACACGGTGCGCGCCCTGGTGTCGGATCACCTGCTCCCCGGCTCGGGGGCGGGCGCCCTGCCCGCCTGGTAGGGGGCGCGTCCAACCCGCCCCTGACCGGGGTGGACGACTTGTGGCCGGCCCCGGGCGGCCGTGTCATAGTGGCGCCCCTCACCCCGCCACGGATGTCGTGATCCGGCGCCGGCGGCGGGCGCCCAGGAACCCTCTCAGATGCACGTGGTCGCAGGCAACGCGCTCCCGTTCCGTCCGGACCGGCGCACCCCCGCCGTCGGGGGGACGCCGCGGTGATCCGGATGCTGGGCCGGTACGAGCTCCTCGAGCAGGTGGGGAGCGGCGGCATGGCGGTGGTGTACCGCGGCCGCGACACCGCGCTCGACCGCGAGGTGGCGGTGAAGCTGCTCCACCCGCACCTCGCCTCCGCGCCCGACTCGCGCGCCCGCTTCTCGCGCGAGGCGCGCGCGGTGGCGCGCCTGTCCCACCCCTCCATCGTCGAGATCTACGACTATGCCGGCGACGCGGCGGTGGAGAGCTACCTCGTCACCGAGTTCGTGCGCGGCCGCACGCTGCGGGCCTGGGCGGCCGCGGTCGGCTTCGGCTACCCCGAGCTCGGCATGCTGGTGGGGCGGACGCTCGCCGACGCGCTCGCGCACGCGCACGCGGCCGGCGTCATCCACCGCGACCTCAAGCCGGAGAACGTGCTGGTCCACGAGGACGAGCCGCCCTCGGTGAAGCTCGCCGACTTCGGCATCGCCCGGATCCTCGCCTCCGACGAGCGCATGACCATGACGGGCGCGCTGGTGGGCTCGCCGCACCACATGGCGCCGGAGATCGTCGAGGGCCACGACGCCGACGCGCGCAGCGACGTGTTCTCGCTCGGCACCATCCTGTACTGGCTCGCCACCGGCAAGCTGCCGTTCGCCGCCTCGAACCCCACCGCCATCCTGCGCCGCGTGCTGGAGGGCGACTTCGAGGACCCGCGCCAGGCCGACCCGCGCGTGCCCGGCGCGCTCGCTGCGCTGATCCGGCGCTGCCTGCAGGTCGATCCGGCGAAGCGCCCGGCCAGCATGGTCGAGGTGCGCGACGCGCTGGACCGGATCCTGGCGGAGGTCGGGATCGACCGGCCCGGCGAGGCGCTCCTCGCGTTCCTGCGCGACCCGGCCGCGGTGAAGGCCGCGTTCCCGGCCCGCGCCGGCGCCGCGCTCGTCGCGCTGGGCGACGCGGCCGCCGAGGAGGG
>NZ_BAZG01000229.1 GCF_000964525.1 Anaeromyxobacter sp. PSR-1
TGGCCGCGCTCCGCCCCGACGACCTCGGCGCCGCCGCCTGCCGCGCCCGCGCCGCGCTGGGCCGCGCCTACCGCAAGGAGCGCAGCTACCGGCAGGCGATCGACACGCTGCGGCCGGTGGTGGCGGGCTGCGAGGACGAGGGGCTGCGGGTCCGGTCGCTGTACCTGCTCGCCGGCGCATCCTCGATCTCCGGCGACCGCGACGAGGCGGTGGCGCTCTACCGCCAGCTCGCGCGCGACTTCCCCGGCCACGCCTTCGCCGACGACGCGCTGTTCTTCGCCGCGGACCTGCTGGCGCGCGCCGGCAAGCCGCAGGAGGCGCGCGAGGCGCTGGCGGCGCTGGTCCGCGACCACCCGGGCGGCGACTACCGCGAGGAGGCGCGCTTCCGGCTCGCGTGGCTGCTGAAGCAGGCGGGCGACCTGGACGGCGCGGTGGCGCAGCTCCTCGCGGTGGAGGAGGAGCAGGCCGGCCGCGACGGCTACGAGCACGCGCGGGCGGCGTACTGGCGCGCCCGGCTGCTCGCCGCGCGCGGCGACGACGGGCGGCGGGCCGCCGAGGCGGTGTTCACCGACCTCGCCTCGCGCTACCCCACCGACTACTACGGCCTGCTGGCGCGGGCCCGGCTCGACGGCCACGGCGGCCAGAGCCTCCCCGCGCGCCGCGCGGCGCCCGCCGGCGGGACCGCCGAGGCCGTCTACGACCCGGGCCCGCTCCGCGACGAGCCGCACTTCCGCGCCGGCCTGCTGCTGCTGCGCATGGGGCTGCCGCGCGCCGCGTCCGAGGAGCTGTCGGCGATCCCCGCCGCGCGGCTGCGCGCGCCGGGCGACGCGCCCGAGCCGGTGCTGCTGGTGGCCGACCTGCTCGACCGCGCCGGCGATCACCGCGCCGCGCACAACCTGCTGCGCACCCGCGCCCGCGGCGCGCTCCGCAAGCCGCCCGAGGGCGAGAACCTGCGCGCCTGGCGGATCGCGTACCCGCCGGCCTACCGCGACGACGTGCGCCGCTGGGCGGCGCCCGCGGGCGTGCCCATCGAGCTGGTGCAGGCGCTCATGCGCGAGGAGAGCGCGCTCGACCCGCGCGCCATGTCCGGCGCCGGCGCGGTCGGGCTCACCCAGCTCATGCTCCCGACGGCGCAGTCGGTGGCGAAGAGCCTGAAGCTCTCCCGGCCGACGCGGACCGATCTCATGCGCGCCTCGCTCAACATCCGGCTCGGCTCGCACTACCTGGGCGAGCTGGTGCGCCGGTTCGACGGCTCGCTCCCGCTCGCGCTCGCGGCGTACAACGCCGGCGGCGGCGCGGTCCGGCGCTGGCTGGGCGGGCGCGACGGGCTCGACGTGGACGAGTTCGTGGAGGAGATCCCGGTGGAGGAGACGCGCGGCTACGTGAAGCGCGTGCTGCGGTCCTACGCCGCGTACCGGCTGCTCTACGGCGCGCCCGAGGAGGCGTCCCTGGGGCTGCTCCGCCGCGCCGGAGGCAAGGGCTGACCCGGAGGAGGGGCGCACCGCGACCCACACGGCCGCGGCGATCCGCGCCCCCGGGCCCGCGTGCGGCCGGAGGACCCGCCGCGTATGATCTTCCGAACAGCGATGCTCGAAACCGGCGTCCTCGTCCTCAACCGGGTTTACCAGCCGGTACACATCACCTCGGTGCGGCGCGCCTTCACGCTGCTGTACCAGGGGGTGGCGAAGGCGCTCGACGAGCAGTTCCAGCTGTTCGACTTCGAGAGCTGGAGCGCGCTGGCCGCCGCCGCGGACCACGACTCGGTGGGCACGGTGGGACGGCGCATCCGGGTGCCGCGGGTGATCGTGCTGCTCGCCTACGAGCACCTGCCGCGGGCGCGGGTGCGCTTCTCCCGGTTCAACATCTACGCGCGCGACGAGAACACCTGCCAGTACTGCGGCCGGCGCTTCCGCCGCGCGGAGCTGAACCTGGATCACGTGGTCCCGCGCTCGCGCGGCGGGTCCACGACGTGGGAGAACGTGGTCTGCTCGTGCGTGCGCTGCAACCTGCGGAAGGGCGGGCGGACGCCGGAGGAGGCCGGGATGCGGCTGCTGCGCCAGCCCACCCGGCCGCGCTGGACGCCCACGTTCCGGAGCCAGGCGCGGCGGGCGCTGTACCGCGAGTGGCGGCCTTTCCTGTCCCTGGCCGACGCCGCATACTGGAACGCCGAGCTGTTGGAGTAGTCGTCCTTTCGGATTAGGATGAGGCGATGGGCGACGTGCCGACGCTCAAGCTGGTGAGGACCGTTCCGGAGCCGGAGCCCGCGCACCGGCCGGCCGGGCCGCGCCCGGACGCGATCCGCGCCCGGCGCATCGTCGCGGTCGGCGGCGGCAAGGGCGGCATCGGCAAGAGCCTCATCTCCGCGAACCTCGGCATCGAGCTGGCCCGGCGCCGCCGGCGGGTGGTGCTGGTGGACGCCGACCTGGGCGGCGCGAACCTGCACACGACGCTCGGCCTGGACGTCCCGAAGCGGACGCTGTCCGACTTCATCGAGCGCCGCGTGCCGCGCATCGACGACGTGGTCACGCCCACCGGCATCGAGAACCTGGGGCTGGTCTCCGGCGCGCTCGACCACCTCGACGCCGCGAACCCGCCCTACGCCCAGAAGATGCGGCTGCTGCGCCACATCCAGCAGCTCGACGTGGACTACGCGATCCTCGACCTCGGGGCGGGCACGCACACGAACGTGCTCGACTTCTTCCTGGTGGCCGACCACGGCGTGCTGGTGCTGGTGCCGGAGCCGACCGCGGTCGAGAACGCCTACCGGTTCGTGAAGGCGGCGTTCTGGCGGCGGATGCGGAACGTCGCGCAGGTGTACGGCTACGAGGCGCTGCTCCGGACCGTGATGGCCGGCGGCAACTTCCGCAGCCCGGTGGAGCTGGTGACCACGGTCAGCCAGCGCGATCCGGAGGCCGGCGCGAACCTGGCCCGGCAGCTCGCCGCGTTCCGCCCGCGGCTGGTGGTGAACGAGGCGCGCACGCCGCAGGACGCCGACGTCGGCAAGGCCGTGGTGGCGGCGTGGCGCAAGTACTTCGGGCTCGAGATGGACTATCTCGGGTTCATCCCCTACGACGACGAGATGTGGCGGACGCTGCGCGCGCGCCGCCCGCTGCTCGTCGAGCGGCCCGACGTCCGGGCCGCCAAGGCCTTCGCCGGGATCGCCGACGCGCTGGTGGCGCTCGACCTCGCGGCGCGGCACGAGGCATGAGGTGCTGAAGCGGCTCGCAGATCAGACCCTGTACGAGATCCTGGAGGTCCCGCCCGACGCGTCGTCGCGCGACATCGCCGAGGCGGTGGAGCGCGCCCGCGCGCTCTACGGGCCGGGCTCCATCGCCACCTACACGCTGATGTCGAGCGAGGAGGCGTCGCTGCTCACGCGCCGGATCGAGGAGGCGCAGTCCACGCTCCTCGACCCGGACGCGCGGCGGCGCTACGACGACCTGCTCGGCGACCGCTCCGGCGCCGCGAACGCGGAGACCTCCGAGGCCGACGCCGGGGCGCAGGGGTCGCCGCCCGCGCGCGTGCTCCCGCTCGTGCCGCAGCCGGACCGCGAGGAGGCGCTGCGCGAGGCGGAGGCGAGCGCCGAGGAGTCCTGGCCGCTGCGTCCGGGCCACGTCGCCGGCGCGTCCGCGCCGACCTCGCCGCCGCCCGCGGCCGAGCCGCCGCCGCTCCCGGCGCGGCCGCCGCCCATCCCGCTCCGGCGCGAGGTGAGCGGCCCGTCCATGACCCCGGTGCCGCTGCCCTCCGTCGCGCAGGCGGCCCCCGAGCCCATCCCGCTGGTGGCCGCCGCGGGCCCGGGCGGCGCGCCGGCGCCCGACGCCACCGCGTGGACCGGCGAGGTGCTCCGGCGCCTCCGCGAGGCGCGCGGGATCACGCTCCCGCAGCTCTCCGAGCGCATCAAGGTCACGCGCCACCACATCGAGAACATCGAGGGCGACCGCTTCGGGCTGCTGCCCGCGCCCGTCTACCTGCGCGGAATCCTGCTCAGCATGGCGCGCGAGCTGCGCCTCGACGGCCAGAAGGTGGCGCGCTCGTATCTCGAGCGCGTCGCCGCGGCCACCGCCGGCCCCGGCGCGCCCCGGCCGCGCTGAGCGTCCCTCGACTCCGCACCCGCTCACCCTGAGCGTCCCTCGACTCCGCGCGGCCCGGAGGGCCGCGCTACGCTCGGGATGAGCGAGCGAGCCGAAGGCTCGGGATGAGCGGACGGAGACCAGGGTTCCACGGTGCGTGCGGGCCGCATCGTTGACCACCCCGGGAAGCCGGCGTACGATCCGCCCCCGTATGCCGCTCATCGACTCACCCGAGGCCGCCACGCGCCTGGCGCGGGCGATCTGCTCCGACGTCTCCCTCTACAACGAGGAGAAGATCGTCCGCGGCATCGAGCAGGACAACTTCTTCGACGCGCTGCGCGAGGAGCTGGAGGAGGGGCGCGAGCTGTACCGGTCGCGCGTCTCGCCGGACCTCTACGGCCGCACCAACTTCTACGACCGCGCCATCGTGGACGTGATCCTGAAGTCCAAGGGGCACGTGAAGTCCCGCATCTGGTGACGCGGCCCCCGCCGCGCGCGGAGCCCGGATCCGCCCCCGCCGAAGGCGGCGCGACGCCCGACCGGCGCACCCTGCACGTCCCCCCGGAGCTGGCCGGCGCGCGCCTCGACGCGGCGCTGGTCCGGCTCGCGCCCGAGCTCTCCCGCGCCCGCGTCCAGCGCCTGGTGGAGGCGGGGCGGGTCCGGGTGGACGGGCGCGCCGCGAAGGCCTCGGCGCGCCTCCGCGGCGGCGAGCGCGTCGAGCTCGAGCTCCCGCCGCCCGAGCCGAGCGGCCTCGTCGCCCAGGACCTGCCGCTCGCGGTGCTGCACGAAGACGCCGACCTCATCGTCCTCGACAAGGCGCCCGGGATGGTGGTGCACCCGGCGCGCGGCACGCCGCACTCGACCGTCGTGAACGCGCTCCTCCACCGGCTCGGGCTGCCGGCGTCGGCCGGGCCGGACGGCGCGCTGCCGCGGCTCGGCCTGGTCCACCGCCTCGACAAGGACACCTCGGGCTGCCTGGTGGTCGCGAAGACCGAGGCCGCGCTGGCGGCGCTGCAGGCGCAGTGGAAGGGCCGCTCGGTCGAGAAGGTGTACCTGGCGCTGTGCCACGGCGCGCTCGCGCCGGCGGGCCGGCTGGACACGCCCTACGGCCGCCACCCGCGCGACCGGCTGCGCTTCACCGGCCGGGTGACCTCGTCGCGCCGGGCCGTGACGGAGTGGCGGGTGCGCGAGGCGTTCGGCGCCGCCGCCTCGCTCGCCGAGGTGACGCTCCACACCGGCCGCACGCACCAGATCCGCGTCCACCTGTCCGAGGCGGGCCACCCGCTGCTCGGCGACGCGGTCTACGGCGGGACCCGCCGCGAGGCCCGGCTCGCGCCCGACGATCCCGCGCGGCGCGCGGCGGAGGCGGTGGGGCGCCAGGCGCTGCACGCGCTGCGGCTCGGCCTCGACCACCCGCGCACCGGGCGGCGCCTGGTGGTGGAGGCGCCGGTCCCGGCCGACCTGCGCGCGGCCCTCGAGATCCTGCGCGCGGCGCCGCCGGGGGCGGTGGCCCCCGGTCCCCGGCGCCGCCGGTAGCTCACGGCCGCGCGGCCGCGGCGGGCTCGAGGCGTCGGGCGAGCTGGCACTGCAGCGCGTAGCGGTCGAGGCCGCGCAGCAGCTCGCGGCGCGCGTCCGCCGGCTCGCGCTCCGGCAGCGCGTCGAGCGCGCGCTGCTGCAGCGGGATGGCCTCGCCGCAGCGCCCCAGGTCGGACAGCACCGCCGCGTACCCGGCCAGCACCGGCGCGCTCCAGGGCGCGATCTGCGCGGCGCGGCGCGCGAACGGCAGCCCCTCGCCGGAGCGGCCGCGCGCCAGCAGCTCCTGCGCGAGGTTGTGGAGCGCGGCCGGGTTCGAGGGCGCCAGGTCGGCGGCGCGCCGGAGCGCGGCCTCGCGCGCCCCGGCCTGCTCCTCGCCGTCGAGCGCCGAGGCGAGGAACGTCCACGCCCGCGGGTCCTCAGGGTGGGCGGCCACCGAGCGGCGCGCCAGCCTGGCCGGGTCGAGCTTGTCCATGGCGGCGAGGTACTGGAGCGCGATGGGGTGCGCGGGTCCTCCACCAGCGCCTCGCGCACCTCGTCCTCGAG
>NZ_BAZG01000228.1 GCF_000964525.1 Anaeromyxobacter sp. PSR-1
CGGGCTCCACGTGCTCGTCGCCGGGCGGCCGGTGCCGGCCCTGTCGCTCCCGCCGGCGGACCGCGACCTGGTGTTCCTGGCGCTGAAGCTCGCGTTCCTGGAGCAGGGGCTCGCCGGCGGGCGGCGGGTCGGGCTGGTGGACGACGCGTTCCAGGGGCTCTCCGACGGCGCGCGGCGCTTCGCGGCGCGCCTCCTCAAGCAGGCGGCGCGCGCGGGCCAGGTCGTCCACGCCACCCCGGACCTCGCGTTCCGCGAGGCCGCGGACCACGGGGCGTAGCGCGATGGCCGGCGGCGCGGGCGGGGCGGGGGACGGGCGGCACGCGCTCGGGCGCGAGGGCGAGGCGCTCGCCGCGGCCTGGCTCGCCGAGCGCGGCTTCCGCATCCTCGATCGCAACCACCGCACCCGGCGCGGCGAGGTGGACCTCGTCTGCCGGGACGGCGAGGTGCTCGTGTTCGTGGAGGTGCGCAGCCGTACCTCCGACGCGCTGGGCGGCCCCGAGGAGACGGTGGGCCCGCTCAAGGGGCGGCGGGTGGTGGCCGCGGCCACCGACTGGGCGCTCGGGCACGGCGGGCTGGAGCAGGCCATCCGCTTCGACGTGGTGGCGGTCACCTTCGGCGACGGCGCGCCGCGCATCGAGCACTTCCCGGCCGCGTTCGACGGCGACGGCCGGCCGGGGCACTGGTGATGGCGCGCGCCGAGGCGACGCGGAGGGCGGGGTGAGCGCGCGGCCGCCGCAGGCCGCGGCGCCGGGCACCCTCTACGTGCTCGCGACGCCCATCGGCAACCTGGGCGACCTGTCGCCGCGGGCCGCCGAGCTCCTGCGCACCGTGTCGGCGGTGGCGGCCGAGGACACGCGCCGCACGCACAAGCTGTTCGCGCACCTGGGGGCGGCCGCGCCGCTGCTCCTGTCGCTCCCCGCGTTCGACGAGCGCGGCCGGCTGGAGCCGGTGCTGGAGCGGCTGCGCGCCGGGCAGTCGGTGGCGCTCTGCACCGACGCGGGCACGCCCGGCGTGTCGGACCCGGGGGCGGCGCTGGTGGCGGCCGCGTGGGAGGCGGGCGTGCCGGTGGTGCCGGTGCCCGGCCCGAGCGCGGCCGTGACGGCGCTCGCCGCCTCCGGCTTCCCGGCCGACCGGTTCGTGTTCGCCGGCTTCCTGCCGCGCAAGGGCGGCGCCCGCGCGGCGGCGCTGGCCTGGCTGGCGTCGGCGCCGGCCACGCTGGTGCTGTACGAGGCCGGGAACCGGACCGCCGAGACGCTCCGCGACCTCGCCGCCGCGCTGGGCGACCGCCCCGCGCTCGTGGCCCGCGAGCTGACCAAGCTGCACGAGGAGCTGGCGCGCGGCCCGCTCTCCGGGCTGGCGGACCGGTTCGCGGGCGAGGTGAAGGGCGAGGTGACGCTGGTGGTGGCGCCGCCCGCGCCCGGCGCGGCGCCGGCCGCGGCCGCCGAGGCCGAGCCGCTCGAGGACGAGCTGCGCCGCCGGGTCGCCGCCGGCGAGCCCCCGTCCGCGATCGCGCGCGAGGTGGCCCGGGCCCGCGGCCTGGTCCGCTCCGACGTCTACGCCGCCCTGGAGCGGCTGAAGCACGGCGGGTGAGCGGGAGCGCCCCGCTCGCGGTTCGACGGGCTCACCGCGAGCGGCAGCGGGACGGCGCGAGCCTGCTAGCTCCGCTCGTCCTCGAGGTCCACGGCGCCGCGCAGGCCCAGCTCCTTCATCTTCACCTGCAGCGACTTCCGGCTGATCTGGAGCCGCTTGGCGGCGCGGGTGACGTTGCCGCCGGTCTCCTCGAGCGCCCGCGTGATGAGCTCGCGCTCCAGCTCGGCCTGCGCCTGGCGGACGATCTCCTTCATGGACGCGCCGCTCGGCGCGGCGATGGCGCCCAGCGGGCCGACCGCGGCGATGGGGACCGACGCCTGCGCCCCCTTCTCGCGGAGCGCGTCGGGGAGCGCGCTCGCCTGGATGAGCGGCCCGTCGGCGAACAGCACCGAGCGCTCCATGAGGTTCTCCAGCTCGCGGATGTTCCCGGGCCAGGAGTAGTTCACGAGCAGCTCCAGCGCCTCGCCCTCGATCCCCTCGACCTTCTTGCCCAGGCGCTGGTCGTACTTCTCGATGAAGTGGCGGACCAGCAGCGGCACGTCCTCGCGCCGGTCGCGCAGCGGGGGCAGGGCGATGGGGACCACCGCCAGCCGGTAGTACAGATCCTCGCGGAAGCGCCCGTCGGCGATGAGCTGCTTCAGGTCGCGGTTGGTGGCGGCGATGAGGCGCACGTCCACCTGCAGCGTCTTGATGCCGCCGACGCGCTCGAACTCGGACTCCTGGATGGCGCGGAGCAGCTTCACCTGCATCTCGACCGGCACCTCGCCGATCTCGTCCAGGAACAGCGTGCCCCCGTCGGCCAGCTCGAAGCGCCCGGGCTTGGAGCCGACCGCGCCGGTGAACGCCCCGCGCTCGTAGCCGAACAGCTCGCTCTCCACCAGGTCCTTGGGGATGGCGGCGCAGTTCACCTTGATGAGCGGCTTGTCGCGCCGGGAGGAGCCGCGGTGCAGCGCCTTGGCGATGAGCTCCTTGCCGGTGCCGCTCTCGCCGGTGATGAGGACGGTGGACGGCGAGTCCGCCACCCGCGCCACCATCTCGTAGATGGCGCGCATGGGCGGCGACTGCCCGATGAGCGGCGGGCCGTCGCCCTCGTTCAGCATCGCGTGCAGGTTCTGGCGCTCCAGGTCGTGCGCGCGCGCCGCCTTGGCGATGACCTTCTTCAGCTCCTCCTGCTCGAACGGCTTGGTGATGTAGTCGAAGGCGCCGGCCTTGAGCGCCGCCACCGCGCTGTCCACCGAGCCGTGCGCGGTGATGAGGATCACCGGCACGTCGGGGAAGTCCTGCGCGACGCGGCGCAGGAGCTCCATCCCGCCCACCCGCGGCATGACCAGGTCGGTGACCACCACGTGCACCGGCGTGCGGTGCAGCACGCCGAGGGCCTGCTCGCCGTCGGCCGCGGTGGTGACCTCGTAGCCCTCGCGCTTCAGCATGGCCGCGAGGACCCGGCGGATGTTCACCTCGTCGTCTACGATGAGGACGTGGGCCACGGCGCCTCGTATCACGGAAGGGCAGGGGGACGCATCAGGCGTGCTTCTTCCGCCGCTTGCGGCCGCGGAGGCGCGCCTCGGCCCGGGCCCGGCGCCGCTCGCGGGCGCGGGCCTTCTCCTCCTCGTCGAGCGGCGGGCGCGGCGCCTCGGCCGGGCGCTCCTCGTGGATGCCGGGCAGCGAGATGAGGAACTCGGCGCCCTCGCCCGGGGCCGAGCGCACCACGATGGTCCCCTGCTGCGCCTTGACGATGCGCTGGCAGATGGCGAGGCCGAGCCCCGTGCCCTTCTCCTTGGTGGTGTAGAAGGGCACGAAGATCGACTCGCGCGCGTCGTCCGGGATGCCCGGGCCGGTGTCGCGGAACCGGATCTCCACCAGGTCGGCGCGGCGCGCGCCCTCGCGCCAGAACGCCAGCTCGTCGCGGGCGAGCCGGGTGGAGACGGTGAGGCGCCCGCCGCGCGGCATGGCCTGGAACGCGTTCAGCGCCAGGTTCAGGAACACCTGCTTCAGCTGCTCCGCGTCGGCCTGGACCCGCGGCAGCCACTCGGCCAGGTCCAGCTCGAGCCGGACCGACTCCGGGATCTCGGCCTGCAGGAGCTTGAACGTCTTCTCCAGCACCTCGTTCACCTGCGTGGGCGCGAGCGAGGGCTTCAGCGGCCGCGAGTAGTCGAGGAACTGGCTGACGACGCCGTTCAGGCGGTTCACCTCCTCGACCACGATCTCGAAGAACTCGCGGTCGTCCTCGGGGACCTTGCGCGGGTCGAGGTACTGGATGGCGGCCTTGATGGCGGCGAGCGGGTTGCGGATCTCGTGCGCCAGGCCGGCGGACATCTCGCCCAGCGCCGCGAGGCGGTCGCGCTCCTTCATCTGCTGGTAGAGCTTCGAGTTCTCGATCACGAGCGCGCAGCGGTCCGCCACCTCGATGAGCGCGGCGATCTCGTCCGAGGCGAACGCCTCCTGCACGCGCTCGTCCCAGCAGGCCAGGAACCCGACCACCCGGTCGCCGGCCAGCAGCGGCATGGCGATGCCGGCGCGCATGGTGCCCATGACCGCGCGCGCGTCGCCGAGCCGCTTCAGCTCCTCGGCGATGGCGGCCGGCGCGCCGCGGCGGCTCACGTGGTCGCCCGGGCCGGTGGGGAGGAGCGCGCGCAGCTCCGACACGCGCCGGTCGATGTTCTCCGCCAGGATGGCCTTCTGGCCCGAGGACGAGGCGCCCAGCAGCGCCCGCGCGGTGGCCGGCTCGAGGAACGGCGCCGGCGGCGGGCCGCGGTAGTCGAGCAGCCGGTACCCGGGGCGATCGTCGGCGAGCAGCCACAGCGAGCAGTGGGTGACCCGGCGCGTCTCGACCAGCCCGTCCAGCACCACCGCCGCGAGCCCGGCCGGCTCGATCACCTTGCCGGTCCGCTCGCGCAGGTCCTCGAGGCGCCGCACCAGCTCGTAGCGCTCGTGGAACAGCGTCGCGACCACCCACTCCTCGACCTTGTCGCGCATCGGGTCGAACAGCGAGAGGATCACGAACGAGGCCACCACCGTGTTGAAGTAGAAGAGCTCCGGCCGGTCGCCGACCCAGGACACCAGGCCGCCGTAGATCGCCACCAGCACCAGGCCCAGCGCGGTGACCACGACGATCTTCCCGAGGAACTCGTGCAGGTCGAGCAGCCGGTGGCGCTGCAGCGTCTGCGACAGGAAGAACATGAAGACGGTGAGGACGATCGACCCGAGCCCCTCCGGCGGGTAGGGCACGCCGAACAGCGGCAGCATGTCGAGCGTCGAGAGGACCACCGCCACCAGCGCGCCGACGAACAGGTACTGGAGGCGCGCGCGCTCGACGCGGGTCTGCGAGCCGTGCCGCTTGCCCCAGAGGGTGGAGAGCACCGCCGCGAGGCCGCCCAGCACGTAGGCGGCGACCAGGAGCTTGGCGGCCTTCACGTGGACGAGCGGGGTGAGCGCCACCACGATGCCGGTGAGCGAGCCGGCCAGCATGGCGTTGCGCGCGCGCCGGGCGGGCCGGCGCGCCACCCCGAGGAACTCGAGGAAGAAGGCGAGCGCCGCCGCCGGGATGAGCGCCCCGGTCCCGACCGCCAGGCGCTCCCACCAGACCATCCCGAACGACTGCTTCCAGCGCAGGAAGAACAGCGCCAGCGAGAACAGGAACAGGTCGGCCGAGAACAGCGCGAACAGCGTGAAGACGCGGGAGCGGTTGTCGCGGAGCAGCGCCGCCGCCGCGAGGGCGAGCGTCACGATCGCGGCGAGCAGGGTGGCCTGGGTGCGGATGTCCACGCGCGTCGATCCTAACCCTTTTCGGCGCTGCGCACCGCACGGGCGCACGCCGGCCGGGGAGGGAATCCGCCCGCGGCCCCGGCCGTTCCTCCCGGTGCGCCCGGGCGGCGCGCCCCCGCCCGCCCCGGCGGGCGAACGGTCCCTTGACCGCGCCTCCCCCGGGTCCCACTCTGTCCCACGGACCGATGCTCACCGCCGCGCTCACCGCCTGCCTCCTCGCCGCCGCACCGACCCCCACGCCCCCGCCGCTCCGCGAGGCCGACCTCGCGCCGCTCTTCCGCAAGGGCCCCGCCGCGGAGGGCAAGGCCGCCTACGACGCCGGGCGCTGGGTCGACGCCGCCGCGCGGCTGGCGAAGGCGCCCGAGCCGGAGGCGGCCTACGTCCGCGCGCTGGCGCTGCTCGAGGTCCCGAGGCCCGAGGAGGCGCTGAAGGTCCTCGCCGGCCTCGAGGAGAAGGTGCCCGACCTCGCCGATCGGGTGACCTTCCTGCGCGGCGAGGCGCTCTCCGGCGCGGGGCGCCCGCGCGAGGCGATGGCGGCCTGGGCGCAGGTGCCGGACCGCTCGCTGCTCGCCGCCGAGGCGCGGCTCTCGCGGGCGCGCGCGGCCTGGGCGCTCGGCGAGGGCGCGACCGCGCTGGAGGCGCTCGCGCCGCTGCTGCGCGAGGGCGCGCCGAACGACCTCTCCCGACCCGACCTCGCCGCGTCCGCGCTCCTGCTCGCCGGCCGCATCCGGGCCGCCGCCCGGCCCCCGGATCCCGCCGGCGCGCGGCGCGACCTGATGGCGTGCTGGACGGCGCACCCGCTCGCGCCGGAGTCGGCGGAGTGCCTCTCCGCGGCGACCGCGCTGGCGGCGCCGCACGGCGGCCCGCCCTCGGCCGACGAGGCGCTGCGCCGCGCGGAGGGGCTGCTCGACGCGAA
>NZ_BAZG01000227.1 GCF_000964525.1 Anaeromyxobacter sp. PSR-1
TCCGCGCCCGCGAGGCCGCGCTGCGGGCGCTGCTGGCCCCGGATCGACGCGGCCGGCGCCGCCGACCTGCCGCGCCTCGAGCGCGAGGCGCGCCGCCTCGCCGCCGGCCCGCGCCCGGCCGCGCCGCCGCGCCGCAAGCGGGACGAGCCCGCGCCGCCCTACCGCACCTTCCGCTCGCTCTCCGGCGCGACCATCCTGGTCGGGCGCGGGGCGGCCGACAACGACGCGCTCACGCTGCGCGTCGCCCGCGGCAACGACCTGTGGCTGCACGCGCGCGGGCTGCCCGGCGCCCACGTGGTGGTGCGGCTCGACAAGGGGAAGGCGCCGGACGCGGAGACGCTGGTGGACGCCGCGCACCTCGCGGTGCACTTCTCCGACGCCCGCGGGGCGCCGCAGGCCGACGTCGCCTACACCCGCGCCCGCTTCGTGAAGAAGCCGAAGGGCTCGGCGCCGGGCGCGGTCACCTACAGCCAGGAGAAGGTCATGCTCCTGCGCAGCGAGGCCGGGCGCGTCGAGCGGCTGCTCGCCGAGGAGGAGGGCGGGCAGGGCGGCTAGCGGTGGAGGCCGGGCGCTGCCCCGCTCGATCGCCCACCTACCCCTTGATGGACGGGCGCCCCCTCCGTAGGATCGGCGCCGCGTGCGCCCCAAGGAGTCGAGCCGTCAGCTGACGCTGTTCTCCCCGGAGGCCCGCCGCTCCGCCGCGCACCTGCTCGCCGACGCGCTCTCCGGGATCCTCACCGAGCGGGTCCGGCTCACCGTCCACGACAACCGCTCCACCATGGTCTCGTTCCGGCGCCGGCCGGGCGAGATCCACTACCGCGTCCACCACATGTTCCTGGAGGCGCCGGACGAGGTGGTGTCGGCGCTGGCCAGCTTCGCGGTGGCCGGCCGCGGCGCCGCGGCGGCGCGCCGGCGCCAGGCGGGCAGCCGCATCGACGCGTACGTGAAGGAGCACCGGGCCCGGATCGCCGCCCCGCGCGCCGACCGGCTCCAGCCGCGCGGCCGGGTGCACGACCTCCAGGCGCTGTTCGACCGGCTCAACGCCGAGCACTTCGGCGGGGCCATCGAGGCGCGCATCGGCTGGGGCCCGGTCCGGCTGGGGCGGCGGCGGCGCACCGTGAAGACCGGCGTCTACGTGCAGGACGCGCGGCTCATCCGGATCCACCCGACGCTCGACCGCCCCGAGGTGCCCGAGTTCTACGTGGCCGCGGTGGTGTTCCACGAGATGCTCCACCAGGCCGTCCCGGCGGTGGAGGTGAACGGCCGCCGGGTCGTGCACGGCGCCGCCTTCCGCCGCCGCGAGCGCGCCTACCCGGACCACGCCCGCGCCAAGGCGTGGGAGGACCGGAACCTGGGGCTGCTGCTCTCCTCGCCCGCGTAGCCCCGCGCCCCGCGCTGCGGCGCGGTGACCCAGCGTGCGAGCCCCATCCGCGCGCCGCGCGCCGCCCGTTTCCGGCCGGGCGCCCGCGCACCGGGTGTGCCATGATCCCGTGCGCCCGTGCCCCGACGCCTCGCCCTGTCGCTCGCCTCGCTGCTCGCGCTCTCCGCCGCCGGGTGCATGACCGCGCGGGCGAAGCCCGGCGAGGAGCCGGTCCTGTACGGGCTGGAGATCCAGGGCGCCCACGCGCTCGACGCGGACGACATCGCCTCGAAGCTCGCCACCCAGCCCTCCGACCGCTGGGCCTGGCAGGAGGCGCGGCGCCTCGACGCCGACGCGCTCGCCGTGGACCGCAAGCGCGTCGAGGCCTACTACCGCGAGCGCGGCTTCTACGACGCGAAGGTGGTGGACGTGCAGGTGCGGCCGGACGGGCCGGGCCGGGCCAAGGTCGTGATGCGGGTGGAGGAGGGCGAGCCCATCCTCGTCCGGAGCGTCGAGGTCTCCGGCCTGGACGCCGCCCCCGAGGCGAAGGCCCGCGTCGGCGCGCTCCCCATCCGCCCCGGCGAGCGCTTCACCGAGCGCGACTACGACGGCGCCCGCGGCGCGCTGCTCCACGCGCTCCGCAACACCGGCTGGGCCGACGCCGCGGTGACGCAGCGCGCCCAGATCCTGCCCGCCGAGCACGCAGCCGAGGTCCGCTACGAGGTGACGCCGGGCACGCGGTACCGGTTCGGCCCGGTGTTCGTGGCCGGCACCGCCGCGGTGCCGCGCGACCGGGTGCGCGAGCAGGCCGGCATCGAGATCCACCCGGGCGACTGGTTCGCCGAGGACCAGCTGGCGAAGGCGCAGACGCGGGTGTTCGACCTGGGCGTCTTCGGCGCGGTGCGCGTCACCCGCGGCGCCCCCGATCCGCAGCGCGCGGTGGTGCCGATCGTGGTGGCGGTGCGCGAGGTGCCGTTCCGCACGCTCCGCGCCGGCCCCGGCGTGGGCGTGCAGGCGAACACCCGGTGGGACGTGAACGCCACGGTGGGCTGGAGCCACCGCAACTTCATGGGGGACCTGCGCAAGCTCCACCTCGAGCTGCGGGCCGGGTACGCCTGGCTGGTGGCGCGGCCGCGCAAGGAGGGGCCCATCGCCCTCGCCACCGCCGAGTTCTCCCAGCCCGGCGCGATCAGCCGGCGCATCGACGCCACCGCGCGCCTGGAGATCGAGCGCGGCCTGGAGCAGGCCTACGACTTCTGGTCGGAGCGGCTCCGGGTGGGCTTCCCGGTGCGCCTCGCCACGCGGCTCACGCTGGTGCCGAGCTGGAACCTGGAGGTCTACCAGCTGCAGAACGCGGTGAGCACGTTCGATCCCACGCAGCCGGCGAAGCAGGGGCCGGAGCTGCAGAACTGCCAGGGGAGCGTGTGCCTGCTGTCCTACCTCGAGCAGCGGGTGGGCTGGGACGGGCGGAACGACCCGCTCAACCCGCGCCGCGGCGTGTGGGTGATGCTGGCGGTGCAGGAGGGCTTCAACGTCGGCGGCTACGGGTACCGGTACCTGCGCTTCCTGCCCGAGGCGCGCGGCTTCCTGCCGCTCGGCCAGAAGCTGGTGCTGGCGGCGCGCGCCCGGGTGGGCGCGCTCGTCCCGGTGAACCAGTCCGGCGAGCCGCCCATCGTGGCCCGCTTCACCGCCGGCGGCCCGCAGTCGATGCGCGGCTACTACACCGGCCGGCTCGCGCCCATGGTGCTGCGCGACGGCGACTGGGTGCCGGTGGGCGGCAACGGGCTCGCCGACGGGTCGCTGGAGCTGCGCCTCGACCTGACGCGGACCTGGGGCGCCGCGCTCTTCGTGGACGGGGGCAACGTCTCGCGCCCCTCCGGCGTGCCCACCGCCTACCGCGACGTGCTCAATCCCACGCGGCTCCAGTGGGCCGGCGGCCTGGGCCTCCGCTACCGGACGCCGTTCGGCCCGGTGCGCTTCGACGTGGGCGTGCAGGTCCCCACCAACCTCGCCGCCGGGGTGCCGTTCGACCAGCGCTTCCCGGCGGTGCCCAGCGTCGAGAACGCCGGCGCGCCCATCTACGACAAGGCCGGGAACGTGGTGGGCACCGTGCCCGCCACCCACCGCGAGCCCTGGATCGCGTTCCACCTCTCCATCGGCGAGGCGTTCTAGTGCGGCCCGCGGCCGCCATCGGGGCCGTGCTCGGCGCGGTGGGCTGGCTCCTCCTCGGGCTCGCCGCGCTCGCCGGCGTGGCGCTCTCCGGGGCGGTCCTGTTCGCGTCCTGGGGCGCGGGCCGCCCGCTCGTGGCGAACGCGCTGGTGCGCATCGCCGACGACGCGCTGGCCGGGAGCTTCCAGCTCGAGCAGATCACGGTCCTGCCGCAGGGCGGCATCGAGCTGCACGGCCTGCGGGTGTTCGACCCGGAGGGCCGGCTGGTGCTGGAGGTCGGGCGCGCCGCGGTGTTCGCCGACGTGACCCGCCTCCGCAACCGGGTGATCGGCCTCACCGCCGAGCTGGACCGGCCCTCGGTGCTCGTCGAGGAGGGCGAGGGCGGGCTGTCGATCGCGCGGGCCTTCGCCCCCGCCCACCCCTCGCCGCCGCGCCCGCCCGGCGCGCCCGAGCCGCGCCGCGAGGACGGGGCCGGCTGGACGCTGCGCGTGCAGCGGCTCACGCTGCGCGGGGGCGACCTGTGGTGGGTGGATCGCGAGGGGGCCACCCGCCTCGAGGCGCAGGCGCTCGACCTCGACGCCCGCGGCGTGGTCGGCCCGCGCCGGGCCCGGGTCCAGCTCCGGCTGCGGGGCGAGGCCGACCTCCCGGTGCCGGGCGCGCTCGCGCTCGACGTGCGCCTGGCGCGCGACGGCGACGTCCTGCGGGTCTCGGTGCTGCGGGCGCGCCACGGGGACACGGTGCTCGAGGCCATCGGGGAGGGCGACCTCGCCCGGCGCAGCGGGCGGGTGGCCATCACGCGGCTCGGGGTGGACTCGGAGAGGCTGCGCGCGCTCGCGCCGGGGGTGGCGCTGGGCGGCGACCTCGCCGCGGCGGGCTACGCCGAGTCGGACGGGGCGGTCGCCACCGCGGCGCTGCACGTGGCGCCGCGGGGGGGCGAGGCGCGCGGCGGCGGCGACGCGGCGGTGGCGGTGCGGCTCGACGGGTCCCGCTCGCTCGGCGCGGAGGTGGCGCTCGACGCGCTCGACCCCTCGCGGATCTGGTCGGGCCTGCCGCGCGGCGCGGTCACGCTGCGGGCCCGCGGCGGCGTGGCGGGCAAGGACCTCGACGACCTGCGCGGCCGCGCCCAGGTGTCGCTCGCGCGCTCGACGCTGCGCGGCGGCGAGCTCGGCCCGGGCGAGCTCACCGCCCGCGCCGACCGCGGCAGCTGGGAGGTGCAGCGGCTCACGCTGCAGGCGCCGGGGGTGGCCGTGCTCGGGTCCGGCCGCTGGCGCGCGGGGGCGGGGGTCTCCGGCCGCGTCTCCGCCGACGCCGCCGACCTGGCGCGCCTCGCCGCGAACGCGGAGCGGCTGCTGGGCCAGGCCCTGCCGCCGCTCGCCGGGCGGGCGCGGGTCGAGGCGACGCTCTCCGGCACCTCGCGCGCGCCGGTGCTGGACGGCACGGTGGAGGCGCCCCACCTGGCGCTCGGGAGCTTCGCGCTCGGCGGGGCGAAGGGGATCGGGCACGTGGCCGGGCCGTTCCGGGCGGTCACCGGCCGGCTGCACCTCACCGCCGACCGGGTGCGCAGCGACGGCACCGAGCTGGCCCGCGCGCTCCTGCTCGACGCGGAGCTGGCCGCGGCGGACGCGCGGCTGGACGCCTCGGCGGACGTCCCGGCGCTGGGGCGGGAGCCGGTGGCGATCCAGGCGCGCGCGCTCCGCACCGAGCGCGGCGACGAGGTGATCCTGCGCGAGCTCGCCCTCGCCTACCCGGGCACCCGCTACACGCTCACCGCGCCGGCGCGGCTGTTCCTCACCGGGCCGCGGGTGGACCGGCTCGAGCTCGCCGCGGGGGCGCAGCGGATCCGGCTGGAGGGCGGGATCGGGGCGCGCGGCGCGCTCGACGCCCGGGCCGAGGTCGAGGCGCTGCGCCTGGAGGGGCTGCCGGTGGGGCTCCTCCCGCGCGGCGCAGGCCTGGGCGGCCTGGTGAGCGCGCAGGCGTCGGTCTCCGGGACCACGCGGCGCCCGCTGGCGCAGGGGCACCTCACGCTCGCCGAGGGCCGGTTCCGCGGGCTCGACGGCCTCAGCGCGGTCGCCGACGTGGGCTGGGAGGGCGGCGCCCGGCGCGCCCGGCTCGCGCTGTCCGCGGCGCGCGCGGCGGGCGGCACCGCGGACGTGCGCCTCGAGCTGCCGCTGCCGATGCAGGGCCGGCCGGGCGAGCCGGTGGTGGCGCGGGTCCGCGGCGAGGCGCTGCCGCTCGGCCCCGTCCTGCACGCGGCCGGCGCGGCGCTGCCCGCGAGCGGCGAGGTGTCGCTGGAGGCCACGCTGGAGGGGGCGATCGGCGCGCCCTCGCTCCGCGCCGAGGCCTCGCTCACCGGCGGCGCCTGGGACGACCTGTCGGCCATCGGCCTCAGCCTCACCGCGGACGCGCCGGGCGAGCGGCTCTCGGCGCGGCTCGAGGCGACGCTGGAGGGGCGCCCCGCGGTCTCGGTCCGGGGCGAGGTGCCGCTCGACCTGTCCGACCTGCTCACCCGGCCCGGCGCCGCCATCCGCGCGCTCCGCGCCGGCCGGGCCGCGGTGGACGCGCGGGTGCCGGGGCTGGAGCTCGCGGCGCTGGCGGGGCACCTGGGCCTGCCGGACGACCTGGCCGGCCGGCTGAGCGGCGAGGCACGGCTGGAGGGCACGCTCTCGGCGCCGCGCGGGCACGCCGCGCTCCAGGTGGAGGGCGGGGCCTGGGGCGGCGCGAGCGGGCTCGGGGTGGCGCTCGAGGCGGACGCCGGCGCGCAGCGGGTGGGCGCCGACCCTGCGGCTCGCCATGGGCGGCCAGGAGCTGCTGC
>NZ_BAZG01000226.1 GCF_000964525.1 Anaeromyxobacter sp. PSR-1
CGCCCCGCCGCCGGCGTGGGGCCCGCCGCCGTCCCACGGCGCGCCCGGCGGCTGGGGCCCGCCGCCGCCTCCGCCGCCCACGCCCTCCGGCCCTGAGCTCGCGGCCCCGTTCGCCGAGCGCGCGCAGCGCGGCGTCCTGTCCGCGTACTTCGAGACCTGGAAGCTGGCGGCGATCGAGCCGGCGCGCTTCTTCCGCCAGGTGCGCGTGGACCAGCCCGGCAGCGCGGTGCTGTTCGCGGTGATCTCGTACGCGTTCGGCGTCGCGGTCCAGTCGCTGTTCAACTGGCTCTCCGGCCAGCAGATGGTGGCGATGATGGAGCAGCTCGCCGGCCGCATGCCGCCGGGCCAGGCCGAGATCATCCGCAACTTCGTGCAGCGCGGGACCGGCGCCATCGTGCTCGGGGAGGTGCTGCTCGCGCCGCTGCTCGCGCTGGTGGCGCTCTACGTCGCGGCCGGCGCGATCCACCTCCTGCTGGTCCTGTTCGGCGGCGCCCGGCGCGGGTTCCCCGCCACGCTCACCACGGTGGGCTACACGTTCGGCGTGTTCGCGCTCTTGGCCGTGCCGGGCTGCGGCGGGCTGGTCGCGCCGATCTGGTGGCTGGTGGCGGTGGTGATCGGCCTCTCCGAGGCCCAGCGCTGCGGCACCGGCCGCGCCGCCGCGGCGGTGCTGACCCCGGCCGTGCTCCTGTGCGTCTGCTGCTGCCTCGGGCCGCTCGGCATGCTGCTGGGCGGCGCGCTGGGCGGGCTCTCCGACCTCGGGCACGGCCCGGCCATCGACCTGTGAGGATCGACGTGATCGGCTGGCGGCGCACCGGGCGGTTCGGGCACGCGGAGGTGTTCGCGCTGGTCGGCGCGCTCACGTTCCTCGTGGCGCGCTTCGTCCCGGTGCTCTCGTTCCACTACACCTGCCCGCTCAAGGGGATGGCCGGGATCCCCTGCGCCACCTGCGGCATGACGCACGCGTTCGTGCACCTCGCCCACGGCGACCTCGCCGCCGCGCTCGGCGCGAGCCCGCTCGGCGCCGCGCTGGCCGGCGGGATCTGGGTGCTGTCCGCGGCCGATCTCGTCCGCGCCGCGGCGGGGTGGCCGCTGCCGGTCCCGTCGCCGCGCGCGGCCCGCGCCGCGGTGGCGATCGGCGTGGTCGCGCTGCTCGCGAACTGGGCGTGGCTGGTGGCCCGCGGAGGCGGCGCGTGAGCCCGGACCTGATCGGCCTGATCCTGGTCGCGGCCGGCTACCTCGCCGGCTCGATCCCGTTCGGCGTGGTGCTGGGGCGCCTCGTGCTGGGCGTGGACGTGCGCACGGTCGGCTCCGGCAACATCGGCGCGACCAACGTCGCGCGGGCCGGCGGCAAGAAGATGGGCGTGCTGGTGCTGGTCCTCGACGCCGCCAAGGCCATCGTGCCCATCCTCGTGGCGCGCCGCCTCCTCGCGGGCGCGCCGCACGCCGAGGCCTGGGCCACCGCCGTCGCGGTGGCCGCGTTCGTCGGCCACCTGTTCCCGGTGTGGCTCGGCTTCAAGGGCGGCAAGGGCGTCGCCACCGGCCTCGGCATCTTCGCGGTGCTCGCGCCCTGGGCCGCGCTGGCCGGCCTCCTCGGCTACGCCGTCGCCTACGGCCTGACGCGCATCTCGTCGGTGGGCTCGCTCACCGGCACGACGCTCTGCGCCGCCGGCGCGTTCGCGACCTACGGCGCCCGCCACCCGGTGCCCTGGGCCGGCCTCGCCATCGCGCTCCTCATCTTCCTGCGCCACCGCGAGAACATCCGCAGGCTGGTGCGCGGGGAGGAGAAGAAGGTCTAGGCCCTTCGACTCCGGCGGGCCTGCGGGCGGCGTACGCTCAGGGTGACCCTTCGACTCCGGCGGGCCTGCGGGCGGCGTACGCTCAGGGTGACCCTTCGACTCCGGCGGGCCTGCGGGCGGCGTACGCTCAGGGTGACCCTTCGACTCCGGCGGGCCTGCGGGCCCGCCTACGCTCAGGGTGAGCGGAGGCGGGGCGACCGCGCCCTCAGTGCGTGAAGAAGAAGATCCGCACCAGCCCGGCGCAGGCCGCCGCGAGCAGGATCGCCGCGCCGAGCTCACGCCAGCGGGGTTCGTTCGACGAGGTCATCGCGATCAGGGAGGGGCCCCAGCGCAGCTGGGGAGGGGCGGTAGCCCCTCCCCGCGGGGACCTCGCGGGAACCCCGCGCAGCGGGGCCCGCGAGGTCACGGGCCCCGCGCAGCAGGGGTGGGGTCCCCGACGAGCTCTGCTCGGCGGGGCGGGGCGGCACGCCCCGTTCTCAGGTCGCGTTCGGGACGTCGATATGCAGCTCCACCCGGCGGTTCTGCGCGCGGCCGCTCGCCGTGCCGTTGTCCGCCACCGGGCGCACCGGGCCCATGCCGAGCGCGGTGATCTGCTTCTCCTGCACGCCGCGGCCCACGAGCACGCGTTTCACGGCGTCGGCGCGCCGCAGCGACAGCTCCTCGTTCATCGACTTCGAGCCGGTCGAGTCGGTGTAGCCCTCGATGCGGATCCGGTCGTCGCCGTACTTGGCGAGGATGTCGCCCATCTGCTCGAGCTTGCCGATCGCCTCCGGCTTCAGCGCGGAGCTGCCGGAGTCGAACAGGATGTCGCCCTTCATCTCGACCAGCAGGCCGTTCTCGGTCCGCTTGGTCTCGGCGATCTTCTCCAGCTCCTTGTGCTGCTTGTCGAGGTAGAGGCCCACCGAGCCGCCGGCCAGCGCGCCGACGCCCGCGCCGATGAGCGCGCCCTTCTTGCCGCCGATGAGGGCGCCCACGCCCGCGCCCGCGAGGCCGCCGGCGCCGGCGCCGATGGCGGTGCGCTTGCCGGCCGTCTGGCAGCCGGCGAACAGCAGGACCGCGGTCACGGCCGCGGTGAGGCGAAGCGAGGTCTTGTTCATGCGGTCCTTCCTTCTCGGATGAAAGTCGTGTCGCGCCGGTCCCGGCGCCTTCGATGCCGTGGGCCCGGACGCGGAGCGCGGACGCGCGCCCCCGGTCCGGGTGTACCGCGGACACGGGGAGCCGGACAACCTCGGCTCCCCGCGCGGGATCGCCACGCCGCAAGGGAACACCGCGAGGCGACCGGGACTTCCCCTCCGGGCAGCGGGAGGGGAACCCGCCGGGGCCGATGTAGGGCGACGTGCGCAGCTAGACGTTCGGGATCGCGCTCGCCTCGCCGGCGGGGCGGATCAGCACCTGGCGCGGCTTCACGCCGTTCGGCGGGCCCACGATGCCCTCGCGCTCCATGCGCTCGATGATCTTGGCGGCCTTGTTGTAGCCGAGCCGCATCTCGCGCTGGAGCTTCGACACCGAGACCTCCTCCATGCGCGACACGAGGTCGATGGCCTGGTCGTACACCGGGTCGTCCTCGTCGGGATCGTAGCCGCCGGGACCGGCGCCCTCGCGCGCCTTCAGGATCGACTCGTCGTAGACCGGCTTGCCCTGCTCCTTGAGGAAGCCGACCACGCGGTGCAGCTCCTCCTCGGAGACGAACGCGCCCTGCACGCGGGTCACCGGCGCGGTGGCGGTGAGCACGAGCATGTCGCCGTCGCCGAGCAGCGTCTCGGCGCCGGGGCCGTTGATGATGGTCTGCGAGTCGTGGCGCGAGGCGAGCCGGAAGGTGATGCGCGCGGGGAAGTTGTTCTTGATCATGCCCGTGACCACGTCGGTGGACGGGCGCTGCGTGGCGACGATGAGGTGGATGCCGGTGGCGCGGGCCTTCTGCGCGAGGCGCGCGAGCGAGATCTCCACCTCGCGCGGCGCGGTCATCATGAGGTCGGCCAGCTCGTCGATGACCACCACGATGTACGGCAGCTTCTGGGGCAGCTTCTTCTCGTCGCGCGCGGCCACCGGATCGGCGGGCGGCGGCGCGGTGGGGTCCTCGAACTCGGGCGAGCCGGCCACCGCCTCGGCGGGCAGCGGGTGCCACGCGCCGCCGGCGGCCTCGTCGGTGGCGGCCCGGGCCGAGGCCTCGTCCTCGGACTCGCCCGCGGCCACGTCCACCACCACGAGCTTGCGCGGCGGCGCGACCTCGTCGCGGTCCTCGAACGTGCGCCCCTCGGCGCGCAGCTTCTCCACCTTGCCGTTGTAGGACTTGAGGTCCTTCGAGCCGGTGTCGGCGAGGATCTGCGTGCGCCGCTCCATCTCGTCCACGGCCCACTGCAGCGCGCGCGCCGCCTTCTGCGGGTCGGTGACCACCGGCAGCAGCAGGTGCGGGATGTCCTCGTAGGTGGACAGCTCCGTCATCTTCGGGTCCACCATGATCATGCGGACCTCCGCCGGCGTCTGGCGGAAGAGCATGGACAGGATCATGGTGTTCAGCCCGACCGACTTGCCGGAGCCGGTGGTGCCGGCGATGAGCAGGTGCGGCATCCGCTGCAGGTCCACGCAGTACGGGATGCCCTCGATGTTCTTGCCCAGGCCGAGCGGCAGGAAGCCGTCCGCGGAGGCGAAGGACTCCGACTCGAGGATGTCGCGCAGCCACACCGTGGCGCGGTCGCGGTTCGGGACCTCGATGCCCACCACGCCCTTGCCCGGGATCGGCGCGATGATGCGGATCCGGGTGGCGCTGAGCGCCATGGTGAGCTCCTTGTCGAGGTTCTCGATCCGCGCGAGCTTCACGCCCGCGACCGGGGAGAACTCGTAGAGCGTCACCACCGGCCCGGGCCGGATGTGCTTGATGGTCCCGTCCACGCCGTGCTGCGCGAGCGTCGCGACGATCAGCTCGGCGGTGCGCGTCAGCCCGGCCGTGTCGAGGTCCTTGGCCTTCTCGTCGTGGACGTCGAGCAGGTCGCTGGCCGGGAGCTGGAACACGTCGCCGGCCTTCTGGAACGCGAAGGCGGGCGCCTCCTTCTTCTTCTCCTTCTTGCGGGCGCGCTCCAGCATCGCCTGCGAGACCACGATCTCCGGCTTCTCGGCGGGCGCCGGGACGGGCAGCGCGGCCGGGTCCTCGACCTCGGCCCGCACCTCGACGGCCTTCTCCGGCTCGCGCGCCTTGCGGCGGCGGCGCGGCGGCTCCTCGGCGGCCGGCTCGCCCTCGCCGGCGCCCTCGGCCTCCTCGCGCGGCTCGGGCGCGGGGGCGAGCCCCTCGACCCACGCCGGATCCTCGAAGGTGTCGCGGCGGAGCTGCTCGAGCGCGAGCGCGCCGGCCACGGCGCGGGCCTCCTCGTGCGCCTCCTCGCCGCTCGCCTCGATCTCGGCGGTCTCGGCGAGCTGCTCGGCCGCGAGCCGGCGCTCGCGCTCGGCGGCCTCCTCGGCGCGCAGCTCGGCCACGGCGACCCGATGCTCGTCCACCGCGGTGGCGAGCCGGCGCGAGAGGAAGCCGGCGGTGGCGGCGAGCGCGCGCCAGAGCGCGGCGCCCACCGTCTGCACCTTCAGGTCGCACGCGACGATGGCGGCCACCGTGGCGGTGGCGCCCACCAGGATCACGCTGCCCCACAGCGAGAACGCGTGGACGCTGGGGCGCGCGAGCGCGGCCCCGACCGCGCCGCCGGGCGGGAAGGGGAGCGAGACGCTGCCGGCGAGCGCCAGGTGCGAGAGCGTCGCGACCGCCAGCGTGAGCACGGTGTACGCGCCGGCGGACACGAGCGTGATGCGCGGGGGCGCGCCGCGGAACAGGCGCCAGGCCGCGGCGCCGAGGCCGAACGGGAGCACCAGGGCCGAGAGGCCCAGCACGCCGTAGAGCGCGGACGCGGTCCGGTGGCCGACCGGGCCGACCAGGTTCGCGGGCGCGACGCCGTGCGCGATCAGCGCCGCGTCGAGCGAGGAGTAGGTCGCGAGCGAGAGGCCGCTGCCGAGCGCGGCCGCGAGCAGCACCACGGCGCCCACGTCGCGCGCCATGCCGGTGCGCGGCGCGGCGCCGCCCTTCGCGCGCTCGGCGGGCGGGTCGCCGCGCTTTCCCTTTTCCTTCGGGGAGACACGGCGATTGGCTTTGGGCTTGCCCATGGCGACGACGGGACCTCGAGGGTGGAACACGCCGCTCGCGCGGACGAGGGCCTGCCTCCGGGAGGATATCGGGGGGTACCGGGGGGTCAATTTTTCGGCGGGGCGGGGGGCGCTCGCGTAGAATCCTGCGGAAGCGCGGGCTTTTCTCCGGGGATCCATGGACATCCGCTGCGAGCGCTGCAGGGCGGCCTACGTGCTCGACGACGAGCAGGTGACGGCCGCCGGCGTGGCCCTTCAGTGCACCAACTGCGGGTACCTCTTCGAGGTGAGGCGGAAGGTGGTGTTCGTCACCACGCCGCTCCGCCCGGAGCACGCGGTCGGCGCGAGGCCGCTCGCGCCGCCGCCCCGGGCCGCACCGCCCGCCCCGACGGCCCAGCCCGCCGCGCGCCCCGGCCCGACCGCCGCCGCGCCTCCCGCGCC
>NZ_BAZG01000225.1 GCF_000964525.1 Anaeromyxobacter sp. PSR-1
GGCCTCGGGAGCTGGAAGCCGCTGCGAGATGGCCTGCTCCCCCGCGCCGGGCACACCGCCCCGGCGTCCCCGGTGCCCGCGATCGTAGTCACTCGTCGTCGGGGCACGCGCAGGCAGCAGGGGGACTCCCTATGGCCGCGTCCGGGCGACGCAGGGGCACCCGGCGCGCCGTCCGGCGCACGCCTGCGGGCCAGCCCGGAGGAGCCGGCTCGGACGGAGCGCCGTGCGGCGTACCGTCGAGCCGACGGCGCGCGCTGGGGGGCGAGCCGATGGAGGCGCGACTGCAGCCGCGGCGCGAGGCGCCCCGAGGACCGGCCGCGGCGCCCGAGCCGCCGTGGATGCTCGAGCCGGACGTCGTGCTCGCGCAGCTCGGCTCCGGGCCGGCGGGCCTGACCTCCGCGGAGGCGGCCGGGCGCCTCCGGGCGCACGGGCCGAACGTGGTGCGGGCGCACCGCCCGCTCTCGCGCCTCCGGGTGGCGGCGCGGCAGCTGAGCAGCCCGCTCATGCTGCTGCTGGTGTTCGCCGCGCTGGCCGCCGCCGCGAGCGGCGAGTGGCTCGACGCGCTCATCGTGCTCGCGATCCTCGCGGCGAGCACCGCCATCGGCTTCGCGCGCGAGTACCAGGCGGAGCGGGCCGCCGCCGCGCTGCGCGCGCGGCTGCGCGTCCACGCGAGCGTGGTGCGCGACGGGGCGCCGCGATCCGTCGCCGCGGAGGAGCTCGTGCCCGGCGACGTGGTGATCCTCTCGGCGGGCATGCTGGTCCCGGCCGACGCCGTGCTGCTCGAGGCGACCGATCTGTTCGTGAACCAGGCCGTCCTGACCGGCGAGAGCTTCCCGGTGGAGAAGCGGGTGGGCCGGGTCCCGGCCTCGGCGCCGATGCCCGCCCGCACCGGCTCGGTGTTCCTCGGCACGAACGTCCGGAGCGGCACCGGGCGCGGCGTGGTGGTGGCGACCGGGGGCGCCACCCAGCTCGGCGCCATCGCGCACCGCCTCACGGTGCGGCCCGCGGAGGCCGAGTTCGAGCGCGGGCTGCGGCGGTTCGGCTACCTGTTGACCATCGCCATGCTGGTGATGGTCCTGGTGGTGTTCGCGGCGCACGTCCTCCGCGGACGCCCCGCCGTGGAGACGCTGCTGTTCTCGGTCGCGCTGGCGGTCGGCCTGAGCCCCGAGCTGCTGCCCGCGATCCTGACCGTGAACCTGGCGCGCGGCGCGCAGGCGATGGCCCGGCACGGCGTGCTGGTCCGCCGCCTCGGGGCCATCGAGAACCTCGGGAGCATGGACGTCCTCTGCACCGACAAGACGGGCACGCTGACCGAGGGCGTGGTGGCGCTGGAGGGCGCCTGGGACGTGGCCGGTGCCCCGTCGCCCGGGGTGCTGGAGCTCGCCGCCCGGTGCGCCGCGCTGGAGACGGGCGTCGCCAGCCCGCTCGACGAGGCCATCCTGCGGGCGCGCCAGGCCGACGTCTCGGCGCTGCAGAAGCTCGGCGAGATCCCGTTCGACTTCGTCCGCAAGCGCGTGAGCGTGGTGGCGGGCGGGCCGGACGGCGTCAGGCTGATCACCAAGGGCGCGTTCCGGACCGTGCTCGCCGCCTGCGCGCGCCTCGAGGGCGGGGCGCCGCTGGACGGGCCGGCCCGGGCGGCGCTGGAGGCGCGCTTCGCGCGCTGGAGCGCGGACGGGGTGCGGGTGCTGGCGGTGGCCACCCGCGCGCTCGCGCCCGGGCGCGCCCACGGCCGCGAGGACGAGCGCGAGCTGGAGCTGGCCGGGTTCCTCACGTTCGGCGACCGGCCCAAGGCGGGCGCGGCGGAGGCGGTCGCGGACCTGGCCGCGCTGGGCGTCACCGTGAAGCTGATCACGGGCGACGCCGAGCTGGTCGCCCGCCACGTCGCGCCGAGGGTGGGCCTGCGCGCCGGCGGCGTCCTCACCGGCCAGCAGCTCGACGCGCTGCACGGCGACGCGCTCTGGCACGCCGCCGAGCGGACCGACCTGTTCGTCGAGGTCGACCCCAACCAGAAGGAGCGGATCATCCTCGCCCTGAAGCGCGCCGGGCACGTGGTGGGGTTCCTGGGGGACGGCGTGAACGACGCGCCGGCGATGCACGCCGCCGACACGAGCCTCTCGGTGGCGGACGCGGTGGACGTCGCGCGCGAGGCGGCCGACTTCGTGCTGCTCGAGCGCGAGCTGGACGTGATCCGCCGCGGCATCGAGGAGGGCCGCCGGACCTTCGCCAACACGCTCAAGTACCTGCTCACCACCATGAGCGCGAACCTCGGCAACATGGTGAGCATGGCCGCGGCCTCGCTGGTGCTGCCGTTCCTGCCCATGCTCGCCGGCCAGATCCTCCTCGACAACTTCCTCTCCGACGTGCCGGCGGTGGGCCTCGCGGGCGACGCGGTCGACCCCGAGCTGGTGGACCGGCCGCGCCGCTGGGACCTGCGCTTCGTCGCGCGCTTCATGGTCGAGTTCGGCCTGCTGAGCTCCGCGTTCGACCTGCTCACCTTCGCGGCGCTGCTCGGGCCGTTCCACGCGGTCCCGGAGCGCTTCCGGACCGCGTGGTTCGTGGAGTCGCTGCTCACCGAGCTGGCCATCGCGCTGGTGGTCCGCACCCGGCGCCGGTTCTTCCGCAGCCGGCCGGGGCCACTGCTGCTGGGGACGACGATCGCGCTGGTCCCGCTCGCGCTCGCCATCCCGTACCTGCCGCACGCGGGGGTGCTCGGCTTCGTCCCGCTGCCCCCCGCGCTGCTCGCGTCGCTCTGCGCGATCACCGCCCTGTACGTGGCCGCGGCGGAGCTCGCCAAGGGCTGGTTCTACCGGACCGAGCCATGACCGTGCTCATCGGGCTCGCGAGCGGCTGGCGGCGCAGGCGGCGGTGGTGGGGTGACCGGCGCCCGTACGCGCGCGGGGTGACCCGCCTCGACGCGGCGCCCCGGCGCAGCCCCGCGATGGCCGGGCCGCCGGGGTCCGTCCCGGCCACATACGCAGCAGGAGGGCTCGAGGATGGCGAGCGCGCGCGAGAGGCTGCACTCGGTGGCGGTGGACGCGGTGATGACGCGGTCGCCGGTGACGCTGGAGCTGGACGCCACGCTGTCGGACGCGGCGGAGGCGCTGCTCGAGGGGGGCTTCCGCCACCTGCCGGTGGTGACGGCGGAGGGCCGGCTGGCCGGCATGCTGTCCGAGCGCGACCTGCGCAGCCGGCTCGGGACCGACGCCGCGTCCTTCCTCGACGCGACGCTGGAGGCGCTGCAGGAGCCGGTGTCCGAGGCGATGACCCCCGATCCCATCTACGTGCGCGCTGGGGTCCCGCTCGCGGACGTGCTCCCGATCTTCGCCGACGAGGGGGTGGGCGCGGTCCCGGTCCTCGACGCGGGCGATCGGGTGGTCGGGATCGTCTCCTACGTGGACCTGCTCCGCGCGCTCGCGCGCCGGGCCGTGGCCGGCCGCGGCGGGGCCGCCGCCGCTCACCCGCGCGGCTTGCCCTCGCCGTAGCCGCCGGCAGTCTGCACGCCCACCACCGCCTTGCGGTGGAACTCGGGCACCGACGCCGCGCCGGCGTACGTGAAGGCCGACTGCACGCCGGTGATCACGTCCACCAGGATGGCGCCCACGCTCTCGCGGCCCTCGCGGATGTAGATGCGCGACGTGGAGATGCCCTCGCGGAAGAAGCCCTTCTTCGCGCGCTCGAACGGGTCGATGCCGGCGGTGCGGTCGCTCACCGCGCGCGCGCTCGCCATCCCGTAGTTCTCCTTGTACGGCCGCCCCTCGCGATCCTCCTTCACGTCCCCGGGGCTCTCGTAGGTCCCGGCCAGCGCCGTGCCGATCATGACGCGCGACGCGCCGGCCGCGAGGTAGAGCGCCACGTCGCGCGGATCGCGCACGCCGCCGTCCGCCCAGACGTGGCGGCCGCGCCGGTGGGCCTCGCGGGCGCACGCGAGCACCGAGGTGAACGTCGGCCGCCCGGCGCCGGTCTGCATGCGGGTGGTGCACATCGCGCCGGGGCCCACGTTCACCTTGACCACGTCCGCGCCCGCCTCGAGCAGGTCGCGCGTGCCCTCCGGCGTGCACACGTTGCCGGCCACCAGCGGCAGGCGGTCGCCGACGGCCCGCCGCACCTCGCGGATCGCCTCGATCATCCGGCGCTGGTGCCCGTGCGCCGTGTCGAGCACGATGGCCGCGACGCCCAGCTCGGCGAGGCGCGCGGCCGAGGTGGCGGCGTCGGCGGAGATCCCCACCGCGGCCGCGATCATGAGCCGGCCGGCCGGATCGAGCGCGGGGGCGAGCAGCTCGAGGCGCACGGCGTCGTCGCGGGTGAGGACCCCGACCAGCCGGCCCGCCGCGTCCACCACCGGCGCGGCCTTCACCCGCTGCTCCTCCATGCGGAGGAACGCCTCGCGGTTCGGCGTGCCCACCGGGATCGTCACGAGGCGCGACGACATGAACGACGCGGCCGGCGAGTACTGGTCCTGGTCGCGCAGGTCGGCGTGCGTGACGATGCCGACCGGGCGCCGCTCGTCGTCCACCACCACCACCATGTCGTGCGCGCGCTTCCGGATGATGCCCTGCACGTCGCGCAGCGTGGCGCGCGGCGAGACGGAGAGGGGCGTGTCGTGGCGCGGGTCCGCGGAGCGGATGTGCTGGATGATGCGCGCCGCCGTCTCGAGGCTCATGTCCTGCGGCAGGACGCCGATCCCGCCCAGCCGCGCCATGGTCTCGGCCATCCGCTTGCCGGTGACCGCGTTCATGTTCGCCGAGACGACCGGGTGCGAGCCGCCCGGGAAGTCCACCGGCCGGAGGTCCACCTCCAGCCGGGAGCCGCCGTCGAAGTAGCTGGGGACGAGGAACACGTCCTCGAGCGACAGCTCGAGCGTCTCGTCGTGCTCCGGGTGCAGGAAGCGCATGCCCACCGGATAAGCCGGACGGCCAGGACGTGCCCATCCCAGGAGGACGGGGCGGGGCGCCATCCGGTCGCACCCTCGCGCGTGGCCGCCGAGGCGCGCGGCGGGCTCGCGCGCCCGGCCGTCACGGGCCTGACGCGCCTCCTCCCGTCCGCAGGGGCCGGGCGGTCCCACGCCCGGCCGACGCGGCGCGGGACTCGCGAGTGCCGGCGGACCCGCCGCGCGCGGGGGCCGGCGGGGCGGCGTGCGACGGATCGCGAACTTCACGGCCGGCGCGGGTTTCCGCGTCGATGGGCGGGGGCGGGTGAGCCCGCACGCCGGGTGCAGCGCGCAGCGCGGGTGGGGCGCGGCGACCCGGGTGCGGCCGCGAAACCGGCGTCATTCCGGGCCCGGCGCGGCGGTGCGATCCGTGCTTCGGGGCGCGTCGATGACCGCACGATTCCTCGTCCTCGGGCCGGCGGCCGCCTGCCTGCTCGCCGGCCTGGCGGCCTGCTCGGCGCCGGGCGCCTCCGTCCGCGCCAGCGCCGTGGCGGCCCAGGGCGCCGAGGCCGAGCCCGAGCCCGCCGCCGACGTCGGCCGCCCGCGCGTGGAGCTGCTCGCGCCCTGCGAGGACGCCGCCCGCGCCGGCGTCCCCTGTCCCCACCGTCACCCTGTGCTGGAGGTGAGCTTCTGATGTCCGAGTCCATCGTCGTGAGCTTCGGCCACCTGCACGGCAACCGCGCCCGCGAGGTGATGGGCGCGCTCGCCACGCTGCTCTCGCTGGTGCGCGACGGGCTGGAGGGCTGCGAGGCGGGCTTCCGCCGCGACTCGCAGGGCCTGCTGGCCGTGGTGCGCCTCGGCCCGTCGGCGCCTGCTGCGCACGTGTCGCGCCTCGCGTTCTGGTGCGCGCGGGCCGGGGGCCTCGCGCTGCCGCTCTCGCACGCCACCGCCTCCACGCGCGCGAACGTGGCCGAGGCGCTCCGCGCCAGCGACGCGCGCACCTCCATCGCGCCGGACCGCATCCCCGAGGGCGTGGCGGCGCTCGCGGCGGCGGCCGGTCTGGAGGCGCCGCCCGAGCCGCCCGGGCCGCGGCCGGTGCTGGCGCTCGCGATGGGCGGTCCGGGGTGGGAGGCGACGACCTACGATCCCGTGAAGCGCCGCCTGTTCGTGCCGAGCCCGCTGTCGCCGCCGCCCGGCGATCGGTTCGCGCTGGCGCTGGAGGGCGAGCCGGGCGAGGGGGCGCCGGTCGCGGGCACCGTCCGTACCGTGGCGGTGCGCGATCCCTTCGATCCGTCGGCGCCGTCGCCGGCGGGGTTCGTCGTGGCGGTGGAGGAGGGCCGCGGGCTGCACGCGCTCCTGGCCGAGACGTGTGGCGCCGGCGGCCCGGCGGACGGCCGGACCGCCGCGCGCGCGAGGCCGCCCGCGCAGGCCGCCGCCGTCCACGGGGGCGCCGGCGGGGCGGAGGTCGCGCCCGGCGAGGGCAAAGCGGCCCGCGCCGAGCTGGAC
>NZ_BAZG01000224.1 GCF_000964525.1 Anaeromyxobacter sp. PSR-1
CTCCCGCGCGCGCTGGAGCGCTCCCTCGACACCAGCGCCTTCCGCGGGCCGGTGGCGATGGTCTCGTCCTTCAACCAGCCGCAGACCGGGCAGGTCCGCATCGTGGCCAGCCTGCGCGGCAGCGCCAGGGACCGGATGATCGAGACGCGCGACGGGCTCGCCTGGACGTTCACCGAGGGCGGCGAGGCGGCGGAGGCCGCCGCGCCGGCCGCGCCGGAGCAGGCCCAGGCCGCCGACGCGAAGGTGGCGGGCTTCGCCGCCGAGGCGCCCGCGTATGCCTCGTCGGGCGCGCCGCAGGCGCGCGGCTACACCGGCCGCCGCATCACCCTCGACTTCCACGACATCGAGATCCGCAACCTGCTCCGGCTCATCGCCGACGTGTCGAAGAAGAACATCGTGGTGGCGGACGACGTCTCAGGGAAGGTCACCGTCTCGCTCCGCAACGTGCCCTGGGACCAGGCGCTCGACCTCGTCCTGCGCTCCAAGGGGCTCGGCAAGGAGGAGATGGGCAACGTGATCCGCATCGCGAAGTTCGACGCGATCGCCAAGGAGCAGGCGGCGAAGGCGGAGGCGGAGAAGGCCCGGATCCCGCTCATCCCGCTCAAGGTGCGCATCATCCCGGTGAACTACGCCCGCGCCGCCGACGTGGCGAGCCGGGTGAAGGACGTGCTCTCCGAGCGCGGCTCGGTCTCCACCGACGAGCGCACCAACGTCCTCATCGTGAAGGACATCCCCGAGGCCCTGGTCCGCGCCGAGGGCCTGGTGCGGAACCTCGACACCGAGATCCCGCAGGTGCTCATCGAGAGCCGCATCGTCGAGGCCTCCTCGAACTTCAACCGCCAGCTCGGCGTGCAGTGGGGCGGCAACGCCTCCTTCACGCAGGCTACCGGCAACCCCACCGGCGTCGCCTTCCCCAACAACGTCTCGGGCGCAGGCGCCGCGGGCCAGTCGCCCAACCAGGGCACGTCGAGCACCCCGAACTACGCCGTCAACCTCCCGGCCGCCATCGGCCAGGGCTCCGGCGGCGGCATCGGCCTGGTGCTCGGCTCGGCGAACGGGGCGTTCAACCTGAACCTGCGGCTCTCCGCGCTCGAGAACAACGGCGTGGTGAAGACCATCTCCTCGCCCAAGATCGCCACCATCGACAACAAGGAGGCGACCATCGGGCAGGGCATCTCGATCCCATTCTCGCAAACCTCCGCGTCGGGCGTGAACACCACCTTCGTCGAGGCGAAGCTGGAGCTGAAGGTCACCCCGCACGTCACCGCCGACGGCTCGATCCTCCTCAAGATCAAGGCGACCAACAACGCGCCGAACTCGTCCCTCACCGGCGCGAACGGCCAGCCGTCGATCTCGAAGCGCGAGGCAGAGACCGAGGTGCTCGTGAAGGACGGCGAGACCACCGTCATCGGCGGCATCTACACGCGCTCCACGGCCTCGAAGACCGCCTCCGTGCCGTTCCTCAGCAAGATCCCATTGCTCGGGTTCTTCTTCCGGAGCGACACGACCCAGGACGACCACACCGAGCTGCTCATCTTCATCACGCCGCGCATCCTGAACCGGCAGGCGGCGACGGCCGCGGCGGCCGCGAGCAACTAGGAGCCCAGCCATGAAGACGCGACTCGCGACCCTCATCCTCGCCGCGGCGGCGCTCGCCTGCACGGTGGACAACAACGCCTCGATCCAGGTGGTGGCGCTGTGCGCGCCTCCTGCGGAGACCTGCGCGACCGACGGCGGGTGCGGCGCCTACCTCGCCTCGCAACCGTTCGTGTATCTGGAGGGCGGCACCAACTACCTGGAGCTGTTCGTGGAGATGACGAACCAGCTCGAGAACAACGCGGACCCATCGGCTGGGCGCCTGAACACGAACGACGCGTACCTGGAGAAGTACCGGTTGACCTACCGGAGCGCGTTCTTCAACTACTCGAACTACGACTACCCGGCGAGCGGGATCCTGAAGGCGGGGAGCACCAGCGCCCCCGTCGTCCGGCTCATCCCCGAGACCATCAGCGCGCCGATGTCCGCCGCCATGGCGGCCGCCGGCGTGACGACCGGGCTGGTCGAGGTCGGGCTGACGATCACCGGCCACTACGCGAGCGGAGACTCGTTCGAGGTCGGTGGGGTGACGTTCCCGGTGGATGTGCACAACGACGCGTTCCCCGGCTACACGTGCCCGAACGCGACCGACACGATCACGTACGTCTGCCCGAATACGGCCCAGACGGCGGCATACACCTGCACGGCCGCGCCGGCCGCGCCGTAGCCTGATAGCCTGACGCGCCGCGTCCGCCCCCCATCCTTGACGCCCCCGGCGCCAGCGGGCTAGAACGGGCCGGTCTCCGCGGGTCCGGGGCCTGAAATCACGGCTCTTTTCGGCCGTGGAGGCGAGGATCGATGGGCTTTCGCGAACATTTGCAGGAGATCTGCCGGCGCTGCGACGGTGCGGTCGCCTGCACGCTCATGGGCATGGACGGCATCGAGGTGGACAGCCACGTCGAGGCCGAGGCCGACGTGGACCTCAAGTCCCTGCTCATCGAGTACTCCGGGCTGTTCCGGAGCGCCCAGGAGGCGTCCGAGACCCACGCGGCGGGCGGCCTGGCGGAGCTCTCGCTCTCCACGGACCGCATCCTCACCGTCGCACGCGTCGTCAACCCCGAGTACTTCATGGTCATGGCGCTCGCGCCGGACGGGAACTTCGGCAAGGCCCGTTACCTGCTGCGCGTCACCGCCCCCAGGCTGAGGTCCGAGCTGTAGCCGCGCGGGCGAGCGCACGCCGGCCGGTGCGCCGGGCGTCGCCCTGCGGCGGGGCTCATCTTTCACTTCCGACATTCCGAAGGAGCACCGACACAATGGCAGAGACCCTCGACACCTCGGCCTTCCGCCGCGGTCTCAAGATCGAGATCGACCGCGAGCCGTGGGAGATCATCGAGTTCCAGCACGTGAAGCCCGGCAAGGGCTCCGCGTTCGTGCGGACGCGCATCAAGAACCTGATGACCGGCCGCAGCATCGAGAAGACGTTCAAGTCCGGCGACGTGGTGGGCAAGCCCGACATCGACGAGCGGGAGATGCAGTACCTCTACCGCGAGGGCGAGCACTACAACTTCATGGACAACAAGAACTACGAGCAGACGTTCCTCACCGCGGAGCAGATGGGGGACGCGAAGAACTTCATCAAGGACAACACCACCACGCACATCCTGTTCTTCAACGGGAAGGCGATCGGGGTGACCCTGCCCAACTCGATGGACCTCAAGGTCGTGAAGTGCGACCCGGGCATCCGCGGCGACACGGTGTCCGGCGCGACCAAGCCGGCCGAGCTCGAGACCGGCTACGTGGTGAACGTCCCGCTGTTCATCAACGAGGGCGACACGCTCCGCATCGACACGCGGTCGGGCGAGTACCTGACCCGCGTCGCCGGCTAGCGCGCCGCCGCCGTCCTCCGTCCCCCCTCTCCACGTCCCTCGCCAGGAGCTCCGCACATGGCCACCCGTCCCCTGAAGCAGCAGCAGCCCGAGCGCACCCCCGAGCCCGCCCCGACGCCCGGCTTCACCATGGAGGACGTGAAGAAGCTGGTGGCCCTGGTGGAGAAGAGCGACGTGACGCACATCGCCTGGGCCAAGGGGGACGAGAAGGTGGTGATCCGCCGCGGCGGGGTGGCCGCGCCGGCGCCCGCGTTCCACGCCGCGCCGGTCGCCGCGCCGGTCCCGGCCGCGCTCGCGCCGGTCACCGCCCCGGCGGCGGCCGCCGCCCCCAAGGCGGAGCCCAAGGCGGACAAGCCCGGCGTCGAGGTGAAGTCGCCGTTCGTCGGCACGTTCTACCGGGCGCCCTCGCCCGACTCGCCGCCGTTCGTCGACGTGGGCCAGAAGGTGAAGAAGGGCCAGACGCTCTGCATCGTCGAGGCGATGAAGCTCATGAACGAGATCGAGGCGGAGACCGACGGGACGGTCGCCGAGATCTACGTCCAGAACGCGACCCCGGTGGAGTTCGGCGAGCCGCTGTTCCGCATCGTCGCGGGCTAGGCCCGGAGAGGCCGGCATGTTCAAGAAGGTCCTCATCGCCAACCGGGGCGAGATCGCGCTCCGTGTGCTCCGCGCCTGCAAGGAGCTCGGCATCGCCACGGTGGCGGTCCACTCCACCGCCGACGCCGAGTCGCTCCACGTGCGGTTCGCCGACGAGGCGATCTGCATCGGGCCCCCGCAGTCGCGGGAAAGCTACCTGAACCCGCGCGCGCTGCTCGCCGCCGCCGACGTCACCGGGGCCGACGCCCTCCACCCCGGCTACGGCTTCCTCTCGGAGAACGCCGAGTTCGCGGCGATGGTCGAGAAGATGGGCCTGAAGTTCATCGGGCCGCGGCCGGAGATGATCCGCCTCATGGGCAACAAGGTGGCGGCCCGCGAGGCGGCGGAGCAGGCCGGCCTGCCGCTGCTGCCCGGCGCCCGGGGCAAGCTCGCCGACGCCGAGGAGGCGGAGCGCATCGCCGAGCAGGTGGGCTACCCGGTGATCCTGAAGGCCGCCGCGGGCGGCGGCGGGCGCGGCATGAAGATCTGCCGCGACCGGAGCCAGATCCGGCAGCTGTTCGAGACCGCGTCGAACGAGGCGCTCGCCGCGTTCGGCGACGGGTCGATGTACCTCGAACGCTACGTCGAGATGCCGCGCCACATCGAGCTGCAGATCGTGGCCGACGAGCACGGCAACGTCATCCACCTGGGCGAGCGCGAGTGCTCGGTGCAGCGCCGCCACCAGAAGCTCATCGAGGAGTCGCCCTCGCCCGCCGTCACCCCGGAGCTGCGCCGGGAGATGGGCGAGGTGGCCCTCAAGGCCATGAGGAAGATCGGCTACAACAACGTGGGGACCATCGAGTTCCTCATGGACGAGAAGGGCCGGTACTACTTCATGGAGATGAACACCCGCATCCAGGTGGAGCACCCCGTGACCGAGCAGGTCTACGGGCTCGACCTGCTGCGGGAGCAGATCCGGCTGGCGGCCGGCGAGCGGCTGGAGCGCTCGCAGGCGTCGGTGGTCCCGCTGGCGCACTCCATCGAGTGCCGCGTGAACGCCGAGGACCCTGTCACGTTCGCCCCGTCGCCGGGGCGGATCACCGGCTACCACCAGCCGGGCGGGTACGGCGTGCGCGTCGACACGATGGCGTACGAGCAGTACAAGGTGCAGCCGTACTACGACTCGCTCGTGGCGAAGCTGATCGTCACCGGGGCGAACCGGGAGATCGCGCTGCGCCGGGCGATGCGCGCGCTCAACGAGTACGTGATCGAGGGGATCAAGACCAACATCCCCTTCCACAAGCGCGTGCTCACCTTCCCGGCGTTCATGGCGGGGCAGTACGACACCCGCATCGTCGAGCAGATCCTGAACCCGCCCGCGCCGGAGGAGACCCCTGCCTCCAAGGCGGCGGGCACGTAGGCGTCCGCGGCGCCGCGGGGGCCGCCGGGCCCCGCGCGGCGGCCGGTCCGGGCGGGCGTCGGACGGGAAAATTCCCGCGTCACTTCGCGGGATTCGCGTCTTGACCGCCCCCGGGGCATCCATTACCCTCGCAGATAGCCCCTGGCCCGCGTCGACGGCGGTGCGCGCCGCCCGCGCGTCCCACGGATGCGCGAGCCTCTCCGCGAGCACCGCCCGGCCCGATGGCTGTCGACAAGAACAAGATCATCGCCGAGGCGACCCGGTTCGTTCAGAAGGGCGCGCTCGACAAGGCCATCGCCGCGTACCAGAAGATCCTCGCCGAGGACCCGCGCGACGTGCGGATCCTGCTCAAGGTCGGCGAGCTGTTCCAGAAGAAGGGCGACGACCGGCTCGCGGCCGAGGCCTTCACCAAGGTGGCCGAGACCTACGCGGACCAGGGCTTCTTCCTGAAGTCGGTCGCGGTCTACAAGCAGATCGTCCGGCTCGATCCCGGCGACGTCCGGGTCAACGAGCGGCTCGCGGGGCTCTACCAGCAGCTCGGCCTGATGAGCGACGCGATGGGGCAGCTGCAGGTCACCGCCGCCGCGCACGAGCGCTCCGGCGACGTGGCCCGGCTCACCGACGTGCTCCGCCGCATGGTGGAGCTCGATCCCGAGAACATCCCCTCGGCCATCAAGCTCGGCGAGCTGCACGCGCGGGCCGGCCAGGCCGCGCAGGCGCTGGGGCTGTTCCGCCGCGCGGCCGACCACCTCCGCAAGCACAACCGCGCCGACGAGTACCTGAAGGTCGCCGAGCGCATCGCCGGCCTGGAGCCGGACGACCTCGGGCTGACCCGCGAGCTCGCGCACATCTACCTCGCGAAGGGCGACACGAAGCGCGCCCTCGCGAAGCTGCAGCTGTGCTTCAAGGCGGACCCGAAGGACGTGGAGACGCTGAACCTGCTCGCGCAGGCGTTCCGCGACCTGGGCCAGGTCTCGAAGACGCTCTCGGTCTACAAGGAGCTCGCGCACGTCCACGCGGAGCGCGGCCGCGCCGCCGACGC
>NZ_BAZG01000223.1 GCF_000964525.1 Anaeromyxobacter sp. PSR-1
ATCAGCACGGCGAGCAGGACGGCGGCGCGGCGCATGGGAGGGCGAATGTCCCCCCGCTCGATATCTCCGTCCAATTTCCGTCCGCGGCGCCGGGGTCCCATGCCCCCGGGGCTTCCCCCGCCCGGCCCGGGACGCTGCCCGGGCGCGCGCGGCGGCGGTATCCTGGCGCGTCGACATTCCGGGGAGGCCTCCGATGGCGAGCCAGAAGCGCGTGGGCGTCGTCCTGTCCGGCTGCGGGTTCCTGGACGGCGCCGAGATCCACGAGGCGGTGTGCACCCTGCTCTCGCTCGACCGCCGCGGCGCGAAGCTGATCGCGACCGCGCCCGACGTCGAGCAGCTGCACGTCGTCGATCACGTGAAGGGGGCGCCGGCCGAGGGCGAGCGGCGCCGCGTCCTGGCGGAGGCGGCCCGCATCGTGCGCGGGCAGATCACGCCGCTCTCCGCCGTCTCCGGGCGCGACCTCGACGCGCTGGTGTTCCCGGGCGGCTTCGGCGCGGCCAAGAACCTCTGCACCTTCGCGGTCGAGGGCCGGGCCATGCGCGTCCTGCCCGAGGTCGAGCGGATCGTGCGCGAGGTGCGCGGCGCCGGCCGGCCGATGGGGTTCATCTGCATCGCCCCGGTGATCGCGGCGCGGATCCTCGGACCCGAGGGGGTCAAGCTCACCATCGGGAACGACCGCGACACCGCCGCCGCGATCGAGTCCTGGGGCGCGCGCCACGTGGACTGCAAGGTGGAGGACGCGGTGGTGGACGAGCGGCTGAAGGTCGCGAGCACGCCCGCCTACATGCTCGGCCCCTGGATCGCGCCGGTCGCGACCGGGATCGACAAGCTGGTCTCGGCGGTGCTGGAGATGGCCTGACGGTCCCCTGCCGGCGGGAGGAAAGGCCCTGAATTGATGCACGTCAACCGGGGACGCCGGTCAGGGCCCCCGTGCGACAATTCTTCCGACCCCCCCTGAATATCGAGTAATGTCGCGCGTCCGATAGCCGGGCGGGCTGGTCCGCCCCGATTCCGAGGAGCCCCACGTGACCAAGTACCTCGCTGCGCTGTTCGCCGCACTGACCGTCGCCGTCGTCGCCGTCGCCGCCGAGCCGCCCGCCACCCTCACCCTCCAGGCCAAGCCGGGCAACGTGACGTTCCCGCACAAGGCGCACGCCGACAAGCTCGGCAAGTGCGAGACCTGCCACGCCACCGCGGCCGGCGGGAAGATCGAGGGCTTCGGCAAGGACAAGGCGCACGGCCTCTGCATCGAGTGCCACAAGAAGGAGGCCAAGGGCCCGACGAAGTGCGCGGAGTGCCACAAGAAGGCGTAGCCGCACCGCTTCGCCGCCGCACCGAGGGGCCGCCGCGCGCGGCCCCTCTTCATTTGCGCTGCTTTGACCAATGGTGCGGGCCGGTGTGTTCAATCCGCGCCTGCGCCCGCGCGCGCATGCGCGCACTTGCCGCAGGTGCCCGGGAGAATGCGCGGGCTAGAGTGCCCGTCCAATTCGCGACGGGAATGGACCCGTCCGCTCTCACCAGGGGTACATCCCAATGAAGCTCCTCGCTTCGATCGTGGCCGCCTTCCTGCTCACCGGCTCCGCCATGGCGGCCGCGCCCGCCGCGCCGACCGTGCTCAAGGCGAAGAACGGCGACGTGACCTTCAACCACAAGACCCACGCGGCGGTGAAGTGCGAGGCCTGCCACGCGACCGCCGCCGGCGGCAAGATCGAGGGGTTCGGCAAGGAGAAGGCGCACGCGACCTGCATCGAGTGCCACAAGAAGGAAGCGAAGGGCCCGGCGAAGTGCGCCGAGTGCCACAAGAAGGCGTAGCGACTCCGTCGGCCGGCCGAGCCCGGCCGCGACCGCAGCGCGAGGGGGCCGGGCGACCGGCCCCCTTCCTTTCACTCCAGCGACTTCTTCCAGCCCGCCAGCAGGTTGAGCGCGTCGAGCGGGCGGAGCGCGTCGAGGTCGAGGGCGCGGATCGCCTTCGCGACCTCGTCCGCCGCAGGATCCGCCGGGGCGCCGCCGCCGAACAGGCCGAGCTGCGCGACGGGCGGCCCGGCGCGGCGCCGACGGCCGCGGGCCAGCGCGGGGTGGCCGCCCTCGTCCACCTCCATCGCCTCCAGGTTCTTCAGGATCTCCCGGGCCCGCGCCAGCACCTCGGCCGGCAGGCCCGCCAGCTTCGCGACCTCGATGCCGTAGCTGCGCGACGCCCCGCCCTGCACCAGCTTGCGCAGGAACACCACCCGGTCGCCCACCTCGCGCACCGCGACGGTGAGGTTGCGCACCGCCGGGCGCTCGCGCGCGAGGTCCTGCAGCTCGTGGTAGTGCGTGGCGAACAGCGTGCGGCAGCCGGTCTCGTCGTGGAGGTGCTCCGCGACCGCCCAGGCGATGGACACGCCGTCGAAGGTGGAGGTGCCGCGGCCGATCTCGTCGAGCACCACCAGCGAGCGGCGGGTGGCGTTGTGGAGGATGGCCGCGGTCTCGGTCATCTCCACCATGAAGGTGGAGCGGCCGCGCGCCAGGTCGTCGGAGGCGCCCACCCGCGTGAAGATCCGGTCCACCAGCCCGATGCGCGCGCGCCGGGCCGGCACGAACGCGCCAATCTGCGCGAGCAGCACCACCAGCGCCGCCTGGCGCATCACCGTGCTCTTGCCGGCCATGTTCGGCCCGGTGATGACCAGCAGCGCGCCGTGCTCGGCGCACTCCGGCGCGCCGCGCGACGCCACCAGCACGTCGTTCGGGACGTACGCGGCCGGACCGTCCGGGAGCACCGCCTCGACCACCGGGTGGCGCCCATCCACGATCTCGAGCGCCTCGGACGCGTCCACCTCCGGCCGGACGTAGCCGCGCTCCGCCGCGACGCGCGCCAGCGAGAGCAGCGCGTCGGCGGTGGCCACCGCGTCCGCGGCGGTGCGCACCCGGGGCGCCTCGGCGGCGACCGCCTGGCGCAGCGCCTCGAACAGCCGCTCCTCCAGCGCCGCCCGCCGCTCCTCGGCGGTGAGGACCTTCTCCTCGAAGCCCTTCAGCTCGGGGGTGACGAAGCGCTCGCCGCCGACCGTGGTCTGCCGCCGCTCCCAGTCCTTCGGGACGAGGTGCAGGTTGGGCTTGGTGACCTCGAGGTAGTAGCCGAAGACCTTGTTGAAGCGGACCTTGAGCGAGCCGATCCCGGTGCGCTCGCGCTCCTTCGCCTCCAGGCCGGCGATCCACCCCTTGCCGTCCTCGGCGATGGCGACGATCTCGTCCAGCTCGGCGGAGTGGCCGCGGCGGATGATCCCGCCCTCGCGCAGCGTGGCCGGCGGCTCCTCCGCGACCGCCGCGTCGAGGTGCGCCGCGAGCGCCTCCAGGCCGCGCAGCCGCCCGCCCGCCTCGCGCAGCAGCGCGGCGCCGCGCGCCTCGAGCACGTCCGCCAGCGCCGGCAGCGCCAGGAGCGCGCCGGCCAGCGCCCGCAGGTCCCGCGCGTTCCCCTGCCCCAGCACGAGCCGCGAGAGCAGCCGCTCGAGGTCGGCGACCGGCCGGAGCGCCCCGGCCAGCTCCTCGCGCGCCACCGAGGCGCCGGAGAGCTCCTCCACCGCGTCGAGCCGCGCGCCGATCCGCGCGAGATCGGTGAGCGGGTAGCGGAGCCACTCCGCCAGGCGCCGGCCGCCGGGCGCGGTCACGGTGCGATCGAGGAGCGCGAGCAGCGTCCCCTTCTTGCGGCCGCCGGAGAGCGTCCGCTCCAGCTCGAGGTTGGTGCGGGTGGCCTCGTCGAGCAGGAGGACGTCGTCGGTGGAGAGCCGCGAGATGCGGTCCACGTGGCGCGGCGCCGCGCGCTGCGTGTCGGCGAGGTAGGCGAGCGCGGCCGCGGCCGCGGAGAGGCCCAGCGGCAGCCCGGAGACGCCGAAGCCGTCCAGGCTGGGCACGCCCAGGTGCCTGCGCAGCCGCTCCTCGGCGCGCTCGAACTCGGCCGCGCCGCGGCGGGCCGCCGGCGCGCCCACCGCGCGCGCGATCGCCTCCGTGCGCGCGCCGTCGGCCGCGTCCGAGAACACCAGCTCGCGCACGCCGGCGCGCCGCAGCTCGTCCACCAGCCGCTCGTCGCCGTCCACCTCGCCGCACTGCAGCTGCCCGGTGGACGCGTCCAGCAGCGCCAGCCCGGCGCGCCCGCCCTCCAGCGCCACCGCCCCCAGCCAGCTCGCCTCGCGCGGATCGAGCACCTGGTCGTCGAGGACCATGCCCGGCGTGACCACGCGGGTGACCTCGCGCTTCACCAGCTGCGACTTGCCCGGCTCCTCCACCTGGTCGCAGATCGCGACCTTGAACCCCTTCTCCAGCAGGCGCGCCACGTAGCCCCGCGCCGCGTGGTACGGCACGCCGCACATCGGGACCTTGTCGTCGCCCTTGGAGCGCGCGGTCAGCGTGATCTGCAGCGCCTCGGACGCGGTGAGCGCGTCCTCGAAGAACATCTCGTAGAAGTCCCCGAGGCGGAAGAACAGGATGGCGTCGGGGTACCTCGCCTTGGTCTCGAGGTACTGCCGCATCATCGGCGTGTGCGCCTGGGCGATCTCCGGCATGGGCGATGGGTTCTACCGCATGCCGGGGCCGCCGTGCACGGGCCGTGGCCACCCCCCGACCCCGGTGTTACAGTCGCGGCCCATGCTCGGGCGGGCGTTCCAGGATCTCAACCGGCTGCGCCAGATCTCGGCCGCCATGGCCCGCCACGGCTTCGGCGCCTACCTCGAGCGGATGCGCCTGCGCGACGTGCTGGGGCGCGACGCGCCGCCGCCGGGCGAGCCGCTCCCCGCCCCGGATCGCACCACCGCCGCCCGCTTCCGCACCATGCTGGGCGAGCTCGGGCCCACGTTCATCAAGCTCGGGCAGCTCCTCTCCTCCCGCCCCGACGTGCTGCCGTCGCACTGGGTGGACGAGCTGGAGAAGCTGCAGGACGCCTGCCCGCCGGTGGGCGTCGCCGAGATCCGCGAGGAGATCGAGCGCGGCCTGGGCCGGCCGGTGGAGACGCTGTTCGCGGAGCTCGACCCGGCGCCGCTCGCCAGCGCGTCGATCGCGCAGGTGCACCGCGCCACCACGCACGAGGGCGTGCGGGTGGTGGTGAAGGTGCAGCGCCCCCGCATCCGCGAGCAGATCGAGTCGGACCTGGCGCTGCTCCACGACCTCGCCGGCCTGCTCGAGGCGGTGATCGAGGAGACCGGCATCTACACGCCCACCGGCGTGATGGAGGAGTTCGACCGGACCATCCACGAGGAGCTGGACTTCTCGAACGAGGCCCGCAACGCCACCGCCATGTACGAGGCGTCCGCCGGCCGCGACTTCCTCGTGATCCCGCGCGTGCACCGGGCGCTGTCCTGCGACACGGTGATCACGCTCGACTACGTGGACGGCGTGAAGGTCTCCGACGTCACCGCCGAGGCCGGCTTCGACCTCGAGCGGGTGGCGCGCAACGTCATCGAGGCGTCGTTCCGGCAGCTGTTCGAGGACGGCCTCTTCCACGGCGACCCGCACCCGGGGAACATCCTGGTGCTGCCGGGCGACCGCATCGCCCTGCTCGACTTCGGCCTGGTGGGCCGGCTGTCGCGCGTGCAGCAGGAGGCGCTCGTCACGCTCATCGTGGCGGTGGCGCTGCGCGACCCGGAGACCGTGGCGCGGGTGCTGAACCGGATCGGCGTGCCGGACGCGCGCGCGCCCATCACCGAGTTCCGCGAGGACATCCGCGCCATCCTCGACCGCTACCTCGGGCTGCGGCTGGACGAGATCCGCAGCGCCACGCTGCTGCGCGACCTCCTCGACCTCGCCATCCGCCACCGCATCCGCATCCCCAAGGAGTACGCGGTGCTGGCGAAGGCCTCGATCACCATCGAGGGCATCATCCGCCGGCTCTACCCGAAGCTCGACATCCTCGAGGTCGGGCTGCCCTACGCGAAGGAGCTGCTGCTCTCGCGCTTCAACCCGTCCGACGCCTCCGGCCTGCTGATGCGCTCGCTGCTGAAGCTGCAGGGGCTGGCCGAGGACGTGCCGACCCAGCTCTCGCAGATCCTGGTGGACCTCGAGGGCGGCAAGTTCCGCGTGAACGTCGCCTCCGACGCCATCGACCGCATCGGCGGCCACGTGCGGGCGCTCGGGGTGCTCGTGTTCCTCGGCCTGCTCGCGGCCGGCCTCACCGTGGGCGGGCTGGTGGTGCTGGCGGGCGGCGAGGGCCTGCTGGGCGGGCTCGCGCTGGGCGCGGCGGCGCTGCTGTGCGCGTTCGCGGCGGCGTACCACCTCGCTACGCTGCGCATGCGCAAGATCTCGCTGCGCCGCTGGCTGAAGCGCTGAGCCGGCCGGCCCCGCTCAGCCGCGCTCCTCCGCGCACGCGAGCGCGGCGACCGTCCCCAGCCAGGCGAGGTCCACCGCCGCCGAGACGCCGGTCGCCGCCACGGCCAGCATCAGCGTCGCGCCGGCCACCGCCAGGCCCGGGCCCGCGGCGGCGGCCCCGGGCAGCGCGCCCCC
>NZ_BAZG01000222.1 GCF_000964525.1 Anaeromyxobacter sp. PSR-1
AGGTCGCGCTCGGCGACGACCTGCACGAGGAGCCGCCCATCGAGTCGTTCCAGGCGCGCGACGAGGACGTCCCGGCCATCGCGTCGGCGGTGCGCGCGCGCGTGGCCGAGGAGCGGGAGGCCTCGGGCGAGGCGGCTGGTGCTCGTCCCGAGCCTGTCGGCGAGCGCCACCGAGCACGTGACCGACTACACCGGCCTGGCCGGGCACGAGCGGACCTGGCAGGCGGTGGTGTCGCTGAGCTGGTCGTTCGACCTCACCACGCTCGCGAACATGCGCGCACAGGACGCCGTCGCGGACGGCGCGCGGGCGCGCGAGGAGCGGGCGCGGCTGGCGGCGCACGACGACGTCCACCGCGCGTGGATGACCGTCCGCACCGACATCGCGCGCAGCCGGTCGGCGCGGGTCCAGGCGGAGGTGAGCCAGCGCGCCGCCGGGCTGGCGCTGGAGCGCTACCAGGCGGGGGCGGCCGACCAGCTCGACCTGCTCCAGGCGCAGCGCGACGCCTTCAACGCCGACGCCGCCCGCATCCAGGCGGACGCCGAGGTGTCCGACGCGCGCGCGCAGCTCCGGCTCGCCGCGGGCCGCAACCTCCTCGACGCGCGGGCACCCTGATCGGGCGTCACGCCCTGACCTTCACACACGTCTTCCAGCAGGAGCGCACATGAAGAGCAAGAAGCAGTGGGCAGTGTTCGCGGTGGGCCTGGTGGTGGTGCTCGCCATCCTGGTCGGGGTGAAGGCCGGGCAGATCGTCACCATGGTCCGGGCCGGCGAGGCGTTCGTGCCGCCGCCGGAGTCGGTCACCTCGGCGAAGGTCGAGGCGGCCGAGTGGGAGGCCGCCCGGGCCGCGGTGGGCTCGCTGGTGGCGGTGCAGGGCGTGACGCTCGCGGCCGAGCTGCCCGGCACGGTGCGGCAGATCGCGTTCGAGTCCGGGAGCAACGTGCGTCGCGGCCAGCTGCTGGTCCGCTTCGACACCTCCGCCGAGGAGGCGCAGCTCGCCGCGGCGACCGCGGACGCCGCGCTGGCGAAGGTCAACCTGGAGCGCGCGCAGCGGCTGCGGCAGGGCGAGGCGAACGCGCAGGCCGACCTCGACGCGGCCGACGCGAAGGCGAAGCAGGCGGACGCGACGGTGCGCAACCTGCAGGCGATCATCGCGAAGAAGACCATCCGCGCGCCGTTCGACGGGCGGATCTCGATCCGGCAGGTGGAGCTCGGCCAGGTGGTGTCGCCGGGCAGCCCCATCGCCTCGCTCCAGTCGGTGACGCCCATCCACGCGGACTTCTGGCTGCCGCAGCAGGCGCTGGTGGACCTCGCGGCGGGGCAGAAGGTGCGGCTGCGGACCGACACGTTCCCGCGCGCCGACTGGACCGGCGAGATCACCACCGTGAACCCCGAGGTGGACCCGGCCACCCGCAACGTGCGGGTGCGCGCCACCTTCCCGAACAAGGACGGGCGGCTCCGCCCCGGCATGTTCGTGAACGTGGCGGTGCTGTCGGCGGAGAAGCGCAAGGTCCTCGCCATCCCCGCCACCGCGGTGATGTTCGCCCCCTACGGCGACTCGGTCTACGTGATCGAGCAGAAGAAGGACGCGAACGGGAAGCCCACGCTGGTGGCGCGCCAGCAGTTCGTCCGCACCGGGGAGCGCCGCGGCGACCTGGTGGCGGTGCTGGACGGCCTGAAGGGCGGCGAGACCGTGGTCAGCAGCGGCGTGTTCAAGCTGCGGAACGGCGCCGCCGTGGCGGTGAACGACTCGCTGGCGCCGCGCGCGCAGCTCGCGCCGAAGCCGACGGAGAACTGAGATGAAGCTCACCGACCTGTTCGTCCGGCGCCCGGTCATCGCGGTCGTCGTCAACCTCGTCATCGTCATCGCGGGCCTGCAGGCCATCCGCACGCTGAACGTGCGGCAGTACCCGCGCAGCGAGAACGCGCAGATCACCGTCACCACCACCTACGTGGGCGCGAACGCCGAGCTGGTGCGCGGCTTCATCACCACGCCGCTCGAGCGCGTCATCGCCTCCGCGGACGGCATCGACTACCTGGAGTCGGAGAGCAAGCAGAACGTCTCGATCATCCGGGCGCGCCTGCGGCTGAACTACGACTCCAACCGCGCCCTGGCCGAGATCGGCTCCAAGATCGACCAGGTGCGCGGGGACCTGCCGCCCGAGGCGGAGGTCCCGGTGGTCGGCATCGAGACCGCCGACAGCCAGTTCGCCTCCGCGTACCTGAGCTTCTCGTCCAGGTTCCTGAAGCAGAACGAGATCACCGACTACCTGGTCCGCGTGGTCCAGCCGCGCCTCTCGTCGATCGAGGGCGTGCAGCGGGCCGACATCCTGGGCGCCCGCACCTTCGCGATGCGCGTCTGGCTGCGGCCGGACCGGATGGCCGCGCTCAACGTCAGCCCGGCGCAGGTGCGCGAGGCGCTCGCCCGCAACAACTACCAGGCCGCGGTCGGCCAGACGAAGGGCTCGCTGGTCCAGGTGAACCTCACCGCCAACACCGACCTCCGCTCGGTGCGCGAGTTCCAGCAGCTGGTGGTGCGCGAGCACGACGGCGCCACCGTCCGCCTGGGCGACGTGGCCGACGTGGCGCTGGGGGCGGAGGACTACGACGCCGAGGTGAACTTCACCGGCGAGACCGCGGTGTTCGTCGGCATCTGGGCGCTGCCCGACGCCAACTCGCTCGACGTGATCAAGCGCGTGCGCACCGAGATGGGCGCGATGCAGACGCAGATCCCGGAGCAGATCAAGGCGGTGGTGGCGTACGACGCGACCGCCTACATCCAGGACGCCATCAAGGACGTCGAGCACACGCTGGCCGAGACGCTGGTCATCGTGGTGATCGTCATCTTCCTGTTCCTCGGCTCGCTCCGCTCGGTGCTGGTGCCGGTGGTGGCCATCCCGGTGTCGCTCATCGGCGCGGTGTTCCTGATGCAGGCGTTCGGGTTCACCCTGAACCTGCTCACGCTGCTCGCCATCGTGCTCTCGGTCGGCCTGGTGGTGGACGACGCCATCGTGGTCGTCGAGAACGTCGAGCGCCACCTGCGCGAGGGGAAGTCGCGGATGGAGGCGGCGCTCGCCGGCGTCCGGGAGCTGGTCGGGCCGGTGATCGCCATGACCATCACGCTCGCGGCGGTCTACACGCCCATCGCGTTCCAGGGCGGCCTGACCGGCTCGCTGTTCCGCGAGTTCGCGCTCACGCTCGCCGGCGCGGTGACCATCTCCGGCGTGGTCGCGCTCACGCTCTCGCCCATGATGTCCGCGCACCTGCTGCGCGAGGGCGGCGAGGCGAAGGGCCTGGCCCGCCTGCTGGAGCGGGGCTTCGAGCGGGTGCGCGAGGTCTACGCGCGCCACCTGGAGAAGTCGCTCCAGGCGCGCGGCGCCATCTACGCCGCCTGGGTCGCCATCATCGTGCTGGTGGGGGTCATGTTCGCCATGGCGCCCCGCGAGCTCGCGCCCACCGAGGACCAGGGCGTGGTGATGGGGATCGTGAACACGCCGTCGAACTCCACGCTCGAACAGCTCGTGCCGAACACCAAGGCCGTGAACCGCTCGCTCATGGAGATGCCGGAGTCGCAGTTCACCTTCCAGATCACGCAGCCCACCGGCGGCTTCTGGGGCGTCGGCCTGAAGCCCTGGACCGAGCGCGACCGCACCGCGGCCGAGGTGCTGCACGAGGTGCAGGGGCGCCTCGCGGTCATCCCCGGCATCCAGACGTTCGCGATCCTGCCCCCGGCGCTGCCCGGCGGCGGCAACTTCCCGGTGGAGATCGTCCTCGCCTCCACCGCGGACACCCAGGAGATCCTCGGGTTCGCGCAGCAGCTCCAGGAGAAGGCGGCGAAGAGCGGCATCTTCGCGTTCCCGCCGCTCATCGACGTCAAGATCGACCAGCCGTCCTCGGAGATCGAGATCGACCGCGAGAAGGTGGCCGAGCTCGGCCTCGACCTGCGCACCGTGGGCCAGGACCTGGGCTCGGCGGTGGGCGGGAACTACGTGAACCGCTTCAACGTGGGCGGCCGCAGCTACAAGGTGATCCCGCAGCTGCTGCGCTCGGAGCGGCTCAACCCCGAGCAGCTCGAGGACATCCACGTGACCGGGCCGGACGGGCGGCTCATCCCGCTCGCCTCCATCGCCAAGATCCGCGACCAGGTGACGCCGCGCTCGCTGAACCGCTTCCAGCAGCTCAACGCGGTGAAGCTGAGCGGCGTCGCCATCCGCCCGCTCGACGAGGCGCTGTCGTACCTGGAGGACGAGGCCGGGAAGATCCTGCCCGCCGGGTACGTCATCGACTACACCGGCGAGTCGCGCCAGCTCCGCACCGAGGGCAACAAGTTCCTCCCCGCGTTCCTGCTGGCCATCGTGCTCATCTTCCTGGTGCTCGCCGCGCAGTTCAACAGCTTCCGGGACCCGCTGGTGATCCTGGCCGGCTCGGTGCCGCTCGGCATGTTCGGCGCGCTCGCGCTGGTGTTCCTGAAGATGCCCAACCCGCAGATGCCGTTCTTCACGGACGGCTGGACCACCACGCTCAACGTCTACTCGCAGGTGGGCCTGGTGACGCTGGTCGGCCTGGTCGCGAAGAACGGCATCCTCATCGTCGAGTTCGCGAACAAGCTCCAGGAGCAGGGGCTGAGCAAGGTGGAGGCGGTGCGGCAGGCGGCGGTCACGCGGCTGCGGCCCATCCTCATGACCACCTTCGCGACCGTCTTCGGGCACCTGCCGCTCACCTACGTGACCGGTCCGGGCGCGGAGGCCCGCAACAGCATCGGCCTGGTGCTGGTGGCGGGGATGACGGTGGGCACGGCGTTCACGCTGCTCTTCCTCCCGTCGATCTACGTGCTGATCGCGCGCGACCACCGGAAGGAGGCGCTCGCGGCGCGCCCGGCGGTGCTGGAGCCGCCGGTGAACGTGCCGCTCCACCCGCAGCTCCCCTCCGGCACCGAGCCCTGAGGGGCGGAAAGGAGGCCGTCATGGACTGGGTCTATCCGATCACGGTGTTCGCCCACGTCGCCGGCGCGGTGCTGCTGGGCGTCGCCGGCGGGATCGAGGCGGTGGCGCTCGCGAGGCTCCGGCGCGCCGCCACGCCGGACGAGGCGCGGAGCTGGCTCGGGCAGCTCGTGCTGCCCGGGCGCCTCGGCGGGCTCGCCATGCTCGCCATCCTCGCCTCCGGCATCTGGATGACGGTGTCGGTCTGGGGGCACGCGCCCTGGATCGCGAGCGGCTTCATCGGCATGGTGCTGATGGGCGCGCTCGGCGGCGCCGTGACCGGGCGGTGGCTGAAGCGGGTCGGCCCGGCGGTGCAGCAGGAGCGCGGGCCGGCGCTGACGCCGGAGCTGCGCGCGCGGCTCGCGAGCCCCGTGCTCGACGCGTCGCTCCGGCTCCGCGCCGCGCTCGGCGTGGGCGTGCTCGCGCTCATGGCGATGAAGCCGACCGGCGGCCCGGCCGCGGCCGTCCTCCTCGCGGCCTCGGCGGCGCTCGGGCTCGCCTGGGCGGCGGGGCCGCTCGCCGCCGCACGGGGCAAGGGCGCGCAGGCCGGCGGCGTCTGACGCCGGGCCGGACCACATCGGCGCCGCCCGGCGCCGGTGTGGGTCCGGCGGCTGGAAACTCGGGGATCGCGCGGCGGGGCATGAATCCCCGGGGTCGGTGGTTCGTCCCTCCATCGGTGCTCGCCCGGCCCGCTGGAGGGCCGCGGCTCCGACAGGAGGTCGAGATGCGCTGGTTGCCCGTCGCGTTCGCGCTGCTGCTCGCCCCGCTGGCCCCCGCCCGCGCCCAGGTCAGCGTGGGCATCGGGATCACGGCGCCCGGCGTCTCCATCGGCATCAACGTGCCGGCGTACCCGGAGCTCGTCGCGGTCCCGGGCTACCCGGTCTATTACGCCCCGCGCCTCCCGGCGAACTACTTCTTCTACGACGGGCTGTACTGGGTCTACGCGAACGACAACTGGTACGCGAGCAGCTGGTACGACGGCCCGTGGGACGCGGTGGACCCGTACTACGTGCCCGCGTACGTGCTCCGCGTCCCGGTGCGCTACTACCGCGCGCCCCCGCCGTACTTCCGCGGCTGGCGCGCCGCCGCGCCGCCGCGCTGGGGCCACCACTACGGCCACGACTGGGAGCACCGCCGCGCCGGCTGGGACCGGTGGGATCGGCGCGCCGTGCCGCGCCCGGCCCCGCTGCCGAGGTACCAGCGCGGCTATTCGGGCGACCGCTACCCGCGCGCCGTCGAGCAGCAGCGCTCGATCCGGAGCACGAGCTACGGCTACCGCCCGCGCGAGGACTTCTCGCGGCGTCACGACCCGGGCCCGGGCCCGGGCTACCGCGGCGGCCCCGCCGCTCGGCCGCACGAGTCGCAGGGCTGGAGCCGGGGCGAGCCGCAGCCGGCGCGCGGGCCCGGCGGCCCCGGCGGCCGTGGCGACGGGTGGCAGCGGCAGCAGCCGGAGCCGCGCCAGGACCGCGGCGGCTGGCAGGATCGCGGCGGGCAGGGCGGCCG
>NZ_BAZG01000221.1 GCF_000964525.1 Anaeromyxobacter sp. PSR-1
GGAGCGCGTCCGCGCCCCGGTGCTCCTGGTCGTGGGCGCGCGGGACGAGGAGGTCCTGCGCCTGAACCGGGCCGCGCTCCGGCACCTGCCCGGCGGGCGGCTGGCGGTGGTGCCCGGCGCGACGCACCTGTTCGAGGAGCCCGGCGCGCTCGACGCGGCGGCGCGGCTCGCGACCGGCTGGTTCGCGCGCTGGCTCGCGACGGCGGCCGCGCCGGAGGCGCGCGCACCGGCGTAGGCGGACGGACACGAGGCGAGGAGGGCGGAGATGAGGACGGGCGAGACGGTGGAGGTGGTGCGGAGGCGCCTCACGGGCGAGGCGCGGCTCGACCTGGGGCGCCACCCGGTCGCGCTCGCGTTCGACGACGGCGTGCTCACCATGGAGGGCGAGCTGGGCGACGTCGGCGCGAAGAAGCTGGCGCTGGAGCGGGCCGCGGCGGTGGCGGGCGTGCGCCACATCGTGGACCGCCTCCGGGTCGCCCCGGCGCGGCGGATGACCGACGCGGAGATCCGCGACCACCTGCGCGACCTGCTGCTCGAGGCCGCCGAGCTGCAGCCGGTGGCCCGCGCCGGCCCCGCGCCGGCCGGCGGACCGGCGCCCGGGGGGCCCGACCTCCGGCTCGGGTCGCTGGGCGCGTCGGTGCGCGAGGGCGTGGTGACGCTGGACGGGACGGTCCCGAGCCTCGCGCACAAGCGGCTCGCGGGCGTGCTCGCCTGGTGGATCCCCGGCGTGCGCGACGTGGTGAACGGGCTGGAGGTCGTCCCCCCCGAGCAGGACGGCGACGACGAGATCACCGACGCGGTCCGGCTCGCGCTGGAGAAGGACCCGCTGGTGGACGCGGACGCCATCGCGGTGTCCACCCGCGGGGCGGTGGTGACGCTCCGCGGGGCGGTGCGCTGCGAGGTCGAGCGCGCGGCGGCGGAGCGCGACGCCTGGTGCGTGTTCGGGGTGGACGGGGTGCGAAACCTCGTCGAGCGATGAGGGAGGCGGCCATGGCCGGGATCGAGTGGAGGCGGATCTGCTGTCCGGTGGACTTCTCGGAGCCGGCGCGCGCGGGGCTGGCGGTCGCGGCGGACCTGAGCCGCCGCCTCGGGTGCGAGCTGGTGCTGCTGCGGACCGACGCGGGCTCGAGGGTGTCGGACGAGCTGCCGCCGGCCGCGCTGCAGGGCGCGGCGCTGGGCTCGTGGCGCGACGAGGCGGCGCGGCTCGGGGCGGCGCGCGTCACCCTGGCGCACGCCGCCGGGCCGCCCGAGGTCGGGATCGTGGAGTTCGCCGCGGCCGAGGGCGTGGACCTGATCGTGATGGGGACGCACGGCCGGGTGGACCGCGAGCACATGCTCACCGGCTCGGTGGCGGAGAGCGTGGTGCGCACCGCGCCCTGCATGGTCCTGACGGTGCGGCCCGCGGCGCCGGCGGCCGCGCGCGCGGCCGCCGGCTGACGCGGCCTCAGGCGGTGAGCCCGCCGTCGATCGCCAGCGAGACGCCGGTGACGAACGCGCTCTCGTCCGACGCGAGGTACGCCACCAGGCCGGCCACGTCGTCCCCGGGGCCGTAGCGCGGCAGCGCCAGCATCGGCAGCACGGTGGAGGCGAGCGGACCGTCGGCGGGGTTCATGTCGGTGTCGATCGGGCCCGGCGACACCAGCGTGACGCTGATGCCCCGCGGGCCGAGGTCGCGCGCCAGCCCCTTGGTCAGCCCGACGAGCGCGGACTTGCTGAGCGCGTACGCGGAGACGCCCGCGAACGGGACCCGCTCGTCGTTGGCGCTGCCGACCGTGATGATGCGCCCGCCCTCGCGCAGGTGGCGCGCCGCCGCGCGCGCGCCCGCGAACACCGCCCGGACGTTGATCGCGACGATCCGGTCGAACTCCTCCAGGGTCGTCTCCTCGACGGGCTTGAACGCCGCCACGCCCGCGTTGCTCACCAGGACGTCGAGGCGCCCGTGCTCGGCGGCGACCGCGTCCACGATCCGCTCGACCGCCACCGCGTCGGCGCTGTCCACGCGGTACGCGCGGGCGCGGCCGCCGGCGCGCTCCACCGCCTCCTCGACGCGGCGGGCCGGCTCCTCCGAGCTGACGTAGGTGAACGCGACGGTGGCGCCCTCCCGCGCCAGCCGCCGCACGATGGCGGCGCCGATGCCGCGGCTGCCTCCGGTGACCAGCGCCACCTTGCCCTTCAGGTTTCCCATGGCTGCTCCAGTTATGTAGTGAACGACACAGAAAGCCTACGAGGCTTGCCAGGGAGCCGCCCATCTTTTTATGCTGTACGACACAGAAAGGGGTCCGGCATGGCCACGCGCGGGCGACCCCGCTCGTTCGACCGGGGGGAGGCGCTGCGGAAGGCGATGGAGGTGTTCTGGGATCGCGGCTACGGCGGCGCGTCCATGGCGGACCTCACCCGCGCGATGGGGATCAACTCGCCCAGCCTCTACGCGGCGTTCGGGAGCAAGGCGGCGCTGTTCCGGGAAGCGGTGGACCTGTACGCGGCCACCGAGGGGGCGGCGGGCGGCCGGTGCGCGGCGGACGAGGCCACCGCGCGCGAGGCCGTCCGCGCCATGCTGCGAGGCACGGTGCAGGCGCTCACGGCCGCCGGCAAGCCGCGCGGCTGCCTGATCGTCCTGGGCGCATGCCAGGGTGGTGCCCCGGACGCCGGCGAGGCGGCGGAGGTGGACGGGCTGCTGCGCGCGCGCCGCGCCCGGGCGGTCGAGGACGTGCGCCGGCGGCTGCGCCGCGGGATCGAGCAGGGCGACGTGCCGCCGGGCGCCGACGTGGAGGCGCTCACCGCGTTCTACGCCACGGTGCTGCACGGGCTGTCGCTGCGGGCGCGCGACGGCGCGTCGCGCGCCGAGCTCCTCGGCATCGTCGAGTCCGCCCTGGCGGCGTGGGACGCGCTGGTCCGTCCGCGGGCGGGGCGCGCGGGCGCCGCCCGCGGGCGCCGCAGGGACGGCGCCGGCTGAGCGGCGGGATCACGGCCGCGCGCCGGCGGCGGCTGCCGCGAGCTCGTCCGCGAGCGCCCGGACCGCGGCGCTCAGCGCCTCGACCGAGGCGGCGGTGCCGGCCGCCCGCGGACGCTCGCGGGCCCGGGTGACGCCCCGCTCGACCACCTCGGCACCCCGGCGCAGCGTCCAGCGGGCCTCGAGCACCCCGGCGCCGTCCGGCGCGCGCTCGAACCGCAGCACCTCCACCGACGCGACCCACTCCGGCGCCGCGCCCGCCGGCCACGGCCACGCCACCACCTCGCGCGCGGGCACGGCGGCGCGAAGGTCCTCGGCCAGCGCGGCGACGAACAAGGTCTCGAGCGGCGCGGCCCAGCGCTCGTCCCCGGCCACGTCCACGCGGGCGCCCTCGCCACGCGTGACGAGCTCGGGACGGTCCAGGTACGCCGGCAGCCGGACGGGTCCGAGCCCGAGCACGCCGAGCGGCGCCGCGCCGGGCCCGGGGACGGCGCCGTGCGCGCCTCGAGCGCGTAGTAGCGGGTCCGGTCCGGGCGCGGCCCGAGCGACATGCAGCCGGGGAGCAGCGCCAGCGCCGCCGCGATCGCGATCACGGGTCTCACCGGCGCACCTCCGCGCGGCCGCGCACCAGCGCGCTGGGGTCGCGGTCGAGGTCCTCGGCCAGGTGGCGCAGCGCGCGCGCGGCGCCCTGGAGCTCGGAGAGCGTCGCACCGAGCTGCCACGCGACCGGGGACGAGGGATCCACCAGCGCGCCCACGTCGCGCAGGGCGCCGTCGGCGCGCTCCAGGGTGGCGCGGAGCTGGACCGCGGCCGCCCGCGCGTCCGCGGCGAGCGGCGGCAGGTCCGCCTCGAACGTGCGCGCCGCGTCGCCGAGGGCCGCCCCCACCGACGCGATCGCGGCCTGGGCGGTGCCGAGCGCGGGCGGCACCGCGGCCGCGGCCGCGTCCACCCGCGCCGCCGCCCGGTCGATGGTCGAGGCCGCGCGGCGCAGGTCGGCCACCAGCCCCTCGAGGTCGAGCGCGTGCAGCTTGGTGAGCAGCTTCGAGACGTCGGCCTGCAGCGCGGCCCAGCCTGGCTCGGCGTAGACCGGGATCTCGGGGTAGGGGAGCTGCATGGGCGACGGCGTGGCCGGCGGGGCAGTCGGGAGGATGTCGAGGTCCACGTACCGCCGGTTGGAGAGGAAGCTCTCCAGCGCCAGGCGGGCCCGCAGCCCGTGGCGGATGAGCGTGCGCATCGCCTGGGGATCGGCGAGGTCGATCCGCCCGCCCATCTCCTGGATGCGGGTCTGGTTGAGCTCGATCACCACCGGCATGCGCAGCTCGCGCAGCGGCTCGGTGGCCGACTCCATCGACAGGTGGATGCTCGAGACCCGCCCCACCGGCACGCCGCGGAACTTGACCGGCGCGTCGGTCTCCAGCCCGGCCAGGTCCTCGGAGAACACCGCCACGAACCGCACCCGGTGCTGGAGCAGCCGGCCGGCGCCCAGGTAGATGGCGGCCACGACGCCGAGCGCGATCGCGGAGAGCACGAACGCGCCGACCACCCTCGGATCGAACCTGCGTGCCATGCGACCTCCCTCACGGCGGGACCGCGCCGCCCCCGAAGAACGCGCGCACCTCGGGTGGACCGGTGGTGCGCAGCTCCGCCGGCGGGCCCTCGGCGACGGCCCGCCCACGCTCGGCGTCGAGGAACAGCGCCCGGGTGCCGATGCCCAGGATGGTCGCGACGTCGTGCGTGACCACCACCGCGGTGGTCCCGAGCGCGTCGCGGAGCTGCAGGATGAGCGCGTCGAGCCGCCGCGCGGTGGGCGGGTCGAGGCTGGCCGACGGCTCGTCGATGAGCAGGATCTCGGGGTCGAGCGCGATGGCGCGGGCCAGCCCGGCGCGCTTCTGCATGCCGCCCGACAGCTCCCAGGGGTAGAGCCCCTCGAACCCGCCCAGCCCGACCAGCGCGAGCTTGAGCCGGACCACCTCGCGGATCGCGTCCGGCGGGAGCGCCGTGAACTGCTCGAGGGGCAGCGCGACGTTCTCGGCGAGCGTCATCGAGGTCCACAGCGCGGCCCCCTGGAACAGCACGCCCACGCGCCGCAGCAGCCGCTCGCGGACCTCGGGCGGCGCGGCGGTGAACGGCTCGGCCCCGTAGCGCACCTCGCCGGCGGCGGGCTCCTGCAGGCCCAGCAGGTGGCGGAGCAGGGTGGTCTTCCCGCAGCCGCTCGGGCCCATGACGACGTACACGTCGCCGCGCCGGACGGTGAAGTCGAGGTCCCGGACCACCACCCGGTCGCCGAAGCCCATCGCCAGCCCGCGCACGCTGATGACCCCGTCGTCCACGCTCACCACCCGAACAGGAAGAACACGTACTGGTAGAGCCCGCAGGCCGCGATGATCGCCACGATCCCGGTGACCACCGCCTGCGTCGCCGCCTCGCCCACGCGCTCGGCGCTGCGCTCCGCCTGCATCCCCCGGAACGCGCCGGTGAGCGCGATGAGCAGCCCGTAGGTCGCGCCCTTCACCAGGCCGCCGGCGAGGTCGCCCGGGACCAGCGCGAGCGCGGTCTGGCGCAGGTAGCCGGCCAGCGGCTGGTTGAGCATGGTGGTGCCGACCACGGCGCCGCCCAGGATCCCGCTCGCGTCGGCGAACAGGGTGAGGAGCGGCATCATGGCGGTGAGGGCCAGGACGCGCGGCACGACCAGGTACTCCACCGGCGAGATCCCGAGCGTGCGCAGCGCGTCGATCTCCTGCGTCACGTTCATGGTGGCGAGCTGCGCCGCGAAGGCGCCGCCGCTCCGCCCCGCCAGCGTGACGCCGGTGATGAGCGCGGCCATGTCGCGGACGATGGCGATGCCGACGATGTCCGCCACGAACGCCTCGGCCCCGAAGAAGCGGAGCTGGGTGATCCCCACGAACGCGAGGATGATCCCGACCAGGAAGCTGACCAGCGCGACGATGGGCAGGGCCTCCGCCCCGGAGTGCTGCACGAGCAGCCAGAGGTCCTGCGGGCGGAGGCGGGCCCGGCGCACCGCGAACCGGGCGAACGCGATGGCGGTCTCGCCCACGAACGCGACCGCGGCGCGGAGCCGCTCCTGGCGCCGGAGCGCGCGCACCCCGAGCCGGGCGATGCCGCGCGCGGCGGGGGCGGCCCGGGACGCGGGCGCGGCCGGCTCCCGGACCAGCTCGAGCAGGCGCACCAGCCCGTCCGGCAGGGCGCGCGGGTCGAGCGGCACGCCGCGCGCGCGGCAGGCCTGCCCCACCGAGTGCACGAAGACCGCCAGGGCGCTGTCCCACGCGGCGACGCCGGCGGCGTCGATGGCCACGCGCGGCGCGGGCGCCCGGTCCAGCTCGCGCTCGACGTCCGCGGCCGGCGGCAGCCCGTCCGCGAGCCGCCAGGCCCCGGCCAGCTCGACCACCAGCGCGCCGTCGTCTTCGCGGCGCAGCTCGAGCGCGGCGGCGGCCGGCGCGCGATCGCGGCGGCGGCCGGCGAGCCAGCGCGGGCGCACGCGCCCGGCCTCGGGAGCTGGAAGCCGCTGCGAGATGGCCTGCTCCCCCGCGCCGGGCACACCGCCCCGGCGT
>NZ_BAZG01000220.1 GCF_000964525.1 Anaeromyxobacter sp. PSR-1
CAAGCTGAAGACCAAGAGCGGCGCCAAGAAGCGCTTCGTCCCGAAGAAGAGCGGCAAGGTGAAGTTCCGCCGCGCCGGCGTCCGGCACCTCGCGACGTTCGGCAAGACGAAGAAGCAGAAGCGCCACCTGCGCGGGACCGATCACCTCGCGCCGATGGACGAGAAGAAGATCAAGGAGTGCTTCCCGTACGCCCGCTAGGGCCGGAGAAGCCGTAACGCCCAAGCGGGGTTCCGAAGCGTACCCGGCCCGTCACGCTGCGTGACGGGCCGACGTGCCTCCCGCCGGCAAGGAGAAGGAAGATGCGCGTCAAGAAGGGATTCAAGGCCCGCCGCCGTCGCAACCGCGTCCTGAAGCTCGCGAAGGGCTTCCGTGGCCGCCGCAAGAACTGCTACCGCCGCGCGAACCAGGCGGTGGAGCGCGCCCTCAACTACTCGACCCGCGACCGCCGGCTGAAGCGGCGCGAGTTCCGGGCGCTCTGGATCGTCCGCATCAACGCGGCCGCCCGCCAGAACGGCACCACCTACTCGAAGCTGGTCGCGGCGCTCCGCAAGGCCGGCGTCGAGATCGACCGCAAGATCCTCGCCGATCTCGCGCTCGCCCTCCCGGGCGACTTCGCCGCCATCGTCAAGACCGCCCAGGCGTAGGGGAGGGGTCCGATGGCCGACCTGCTCTCGCAGCTCGAGGCGCTCGCACGGAGCGCCCGTGAAGCCATCGCCTCCGCCGCGGACGAGAAGGGGCTCGAGGAGCTCCGCGTCCGCTTCCTCGGCAAGAAGGGCGAGCTGTCCCAGGTCCTCCGGGGCATGGGGCAGCTCCCCGCCGAGGAGCGCCCGCGCGTCGGCGAGGTCGCGAACCGCGTCCGCGACGAGGTCGAGGCGCTGCTCGCCGGCGCCGCGCGCGGGCTCGCCGCGCGCGCGCTGGAGGCCGAGCTGGCCGGCCCGCCCATCGACGTGACGCTGCCCGGCCGCCGGCTCCTGCCGCGCGGGCACCGTCACCCCGTCACGCGCGCCACCGAGGACATCTCCGCCATCTTCGCGCGCCTCGGCTACGAGGCCGCGAGCGGGCCGGAGATCGAGCTCGACTGGTACAACTTCGAGGCGCTCAACATCCCGCCGGACCACCCCGCGCGCGACATGCAGGACACGTTCTACGTGGACGAGTCCACCCTGTCGCCGGGCGGGCGCACCGGCGCGGCGCCGGGCGGGCCCGCGAAGCCCGGCGCGGTGCTGCTCCGCACGCACACCTCGCCGGTGCAGATCCGCGCCATGAAGCGGATCGGCGGGCCGCCCATCCGCATCATCTGCCCGGGCCGCGTCTACCGGTCGGACTACGACCAGACCCACTCGCCCATGTTCCACCAGATCGAGGGGCTGTGCGTGGACGAGGGCATCACCTTCGCCGACCTGAAGGGCACGCTGGCGGCGTTCGCCCGCGCCTACTTCGGCCCGGGCACCCGCACGCGCTTCCGCCCCAGCTACTTCCCGTTCACCGAGCCGAGCGCCGAGGTGGACGTGTCCTGCTCCATCTGCGGCGGCACCGGGCGCAAGGACGGCAAGCGCTGCGGCACGTGCAAGGAGACCGGCTGGCTGGAGGTGCTCGGCGCCGGCATGGTCCACCCGCGCGTGCTCGAGAACGGCGGCGTGGATCCGCGCCGCTTCACCGGCTTCGCCTTCGGCATGGGGGTCGAGCGCATGGCGATGCTCCGCTACGGCATCGACGACCTGCGCCTGTACTTCGAGAACGACCTCCGCTTCCTCGAACAGTTCTGAGAACGCCGTGCGCATCTCGCTCAAGTGGCTGTCGGAGTACGTGGACCTGCCCGCGCCCGAGGAGCTGGCGCGGCGCCTCACCGCCGTGGGCTTCGAGATCGAGGCGGTGGAGCGCACCGGCGCGGAGCTGAAGGGCGTGGTGACGGCGCGCATCGCCGCCTCCGAGCCGCACCCCAACGCCGAGAAGCTCTCCGTCACCCGCGTGGACGCGGGCGGCGCCGAGCCGCTCCAGGTCGTGTGCGGCGCGAAGAACTACCGCGTCGGCGACGTGGTCCCGCTCGCCACCGTGGGCGCCGAGCTGCCCGGCGGCGTGAAGATCACCAAGGCGAAGCTGCGCGGGGTGGAGTCCTTCGGGATGCTCTGCTCGGCGCGCGAGCTCGGGCTCTCCGCCGACGCGAGCGGCCTGCTCATCCTCCCGCCCGGCACGGCCCCGGGCACGCCCATCGGCGAGGCGCTCGGCCTCGACGACGTGCTGTTCGAGGTGAACGTCACGCCGAACCGGCCGGACGCGCTCTCGCACGTGGGCATCGCCCGCGAGGTGGCCGCGCTGCTGGGCCAGAAGGTCAAGCTGCCGAAGCCCGGCCTGGTGGAGGGAGGCGGCGCGGCGGCCGACGCGGTGAAGGTCCGCATCGAGGCGCCGGAGAAGTGCGCCCGCTACGCCGCGCGCGTCGTCGAGGGCGTGAAGATCGGCCCGTCACCCGCCTGGCTGGCCCGGCGGCTGGAGAGCTGCGGCATCCGCTCCATCTCCAACGTGGTGGACGCGACCAACTACGTGCTGCTCGAGCTGGGCCACCCGCTGCACGCGTTCGACCTCGACAAGGTGGCCGGCCACGAGATCGTGGTCCGCACCGCGCGGCCGGGCGAGCGGATCACCACGCTCGACGGCAAGGACCGGGCGCTCGAGCCGGACGACCTGCTCATCGCCGACCGCGACCGCGGCAGCGCGCTCGCCGGCGTCATGGGCGGCGGCGACTCGGAGATCTCGGCCGGCACCACCCGCGTGCTGCTCGAGTCGGCCTGGTTCGCGCCGAGCGGCGTGCGCCGGACCTCGCGCCGCCACGGCCTGAAGAGCGAGGCGTCCTACCGCTTCGAGCGCGGCGCCGACCCGGGCATGGTGATCCCGGCGCTGGACCGCTGCGCCGCGCTCATCGCCGGGCTGTCCGGCGGGACGGTGCGCGCCGGGGTGGTGGACGCGCAGGCGCGCAAGGTCGCCTCGCCCGAGGTGCGCATGCGCTGGGATCGCCCGGCGCAGGTGCTGGGCATGCCGGTGAGCCGCGAGGACGCCCGCCGCATCCTGCTCTCGCTCGGGTTCGAGGAGCGGGCCAGCGACGGCGACGCGGTGAGCTTCGGCGTGCCGAGCTGGCGCGTGGACGTCTCGATCGAGGAGGACCTGGTCGAGGAGATCGTCCGGACGCTCGGCTACGACGCCATCCCCGAGACGCTCCCCGGGCCCGCGGTGCGCACGCCGGCGGAGTCCGCCGAGGCGCAGGCGGTGGCCCGCGCCCGCGCCGCGCTGGAGGCGGCCGGGTTCAGCGAGGCGGTGAACTTCAGCTTCGTGGCGGCGCGCGACCTGGAGCCGCTCGCCGCCGGCCTCGCCGCCGACGGCATCGCGCTCCGCAACCCCATCAGCGCCGACCTGGCGGTGATGCGCACCAGCCTGGTGCCGTCGCTGCTCCGCAACGCCGCGCACAACCGCCGGCAGCGCGTCGAGGACGTGCGCCTGTACGAGATCGCCCGCGCCTACGGGCCGCGCGCGGCCGCGACCGCCGGCGACGCCCCCAGCCACGAGGCCACCGAGGTGGCCGGCGTGCTGCTCGGGCGGCGCAGCCCGGTGGGCTGGGCGGTGGGCGGCGACGTGGCCGACTTCCACGACGCGAAGGCGGCGGTGCAGGGGCTGCTCGAGGCGCTCGGGGTCGAGGCCTCCTGGTCCGCGCCCGGCCCCGGCTGGCTGCACCCGCGCACCTCGGCGGCGCTCCGCGCGCCGGGCGGCGCGGCGCTGGGCGAGCTCGGCGAGCTGCATCCGCGGGTCGCCGAGGCGTTCGAGCTCCCGCGCGGCGTGCTCGCGTTCCGGCTCTCGCTGGACGCGCTGCTCGCGGCCGCGCGGCTGGTGCCGCAGTACCGGCCCATCCCGCGGCTCCCCGCGGTGCTCCGCGACGTCGCGGTGGTGGTGGAGGACGCGGTGACCGCCGCGGCGGTGGAGGCGCTGGTGCGCGAGGAGCCGCTCGTCGAGGCGGTGATCCTGTTCGACGTGTACAAGGGCGCGCCGCTGCCGCCGGGGCGCAAGAACCTCGCGCTCGCCATCACCTACCGCGCGCCGGACCGCACGCTCACCGACGCCGAGGCGGACGCCGCGCACGGGCGCATCGTGGCGCGGCTGCGCGAGCGCGTCGGGGCGGAGCTCCGGGGATAGCGTGACGCCCGCGGGCCGGCGCGCCTGGGCAGCGGCGGCGTTCGCGCTCGCGGCGGCGTTCGCGTCCTGGAACCCGCTCGCCGCGCCGTTCGGGCTGGTGGTCGGGCTCGTCTCGCTCGTGCTCTGCCTCCGCGCGCTCGTCCAGGGCGGCGCGCGCCGCGTCGCCTCGGCCGGGCTGGTGCTGGCGGCGCTCGCCGTCGCGGTGAGCGGCCTGGTGCTGGCGCTGACGGCCGGCGTGGGCCGCGACCCCGCCGGCGACGCGGTGGTCCCGGGCCCGGGCGCGGACGAGGTGCGGCGCGCGCTGGACGCTGCGGGCGAGCCCACCCGGCCGGCGCGAGCGCGCGCCCGCGAGGAGCTGGACGCGGCCGGCGGCGGCGCGAAGGCGCCGCCGGACGAGCCCGGCGGAAAGCCCGCGAAGCGCTAGCGAAGGTTTGACACGCTGGGGCAAATAGGCTAGTGAATTCAGGACTTAGCCGACGCCGCCCGCGGGGATGGGAGCGACACCGTGACCAAGGCCGACATCATCGAGAGCGTCTACGAGAAGGTGGGCTTCTCCAAGAAGGAGGCCGCCGAGATCGTCGAGATGGTCTTCGACACCATCAAGGAGACGCTGGAGCGCGGCGAGAAGATCAAGATCAGCGGCTTCGGCAACTTCATCGTCCGGGACAAGAAGTCCCGCGTCGGGCGCAACCCGCAGACCGGCGAGGAGATCGAGATCAGCGCGCGCCGCGTGCTGACGTTCCGCCCGAGCCAGGTGCTGAAGAACGCGCTCAACGGCGGCGTCTCCGACGAGACCGAGGGCGCGGACGACGACGACGACGAGGAGGGCGAGGGCGACGAGTAGCGCCCCCGCCGCTCCCGGCCCCCCGCTCAGATGCCGTTGACGCGGCCGGCGGCCACCGCCGGCGCCGCGGCGTCCACGCCGTTCACCGGCGCGGCGGCCTCGGGCTGCCGCGCCGGGACCGCGCCGATGAGCCGGTAGAGCGTCTTGCGGTCGATGCCCAGGATCTCCGCCGCGCGGGTCTTGTTCCCGCCGGTGGCGCGCAGGATCTCGCGCGCGTAGCGGCGCTCGATCTCGGACAGCGTCGGCCGGCGCGCCGGCTGGCCGTCGGAGGGCGGCGTGGCGCGGGCGGCCTCGAGGAGCGCGGCGGCGAGGTCGGCGGAGACGGTGACGTCGAACCCCGACGCGACGAGCAGCTGCGAGAGCTGCTGGCGGCGCTCCGGGTCGGCCTCGATGACGATCGTGCGGTTGCGTTCCACGTGGCTTCCCTCCCCGCTGACCAAGACGGCCACGCCCGTGGACCGTTACGCGCGCGCCTGTCCTGCTGCGAGGGGACGCGCAGCCCCGGGCGGTGCGTGCGGGTAGGTCCGGCGCGCCCGGCGCGGCCCGGAACGCGGCGAAGGCACGGCCGATTCCCCGGCGGGGCGGGCCCGCGCGCCGTAGATTCCGGCCCGTGAGACACCGCGTGGGACGCCTCCAGGACCTGCCCGACGGCCACGGCTGGCTCGTCGAGATCGAGGGCCAGGAGATCGCGCTGTTCCGCCGCGGCGAGCGCGTGCACGCGCTCGACAACGTCTGTCCCCACCGCGGCGCGGCGCTCGCGTTCGGCGACGTGCGCGGCGAGGTGGTGTACTGCCCGCTCCACGCCTGGCCTTTCCAGCTGGCTACCGGCGCCTGCCCGGAGTTCCCGGAGGCGTCGGTGCGCACGTTCCCCGTGCACGTCGGCGAGGGCGGGGACCTCGAACTGGAGCTATAACGAGGACACCGATGGCGCCCATCGACTACACCGACCGCCGGCGCATGCGGCTCGACGTCGAGTTCTACTTCGCGGCCGCGCACCGCCTGCCGCGCTACGAGGGCCCGTGCTTCCGCATGCACGGCCACAACTACCGCTTCTTCGTCGCGCTCGAGGGCGAGGTGGACCCCGCCACGGGCATGATCGCCGACTTCGGCGACGTGAAGCGGATCGTGCAGGAGCACGTGCTCGCGCGCGTGGATCACCGCACGCTGAACGACGTCCTCGACAACCCCACCGCCGAGAACATCGCCCGCTGGATGTGGGAGGTGCTCGAGCCGCACCTGGCCGGCCTCTGCGAGATCCGGCTCTACGAGATCCCGGACTCCTGCGTGACGTACCGGGGGCCGGGTGGCCGCTAGGCTCCGCGCCCTGCGGGCGCAGCGCCCGCGCGCCTCGGCGCCGGCGGCCGCCGAGGCGACCGCCCGCCTGCTCGACGCGCTCGGGCTGCCGCCGGAGGTGCGGGCCTCGCCCGAGCTGGCCGGGACGCCGCGCCGGGTGGCGGAGGCGTGGCTCGAGGACCTGGTGGACGGCTACCGCGCCGAGCCGGCCGAGGTGCTGGCCGACGCCATGCCGAGCGCGAGCCGCGCGCTCGTCACGCTCACCGGGATCGACTTCCACTCCGTCTGCCCGCACCACCTGCTGCCCTCGCGCGGCGTGGCGCACGTGGCGTACCTGCCCGGCGGCAGGGTGGTGGGGTTCGGGCAGCTGGTGCGGCTGGTGGACTGCCTCGCGCACCGCCTGGTGCTCGCGGAGGACCTGGCGCAGTCG
>NZ_BAZG01000219.1 GCF_000964525.1 Anaeromyxobacter sp. PSR-1
GGGTCCGGGGCGCTACCGCACCACCGCCACGGACCCCGGCGCGCCGGGGAGCAGCGTCACCGACTCGGCGAGCGAGACGAGGTGGAAGATGCCCTCGCGCCCGTCGTAGGCGGCGGTGAGCTCCTGGCCGACCACGGCCTGCGGGCCGGAGGCGGAGCGGACCACCACCACCGCGCCGTCGCGGAGGCCGGGGGCCTTCACGATCCCCCCCTCGAACGCGGGGAGGAGCTGCTGGTAGGGCGTGAGCGCGGTGCCCGGGAACGGGCGGAAGAGCTGGTAGAAGCGCGCCGGCGACACCGCCGCGGCGTAAGGCCCGTGCCGCCCCGCCGCGTCGAGCGCGGCGAGCGCCGCGAGCAGCGCGTCGCCGGCGCGGCCCGGGTCGGCCCAGTCGCCCGCCGGCACCTCGACGAGGCCGGGGTGATCGAGCAGCCCGCGCACCCCCGCGCCCGCGTGCCCCTCGAACAGCAGCCGGTCCTCGGCGCGCGCGATCCGGCGCGCCGCCTCGGCCGCCTCGGTGAGCGTCAGCGGCTCGCCGCGCCGCTCGAGCGCCTCCACCGCCCGCGCGCCGAGCCGGAACGTCCGGTGCAGCACCGGGAGCGCGCGCACGCTCGGCACGTGCACGTGCGTCTCGTCGCCCGCCCCCGGCTCGTCCTCGCCGCCGGCCGGCGCGTCCTCCGCCACCCCGGCGCGCGCGTCGAACCCGAGCGGCCCGACCACCCTGAGGAGCCGCCGCCCGGCGCGCGCCTCGGCGGCCGCCGCCCCGATCGCCTCGTCGATCCGGTCCCACACCTGCTGCCCGAAGGGCGCGCCGTCGCGGTCCTGCCAGCTCATCGATCGCCCTCCCGGCCCGCCCGCCCCTCGACGTCCGCCGTGCCGGCCGCCTCGCGGGCCTCCTCCTCGCGCACGATCGGCCCGGCGTGCCCGGTGTGCATCCGCAGCATCCGCGCGAACACCACGTCGTTGCGACGGATCCACTCGAGCACCATCATGGCGTGCTCCACCTCCTCGTCGCGGTTGTGCTGCAGCACGCGCTTCAGCTCGGGATCCGAGGCGGCGTCCACCCGCTGCTGGTACCAGTCGATCGCCTCCAGCTCCTCCTGCAGGGAGACGAGCGCCCGGTGGAGGTCCCTGGTCCGCGCCGAGAGCGCGTCCTCGCGCTCGTGGAAGCCCTGCGATGCACCCGCCATGTCGGAAGGGGTGCGCAGGCGCACCGGGCGCGCCAAGCCCCCGCGCGAACCGTCGCTTCCGCGCCGGCGCGGTTCGTGGCATGGAAGCGTGGGTGGAGAGCCCCGCTTCCTTCCTCGAGCGCTGGCACTACGGCGGCCTGTTCGCGGTGATCCTGGCCGAGGAGGCGGGCATCCCGCTGCCCCTCCCCGGCGACCTCTTCATCGCGGCCATGGGCTTCCTCGCCCACTCGCACCGCGCCGCGTTCCTGCCCACCGCCGCGGTGGTGACCTCGGCGACCGTGCTCGGCGCGACGGTGCTCTACCTCGTCTCGCGCCACGCCGGCCGGCCGCTGCTGCTCCGGGTGGCGCGGCGCTTCGGCTACACCGAGGCGCGGGAGGCGCGCCTCGAGGCGTGGCTCACCCGCCGCGGCGCGGCGGCGGTGGTCGTCGGCCGGCTCATCCCCGGGCTGCGGATCGTGATGACGGTGGTCGCGGGCGCGCTCCGCCTGCGCCAGGGCACGTTCGTGGCCGGCACGCTGGTCGCCGGCGCGCTCTGGGCGACGATCTACTTCTGGCTGGGCTGGGCCCTCGGCGCCGGCTACGCGCGGCTCGCCGGCGAGGTGCGCCTCGAGGCGCTCTGGCCCTGGGCGGCGGCGGCCGGGGTGCTCGCGGCGGGCGCCGTGCTCGCCTGGCGCGCGCGCCGGCGGGCGGCGGCGGCCGCGGCCGGTTCCGTCGAGAGCCCGCCCTCCGGGTCGGCCGGCTGAGGCGTACGCTGCGTCGCGCCGCCGGGTGGGTCGGCGGTCGCGCCGCGGGCCCGCGCTGTCTAGCTTCGGTACGTGGCAGCCACCGGAAACGTCGTTCGCAGGGTGGTCCTCGTCGAGGACGACCCCGGCATGCGGGAGGCCATCCGTGCGCTGCTCGTGCGGGTTGGCTACCAGGTGGCTCCCGCGGTGGACGGGGCGGAGGCGTGGGAGCTGCTGGCCCGCGGCCCCCGGCCGGCCGCGGTGCTGGTGGATCTCTACACCCCGCGCATGACCGGCCACGACCTGGTGGCGCGCATCCGCCGGACGCCGCGCCTCGCGGTGGTGCCGATCATCGCCATGAGCGGCGAGCGCGCCTCGCGCGACCGCCCGGCCGCGGAGGCGTTCCTGGAGAAGCCCTTCTCGCGCGAGCAGCTCGAGTGGGCGCTCGAGCAGGTGGGGGCGGACTGATCCGTCCCTGATCGCGCCGCCGATCGGCCTCCCGGCCGGTCAGGGCTGCGGCTGCGCGTCGGTGCCGGCCGCCTGCGCCGCCGCCGCGCGGGCGCGCGACCGCTCCCGCCAGCGCATCGCGGCGGGCAGCGCCAGCAGGGCCGCCGCCAGGCACGCCACCTCGCCGAGGACCGCCAGGAGCCCGAACGAGATGAGCGCCTGGTTCCGGGCGATGAGCAGCGACGAGTAGCCGATGATGGTGGTGAGCGAGCAGAGCGCCACCGCGCCGCCGGTGGTCCGGACGATGTCCGCCACCGAGCCCGCGTGGTCCACCCGCCGGCGCTGGAAGATGTTGGTGGCGTAGTCCACGCCGATGCCGAACGTGATGGGCAGCGCGATGAAGTTCAGCATGTTGAGCCGGAGCTGGAGCGCCCCGGCGAGCCCCATGAACCAGAGCACGCCGACGCCCAGCGCCGCGAGCACGCCCAGGGCGTCCCCGAGCGAGCGCACCGAGCGGCGCCCGAGCCCGAACGCGATCATCACCAGCGCCACCACCCCGAGGAGCGACAGCACCGTGGCGCGCGGGCCGTCGCGCTCGATCGCGTCGAGCACGTCCGCGAATACGAGGGTGGAGCTGGCCATGGGCAGGTCGGCGCGCGGCATCGGCACCGAGCGCAGCTCGCGCGCGAAGCGGCGCACGTCGAGCCCGTTCCAGACGTCCATCCGGCCCGAGGGGTAGACCAGCACCGGGGTGCCCACGCGCCCGTCCACCTCGGTGAGCTGGCGCCGGATCATGTCCGGCAGGTCCTTCGCGCCGAACGGGCGCAGGTCCGCCGGCGGGAGCACCTGCTCGATGGCGAGGCGCTTCTCCGGCGAGAGGAAGGAGAGGTTCTCCGGGGTGGCGAGCGCGCGCAGCTCGCGGACGAGCGGGAGCTTCGCCTCCTGGCCCTCCGGCACGAACGCGGCGATCGAGAGCACGTGCCCGAAGGTGGTGTCGGGCGTCGCGCGCATGTGCGCGTCGAGCGCCTTCGCGATGGCGCGCGCCTCGCCCTCGTCGCGGGCCAGGATGGCGGTGGGCGAGAGGTGGTCGCCGTGCAGCGCGTCCACCCGCTGGTCCCACCAGCCCGGGCCGCCCTCGGCGAGCGCCGACTGGTCGCGCAGGCGGCGGAAGTCGTGCTCGATGGGATCCCGCGACCAGCGGACCACCAGCACGGCCGAGGCGATCGAGAGCAGCACGGCCACCGTGACCATGCGGCGGGGCGCGCGCTCCACGATGGCCGAGATGGCGTAGGTGAAGATGGGGCGGGCCGGGCGCTGCCCCTGCCGCGGGATGGGCGCGCGGCGCTCCCACGCGAGCACCAGCGCCGGGGTCACCGCGTAGGCGGAGAGCCAGGAGAACGCCATGCCCAGCCCGCCGATGAGGCCGAACTGGTTGAAGCCGCGGAAGTCGGTGGAGAGCAGCGAGGCGTAGGACACCCCCGCGGCGAGCGCCGCGGTGAGGGTGGCGAGCCAGGTGTTCGCGAGCGCGGTCACCATGGCGGGCCCCGGAGCCTGCCCGCGCCGGCGGTCCTCGAGGTACCGCGCGAACAGGATCAGCCCGACGTTGATCCCGTTGCCCACCACGATGGACCCGAGGAAGGCGGTGTTGGAGTTGAGGTGGCCGACGAAGATCTCGGCCAGCCCGAACGTCGCGAAGGTGCCCACCAGGAGCGGCGCGCCCACCGCGAACACGGCCTTCCAGGTGCGGTTGTAGACCACGACCGAGGCAGCGACCGCGAGCAGCACCAGGATGGTGGCCCACACCAGGTCCTCGGCGAGCGCGTCGTGCTCGAGGATGTTGTTGGCCACGTAGCCGCCGTAGCCCACCTCGATGCCGGCCTTCGCGGGATCGAGCCGCGCGACCGTCTCCTTCACCACCCGCTCGAGCGCGACCACGTCGCGGTAGTCGTCGGGCGGCGCGTCCAGCCGGATGACCATGGCGAGCGCGGTCATGGTCTCGCCCGGCTCGCGGCCGGGCACCTCGCCCATCACGTAGCCGCTCGGGAACTTGCCGAGCAGCCCCTTGCGCTCGCCGGCGATCCGGTCGACCAGCCCCTCCACGTCCGGCGCCGGCCCCTCGGCCTTGCCCGCCTGCCGCGCACGCTCCCACGCCACCCGCGCGCCGAGCGTGTCGCGCAGCGTGGCCAGCTCCTCGCGCGAGAGGAACAGCAGCAGGCGCGGCTTGAAGAAATCGCGCGCCTCGTCCACGCGGTACTCGACCCACCGCAGCAGGCCCGGCGGCGCGTCCTGGAGCGCGTCGTTCAGGTCGTCGGCGAACAGCTGCAGGGCGAGCGGGTCCTTCCCCGCCAGCACCACCGAGAGCTCGGCGAACCCGCCGATGCGCTTCGTGAGCGCCTCCAGGTCCCGCGCGCTCCGGCTGTTGGCGGGGAGCAGCTCCGACATGTCGGGGCGCAGGTCGGCGTACAGGCGGAACGTGCCGTACCCGCCGGCCAGGGCCACCAGGGCGGCGACGGCGAGGATGGCGACGCGGCGCCGCTCGGAGAAGCGGACGAAGGCTTCGATGATGCGCATGGATGGCGTCTTCTACCTCATCCCGCGCCCGGGGCGCGGCTCCTCAATCTACCGCCTCGCGGCCGGGTCCGTGCCCGGGTCCGGCAGGTCGGCGGCGCACAGCACGGCGAGCCGCGGCCCGCCGGGGCCGAGCTCCAGGTACTCGAGGGCCTCGCCGTGGAGCGAGCCCGCGTTGGCGTAGCGATCGCCCGGCGCGAGGTGGGCCCGGTGCACGTGCCCGAACACGCCCAGGGCGAAGCCCTCGCGCTCCACCTCGGCCAGGCACCGGCGGCGGAAGGTCGCCACCATCCAGTCCTCGGCCACCGCGCGCGCGGCCGCCTCGGCGAACCAGGCCGCGCCCCGCACCACGCCGAACCGACCGAAGCGGCGGGAGATTCCGTCGCCGAGCCGCCCCAGCGCGGAGGCGTTCACCGGATCGGCGGCGTGCCCGTGGGCGACCAGGACGCGGCCAGTCCCGGGAAGCTCCAGCACCACCCGCTCCTCGCCCGCGTCCGGATCGTGGTTGCCGCGCGTCCGCCGGAGCCGGCCCTCGCGGCCGAGCGCCTCCAGCTCCGCGACGACCAGCGGGTGCGCCGCCTCGGCCCGTCCACCCCCCGTGAACAGGTCGTCGAACGCGTCGCCGTTCAGCACCACCGAGGCGCCGTCGGCGCGCGCGCGGGCCAGGAACGCGCGCGCCAGCCGCCCGTGCACCGCCGGGCTGCCCGGCGCGAGGTGCCAGTCGCTCGCGATGCGCCAGAGGGTCACCGCCCCGCCCTCCGCTTCGCGACCAGCCGATCGTAGAGCGCCTGCGTCCGCGCCCGCGCCAGCTCCTGGAGCGGCTTCACCACCGCCGGATCCCGCGCCGACCCCGGCCGCCGCTCCACCGGGATCGGCTCGCCGACGGCCATCTCGAGCCGCGCCGGGAGCGGCAGCGGCGACCAGAACGAGAGCTTGCCCCACCGCAGGCCCGGGTACGCCTCCGCGCCGCCCACCACCGCCACCGGGACGATGGGCACGCCGGTGCGCACCGCCATGCGCGCGAAGCCGAGCCGCCCGTCCCAGCGCAGCCGGTAGAAGTCGCGGGAAGGCTGCGCCTCGCGCATGCCGCCGGGCGTCACGAGCAGCGACTCGCCGCGCTCCAGCACCGCGACGCAGTCCTCCTCGTCGGTCCCGATGATGCCGGCGTGCTCCTTCGCGCGCGGCAGCCCGGGCAGGAAGCGCTCGATCTGCGACTCCGCCCCGACGATGCGCAGCGGGCGCCAGTCCTCCAGCCGCCCGCTCTCGTGGAACTCCTTCCAGCCGAGGAAGTAGCCGGCGAGCACCAGGTCGAGCACGAGGTACCCGGCGCCGTGCAGCGCGACGTAGATGCACGGGCCCTTCGGCACCGCGCCCTCCACCGTCATGTGGTGGTAGCGGGCGAGCCGGCGCGCGCCGCCGAGGATCCAGCGATAGGCCGGGTGGCGGGGATCGAGCGGGGGCGGCGGATCGTGGGGGGCTTGGCGGCTCACGTGCGGCTCCAGGGGGGTGCGCGCCGTGCGCGGACGGCCTCGTCGAGCAGCGCCTGCGTGGCGGCCGCGACGCCGTCGGCGAAGGCGGCCACCGCGGCCGCGTCGCCGGGCGGCGGCGGCGGCATGGGCGCGCCGAACCAGAAGTCGAGCGCCACCGGCAGCGGCACCGGCGGGAGCCACAGCGAGCCGTCCTTGCCGAAGGGGAGGCGGAGCGGGTGCTGCTGGTCGGCGCCGGCGATCGCCACCGGCACCACCGGCACGCCGGCGGCGGCGGCGATGCGCGCGTAGCCGCGGCGCCCGGCCCAGTCGAGCGCGTCCGCCTCGCCGTACAGCTCGCGCGCGCCGCC
>NZ_BAZG01000218.1 GCF_000964525.1 Anaeromyxobacter sp. PSR-1
CCCCGCGCCCGCCGCCGGACCCGCGGCCGCCGCCGCGCACCTCGCCGCCCCGGAGCGGATCCGCTTCGCGCCGCGCGTCACCGCCACCGGGACGCTGAAGGCGCGCCAGGCCTCGGCGCTGGCGGTGAGCGTGGCCGGCACGCTGGAGCGCGTCGCCGTGCGCCGCGGGCAGGAGGTGCGCGAGGGGGCGCTCCTGGCCGCGCTCGACACCGGCGCCGCCGCGGCGGCGGTCCGGCAGGCCGAGGCCGCGGTCGAGGCCGCCCGGGCGCAGCTCGCGCTGGCGGAGGACGCCTTCGCCCGCACCGAGCGGCTCCGCCGCGAGGAGGGCGCCTCGGAGGCGCAGGCCACCCAGGCGAAGGCCCAGCGCGACCTCGCCGCCGCGCACCTCGCCGCGGCCCAGGCGCAGGCGGAGCAGGCGCGGGTCCACCTCTCTCACCACCGGCTGGTCGCGCCCTTCCCCGGCGTGGTCACGCGCGTGCCCGACGGCGTGGGCATCGCGGTCTCGCCCGGCGTCCCGCTCGTCACGCTCGTCACCACGCGCGAGCTGGTGCTCGAGACCTCCCTCACGCAGTCCGAGGCCGCCGAGCTCCGGCCCGGCGCCCGGGTGGCCGTGTCGCTCCCCGGCACCGGGGCACGCACGGCGGACGCGGTGGTGACGGTGGTGGTCCCCGCGGTGGACGCGGCCACGAACCGCGTGCCGGTGGAGATCGCGGTCCCCAACCCCGACGGCCGCTTCCTCGCGAACGCATACGCGCGGGCCGACCTGCCCCGCGGGGCGGAGCGCGAGGCCTTTCGCGTGCCCGCCGCGGCGCTGGTCCAGCGCACCGGGGGCCACGCCGTGTGGCTGGCCGGCGGGGACGGCAAGGCGCGGGCCCTGCCGGTGCGCCTGCTCGGCGAGGAGGGCGAGACCGCGGTGGTCGTGCCGGAGGGCGGCGCCTGGCCGGAGGGGCTGCGCGTCGTCACCGACCCGCCGATCGGGCTGGCCGAGGGCGCGGCGCTGGCGCAGGTGGGCGGATGACGCTCTCCGACGTCGCCATCCGCCGGCCCGTCTTCACCGCCATGATGTCGGTGACGCTGGTCGTGCTCGGCCTGCTCGGCCTGCGCCGGCTCGGCACCGACCTCTACCCCGACGTCAGCATCCCGTTCGTCACCATCACCACCACCTACCCCGGCGCGAGCCCGGGCGACGTCGAGGAGAACGTCACCCGGCCCATCGAGGACGCGGTCTCCTCCATCGCCGGGATCGACAAGGTCTTCTCGTCCTCGCGCGAGGACGTGTCGCTCGTGTTCATCGAGTTCGAGCTGTCGGTCCCGCTGGGCGAGGCGGTCCAGAACGTCCGCGACAAGGTGGGCATCGCGCAGGGGGAGCTGCCGCTCGGCGCCCGGGCGCCGGTGATCGCGCAGTACGACGTGGCGGCGCAGCCGGTGCTCGTGTTCTCGGCGGCGTCCGGCCAGGACCCCATCGCGCTCCGCGAGAAGCTGGACGACCAGGTGCGCCCGCGCCTCGAGCAGCTCGAGGGCGTGGCGGCGGTGCGCATCGTCGGCGGCGCCGAGCCGGAGGTCTCGGTGGACCTGTTCCGCGACCGGCTCCGCGGGGTCGGGCTCGACCCGGACGCCGTGTTCCGGCGCATCCAGGGCGAGCACCTCGACCTGCCCGGCGGGAAGTTCCCGGCCGGCGACGGCGAGGTCGGCATCCGCGTGCGCGGCGAGTTCCGGGACGTGGACGCGCTCCGCCGCATGCCGGTGGCCGCCGCGCAGGACGGCTCGCTGGTGCGGCTCGCCGAGGTGGCGCTGGTGCGCAAGGGCGCCAAGGAGCCGAAGACGCTGGTCCGCACCGACGGCGTGGACGCGGTCGCGGTCGAGGTGGTGAAGCAGGCCGGCGCGAACTCCGCCGCGGTCGCGAACGAGGTGAAGCGCCTCCTGCCCGAGCTGCAGGGCGAGCTCGGGTTCCGGGCGCAGGTCCTGGTGGACCAGTCGGAGATCATCGAGGCCAACGCGCACGAGGTGTGGGTCGCCATCTTCTTCGGCGGCGCCATGGCCATCCTCATCATCCTGCTGTTCCTGCTGGACGTGCGCGGCACGATCATCTCCGCGCTGGCGCTGCCGACGTCGGTGGTGGGCACGCTGTTCGTCATGTACTGGATGGGCTTCTCGCTCAACCAGCTCACCCTGCTCGGCCTGTCGCTCGCGATCGGCCTGCTCATCGACGACGCGGTGGTGGTCCGCGAGAGCATCACGCGGCGCCTGGAGGCGGGCGAGGCGCCGCCGGTGGCGGCCAGCCGCGGCACGCAGGAGATCGCGCTGGCGGTGATGGCGACGACCTTCACCCTGGTGGCGGTGTTCGTGCCGGTCGCGTTCATGCAGGGCATCACCGGGCAGTTCTTCCGCCAGTTCGGGCTCACCATCACGGTGGCCGTGCTCATCTCGCTGTTCGTGGCGTTCACGCTCGATCCGATGCTCTCGGCGCGGTTCGTCCGCGCGCACGTGCCGGGCCAGGCGCGGCGGGAGCACCCGGTGGCGCGGCGGATCCGCGCCGGGTTCGACGCCGGCGACCGCGTGTACGCGCGCACGCTGGACTGGGTGCTCCGGCACCGCGGCCTCACCTTCGCGGCGGCCGCGCTGCTGTTCCTGGCCAGCCTGGCGGTGGCCCCGCTGCTCGGGTCCGAGTTCGCGCCCAGGGAGGACCGCAACCAGCTCATCGTCAACCTGGAGTACCCGCCGGGCACCAGCCTCGCCACCGCCTCGCGGCGCAGCGCCACGCTGGAGCAGCGCGTGCGCGCGCTGCCCGGGGTGACCGCGGTCTACGCGACCATCGGCTACCAGGAGGACCCGCGGCAGGTCCGCTGGCGCGTCAACCTGGTGGACAAGAACGCCCGCCCCGACGGCGTGGAGACCTACAAGGACTGGATCCGCGGCGTCCTCGCCGCGGACGAGCGGCTCGCGACCCGCGCCGTCTCGGACCCGCCCATGCTCGAGGGCATCGGCGACTTCCCGCCGGTGCTCATGCACGTGACGGGGCGCGACTTCGCCCGCCTCCGCGAGGAGGCGGAGCGGCTGGTGGCGGAGATGCGCTCGATCCCTGCGCTCACCGACATCCAGCTCAAGGACTCGCCGGGCAAGCCCGAGCTGCAGGTCGAGGTGGACCGGGAGGAGGCGGCGCGGCTGGGCGTCCCGGCCGGCGCGGTCGCGCTGCAGGTGCGCCTGGCCACGCAGGGCGAGGTGGCGGGCAAGCTGCGCGAGGGGCGCCGCGAGTCGGAGATCCGCGTGCGGCTGGCCGGGGACGACCGGGAGTCGCGCGGCGCGCTCGACGGGATGTGGATCTCGACGCCGCGCGGTCCGGTGGCGCTCGCGCAGCTCGCGCGGCTGGAGCGCTCGACCAGCCCGGCCGTGATCGAGCACCAGCGGCGCGAGCGGAGCATCTCGGTCTGGGCGCAGATCGCCCCGGGGCACGACCTGGGCGGCGCGGTGCAGGCGCTCCGCGCCAGGGTGGCCGCGCGCCCGCTGCCGGCCGGCTACGCGTACCTCTGGGACGGCATGCAGAAGGAGCAGGCCGAGTCGCAGGCGAACATGGGGATGGCGCTGCTCATCGCGGTGGTGTTCATCTTCATCGTCCTGGCGAGCCAGTTCGAGTCGTTCGTCCACCCCTTCACCATCATGCTCTCGCTCCCGCTCGCCATCGTGGGCGCGGTGCTGGGGCTGGGGCTCGCCGGCCAGACGGTGAACCTCGGCTCGCTCATCGGGATCATCCTGCTCATGGGGCTCGTCACCAAGAACGCCATCCTGCTGGTGGACGCGGCGCTGCAGCACCTGCGCGAGGGCGACGACCCGGAGACCGCGGTGCGCAGGTCCGGCCCGCGCCGCCTGCGCCCCATCCTCATGACCAGCGGCGCGATGATCCTGGGCATGCTGCCCACCGCCCTCGGGAAGGGCATGGGGAGCGAGTTCCGCGCGCCCATGGCCATCGCCGTCATCGGCGGCGTGATCACCTCCACCATGCTGACGCTGTGGGTGGTGCCGGTGGTCTTCGTGTGGGTGGAGAGCCTCCGGCGCCGGGGCCGGCGCGGACCGCGCGCCGTCGCGGACGACGCCGGCGCGGACACCGCGGCGCCGGAGCCGCCGGCCGCCGCCCGCGATCGGGCCGCCGGCGGGGCCTAGCTCCCGCGGCCCGGCGCCCGGTGGCATACTGCGCGGCCATGTCCGAGCGCCGCGCCTTCTCGACCTCCGTGTTCTGCCGCCACGGCGGCGCCGTCCTGCTCATCCGCCACCGCCGGCTCGGCACCTGGCTGCCGGTGGGCGGCGAGCTCGAGGCGGGCGAGACGCCGCTCGAGGGCGCGGTGCGCGAGCTCCGGGAGGAGACCGGCCTCACCGGCCGCTTCCCGGCGGGGCTCGGGGTGGACGGCTCGCCCCCGGGGCTCATCGGCTACGAGGAGCACCCCGCCGGCTCGAAGGGGCTGCACCTGAACTTCGCGTTCGTGGCCGACGTGGCGACCCGGGATCTCTCCGCCTGCGACGAGTGGGACGCCGCGCGCTGGGTCACCCGCGACGAGCTCGCGGCGCTCGAGTGCCCGGCGAACGTCCGCCAGCTCGCGGCGCTGGCGCTCGCCGCGCCCGCCGCCTAGCGGCGTACGCGCCCGCGACCGCGGCCGCGGGCGTCCCCGACCTCGCGGCCCAGGGCACGCGGCCCCATGTTGTCCGCATGCCGCGGCGCGCTCCGCCGGGCGGCACCGCCGCCCCGCTCGTCCCCTCTCGAGCCACGCTGGCGGCGCTCCGCCGCGCGGCCGCCGGCTGCACGGCCTGCCCGCTGTGGGAGCGCGGCACGCAGACCGTGTTCGGCGCCGGGCCGCCGCGCGCCACCGTGATGCTGGTGGGCGAGCAGCCCGGCAACGACGAGGATCGCGCCGGCGAGCCGTTCGTCGGCCCCGCCGGCCGCCTCCTGGACCGTGCGCTCGCCGCCGCCGGGCTGGACCGGCGCGACGCCTACGTCACCAACGCGGTGAAGCACTTCAAGTGGGAGCCGCGCGGCAAGCGCCGCATCCACCAGAAGCCGAGCGCCGGGGAGGTGCGCGCCTGCCGTCCCTGGCTCGACGCGGAGCTCGCGGCGGTGCGGCCGCGCGCCCTCGTGTGCCTGGGCGCCACCGCCGCGCAGGCGCTGCTCGGGCGCGGGTTCCGCCTGACCGAGCGGCGCGGGCAGCCGGTGCCCTCCCCGCTCGCGGAGATCGTCATCGCGACGGTGCACCCGTCGGCCGTGCTGCGCGCCCCCGACGACGCGGCCCGGCGCGAGGCGCTGGCAGGCCTCGTCGCCGACCTGGCGCGCGTCGCCGCGCTGCTGCGCCGGTCCCCGTCGCCGGAGCCGCCCGCCGCCGGCCCCTGGTAGCGCCGCCCATTCGCGTAGAGCCCTGCTGCGGCGCACGCTGGCTGCCTGCGCCGGGCAGACTCGTCCCTGCGCTGCTCGACGTGCCTACGGGCACGCCTGCGCTGCTCGGTCCTCGTGTGCCCGGCTCGGCGACGCCATCGTGTGCCTCGCGACGGGCCCCACGCGAACGGGAGGCGCTGTGACGCCCGGCTCAGCCGGCCAGGTACTTCTCCAGGATGGGGCGGAGCTTCTCGCGGGTGGCCGGCGCGATCCGGCTGCGGTCCGACCAGATCGCGAGCGCCAGCGCCGACTGGCACCCGCACGGCTTCTCGAGCGCGGCGACGTGCGGGATGGCCCGGCGGATCAGCTCGATCGCGTTCTGGGTGGCGGACTTCACGTTCGCCAGCAGCTCCTCGATGAGCTTCGCCTGGTCGAGCGTGGCCGGGTGCGGCTTCCAGCAGTCGTAGTCGGTCGGGAGCGCCACGAGCGCGTAGCAGAGCTCCGCCTCGCGCGCGAGCTTCGCCTCCGGCATCACGGTCATGCCGATGAGCGAGGCCCCCCAGCTCCGGTGCAGCTCGCTCTCGGCCCGGGTCGAGAACTGCGGGCCCTCCATGCAGACGTACGTCCCGCCCTGGTGGACGCGGGCCGGGAACCCGGTGCCCGCCTTCACCAGCACGTTGCGGAGCGTGGTGCAGAACGGCGCCGCGAACTCCACGTGCACGGCGAGGTCGTCGAAGAAGGTGCCGGCGCGGCGGAAGGTCTTGTCGATCACCTGGTCCGGGATGACCAGGTTGCGCGGCGCGACCTCCTCGCGGAGGCTGCCCACCGCGCCGCTCGCGAGCACGTGCGTGACGCCCAGCGACTTCAGCGCCCAGATGTTGGCGCGGTACGGCACCTGCGACGGGTTGAGCATGTGCCCCTCCCCGTGCCGCGGGAGCAGCGCCACCGGCACCCCGCCGACCTCGGTGAGCGTGATGGGCGCGGACGGCCTGCCGAAGGGCGTGTCCAGCTCGCGGACCTCGCCGCCGCCGAGGGCGCCGAGCGCCTCGCCCAGCCCCGTCCCCCCGATCACCCCGACCATCGCGCGCGCCATCGAGCCCCTCCGTCGCCGCGGCTGCGGCGAAAGGGCGAGTATACCCGCCCGGACGCCTTCCCTGCGCAGCCTTCGGCCCGTCGCGCGCCTCGCCCGGCGGCCTCGCCGGCGCAATGCGCGCCAAAAAAGAAAAAGCCCGCCAGAGCGGATTGCTCTGGCGGGCACGAAAAGATGCGGCAGCGACCTACTCTCCCACACCGCTTCCGGTGCAGTACCATCGGCTCTGGTGGGCTTAACTACCGTGTTCGGGATGGGAACGGGTGTGACCCCACCGATATAGCCACCGCAAACCTTTGAAAGAACGTGAGGCTCGTCGCCTCTCGACAACCGTTACGAAGGGAAAAGAAGAGCACCGCACCGCGGGGCCGCTGAGGGCCGCA
>NZ_BAZG01000217.1 GCF_000964525.1 Anaeromyxobacter sp. PSR-1
GAGCTGGCGAAGGCCGACGGAGCGGCGGGCACGGCCACCGAGCTGGGCCGCCGCCTCGCCGGGAAGTACATGACGTTCCAGCTCGCGCGCGAGGAGTACGGGATCGAGATCCTCACCGTGCGCGAGATCATCGGGCTGCTGGAGATGACCCGCGTGCCGCGCACGCGCGACTTCATCCGCGGGGTCATCAACCTGCGCGGCAAGGTCATCCCGGTCATCGACCTGCGCCTCAAGTTCGGCATGGAGCGGTGCGAGCCCTCCGATCAGACCGTCATCATCGTGGTGCACTGCGCGGTCGACGGGAGGCCGCTCACCATGGGCCTGCTGGTGGATCAGGTGCTCGAGGTCCTCTCCATCGGCCCGGCGATGATCGAGCCGACGCCCGCGCTCGGGCAGGCCGCGCCGGAGGAGGACTTCATCCTGGGCGTCGGGAAGCACGACCGGCGCATCGTGTTCCTGCTCGACATCGCCCGGATCCTCTCCTCGGACGACGCCCGCGAGCTGGGCCGCGCGTCCGGCGCCGGCGCGCCCGCCGGCGTCACCCCTGGCCCCGAGACGACGGGAGACGTGCCATGAAGACCCGCAACACCAACAACGGGAAGCTCATCTTCGCGGGGTTCCTCGCCGCGAACATCCTGGCGGTCGCCATCGGCGCCACCTCCTTCTTCACGGTGCGGCGCCTGTCCGGCTCGCTCACGGCCGTCACCAACCAGGAGCTGCCCGCAGCGCTGGCGCTGGCGCGGGTTCGCGCGGCGGTCAACGGCGTGATGCGCGCCGCGAACGGGATGATGAGCCCGCGGATCTCCGGCGACGCCGAGACCCGCGAGGCCGTGTTCACGCTGGCGGAGGGCTCGCTGCGGGACCTCGCCCAGGCCCGGAAGGTCTTCGACGGGCTCACGCACGCGGCCGCGGAGCGCGACGTGTGGGGGCGCGTGAGCGGGTCCCTGGATGCCTGGAACGGCCTGGTCGCGGCCTACGTGGACGCGGTCCGCCGGCGCGAGACGCAGCTCACCCCCGAGGCCGACGAGCGCTGCTGGACCTTGTACCAGCGGCTCCGCGCCAAGCAGGTCGAGTTCGCGCCGCTGCTCGACGGGATGATCGAGGCGTCGGCGAAGGACGCGCAGGCGCTCGAGGCGGAGTCCGCCGTGGCGGCAGGCCGCAGCCAGCTCACGGTCGCGGTCCTGGTGATCGCGGGCTCGATCGCGATGCTGGCCATCGCGTGGCTCCTCGCCCGGCGCGTGTCGCGGGCCATCGGTGCCATGGTGACCGAGACCGGCCGCCTCTCGGCGGCGGTGGAGGCGGGGCGGCTGGACGTGCGAGGGGACCTCGCGCGCGTCGACCCCGACTTCCGCCCGGTGGTGCAGGGGATCAACGCCACCATGGACGCCTACGCGCGCCCGATCCGGATGGCCGCGGACTGCGTCACCCGCATCGCACTGGGCGACATCCCCGAGCCCATCACCGACCGGTACGAGGGAGACTTCGACCGCATCAAGGAGGCGCTCAACGGCTGCATCGCGAGCCTGTCCGGCGTCCTCGGCGCCATGGAGGCCACCGGCCGGGCCCAGGACGAGGGGGACATCGAGGCGTTCGTCGAGGAGGAGCGGTTCCAGGGCGCCTACCGCCGCGTCGCGGCGAGCATGAACGCCGGGCTCCGCACCCACGTCTCCGCGATCCTCGAGATGCTCACCACGTTCGGCGCGTACGGCGAGGGCGACTTCGAGCCGAAGCTGGCGCCGCGCAAGGGCAAGCAGGCGGTCGCGAACGAGACCTGCGACCGGATCCGCGACAACCTGCGCGCGGTCGCCGCCGAGGTCCAGGCGCTCACCGCCGCGGCCGCGGAGGGGCGGCTGTCGACCCGCGCCGACGCCGCCCGCTTCCAGGGCGACTGGCGCACGCTGGTCGAGGGCGTCAACGGCACGCTCGACGCGATCGTCGGCCCGCTCAAGGTGGCGTCGAACGTGGTGGACGAGATCTCGCGCGGCGCGATCCCGCCGCCGGTGGCCGAGGCCTGGTCCGGCGACTTCGTCCGCCTGAAGGATCACCTGAACGGCTGCATCGCCGCGGTGAACGCGCTCGTGGCCGACGCGAACCGGCTGGCCGACGCCGCGGTCGCCGGCAGCCTCGACGCGCGCGCCGACGCCGCGCGCCACCGGGGCGACTTCCGGCGCATCGTGGAGGGGGTGAACCGGACGCTGGACGCCGTCCTCGCGCCCGTCGAGGAGGCCGCCGGCGTGCTGGAGAGGCTGGCGCACCGCGACCTGCGGGCGCGCGTCCAGGGCACCTACCAGGGCGGCCACGCCCGCATCGCCGACTCGGTGAACGGCACGGCGACGGCGCTCCACGACGCGCTCGCCCAGGTGAGCGAGGCGGTGGAGCAGGTGTCCAGCGCCGCGGCGCAGATCGCCGCCTCGTCGCAGGCGGTGGCGTCCGGCGCCTCGCAGCAGGCCTCCTCGCTGGAGCAGACCTCCAGCTCGATCGAGGAGGTCTCGGGCATGACCAAGCAATCCTCGGACAACGCGCAGCAGGCGAACCAGCTCGCCGTGACCGCGCGCGGCGCCGCGACCGAGGGCGCGACCGCGGTCGAGCAGATGCAGGGCGCCATGGCGCGCATCAAGGCGTCGGCCGAGGGCACCGCGCAGATCATCAAGGACATCAACGAGATCGCGTTCCAGACCAACCTGCTCGCGCTCAACGCGGCGGTGGAGGCGGCGCGCGCCGGCGAGGCCGGCCGCGGCTTCGCGGTGGTCGCCGAGGAGGTGCGCTCGCTCGCGCTCCGCTCCAAGGAGGCGGCCAACAAGACCGAGGCCCTCATCCGCGACTCGGTGAAGCAGGCCGGCGAGGGCGAGGTCACCGCGCGGCACGTGGCCGCCAAGCTCGGCGAGATCGTGCAGGGCATCGGAAAGGTCACCGACATCGTCTCGGAGATCGCGGCCGCGGCCCGGGAGCAGTCCACCGGCATCGAGCAGGTGAACAAGGCCATCGCCGAGATGGACAAGGTCACCCAGCAGAACGCCGCATCGGCGGAGGAGTCGTCGTCCGCCGCCTCGGAGCTGTCCGGGCAGTCGGAGGAGCTCGCGGCGATGGTGGGCGCGTTCCAGCTCGACCGCTCGCAGCGGCAGGCGGCGCCGCGCCGTCCCGCCGCCGCGCCGGTCCGCTCGCCCCCTGCGGCGCCGCCCGGCGCCCGCCCGCGCCCCGGCACGAACGGCGCGGGCGCGCTCGCGAGCTCCCGCGCGCTCGCGGAGCAGGCGTTCCCCATGGACGACGACGCCGAGATCCGGGACTTCTAGTGGAGGCCGCGCGCCCGAAAGGGACCGGACCCCGGCGCATCCGGGTGCTGGTGGTGGACGACTCCGCCGTGGTGCGGAACGTCTTCCAGCAGGAGCTCTCCGCCGATCCGGAGATCGAGGTCGTGGGGACGGCGCCGGACCCGTTCGCGGCGCGCGATCTCATCCTGGAGCGCTCGCCCGACGTGATCACGCTGGACGTGGAGATGCCGCGCATGGACGGCCTCACGTTCCTCCACAAGATCATGCGCTACCGGCCCACGCCGGTGATCGTGGTGTCTTCGCTCACGCCCGCCGGCGGCGCGCTCGCGCTGGAGGCGCTCGCCGCCGGCGCCTGCGACGTGATGTGCAAGCCCGGGGCGGCGTACTCGGTGGGCGAGATGACCGCCGACCTGGTGGAGAAGGTGAAGGAGGCGGCCGCCGCCGGCGTGCGCGCGCCCGCGCCGCTGCCGCCGCCGGCGCGCGCCGCGACGTCGTGCGCCCTGTCCCGGACCACGCACCAGGTGGTCGCCATCGGCGCCTCCACCGGCGGCACGGTCGCCATCGAGCGGATCCTGGTGGCGCTCCCGCCCAGCGCGCCCGGCATCGTGATCACCCAGCACATGCCCGAGCTGTTCACCCGCTTCTTCGCGAAGCGCCTGCGCGACCAGTCCGGCCTCGACGCCCGCGAGGCGCAGGGCGGCGAGTCGGTGGTGCCGGGGACGGTGCTGGTCGCGCCGGGCAACCGGCACATGCTCCTCCGGCGGTCCGGCGCCCGCTACGTGGTCGAGGTCAAGGATGGGCCCCGGGTGAACCGGCACCGGCCCTCGGTGGACGTGATGTTCCGCTCGGTGGCCCGCACCGCCGGGCGCAACGCGGTGGGGGTGATCCTGACCGGCATGGGCGGCGACGGCGCCCAGGGCCTGCTCTCGATGCGCGAGGCGGGCGCGCGCACGGTCGCGCAGGACGAGGGATCCTGCGTGGTGTACGGGATGCCGAAGGTCGCGGTGGAGGCCGGGGCGGTGGAGCGCACGCTCCCGCTCGACCGCATCGCCCCGGAGCTCCTGCGGCTCACGGACGGCGCGCTCCCCTGAGCGGGGTCACGCGGTCACAGCGGCGCGATCTCCTCGCCCGACTGCACCGTCACCCGGCCCGAGTCCAGGAACAGGCGCACCGTCCGCGAGCGCGCGCCGCCCACGTCCTCCGCCGCCACCGCCACCCGCGCGCGGCGCAGGATGCGCCGCATGGCGGCGTGGTTGCGCCGGCCGATGTCGAAGCCGCCGTACAGGTCGTTGAAGCTCCCGCCCCCCGCCGCCTTGACCACCAGGTCCTCCTTGCGACAGCCGCGGGCGTACAGCCGCTCGAAGAGCAGCGGGATTCCGGTGTCGGCGAACGTGCCCGGCGCGCCGCGCGCCCGCTCCGGGGAGAGCGCGGAGGTGGGGAGCTGGAAGTGCAGCATGCCGCCGACGTGGCGGCCGGGATCCCAGGCGACGAGCGCGATGCACGAGCCCAGCCCGTGCGTCACGATCACGCCGCCCGGCTCACCCGTAACCACCAGGTCGCCGATGCCCACGGTGACGAGGCTCACGTGGCCTCCGGCATCCGGTACACCGAGGGGCGCTCGCTGCGCAGCCGCGTGGGGATCCCCGCCAGCGTCTCCGAGTGGCCCACGAACAGCGGGGCGCCCGGGCGCAGCAGGCGCTCGAGCTCCTCGACCAGCCGCGCGCGCATGGGCCGGTCGAAGTAGATCATCACGTTCCGGCAGAAGATCGCGTCGAGCGGCCCGCGCATCGGGTACGGGTGCTCGGCCAGGTTGAGGCGGCGGAGCACCACCCGCTCCCGCAGCCGCGGGACCACCTCGTGCAGCGTCGATCCGCCGGGCCCGGGTCGCGCTGCGAGGAACCGCGCCCGCAGCGCCGCCGGGATGGCGGCCACCTCCTCGTCCGCGTAGGTGGCCTCCGCCGCGCGCGCCAGCACGCGGGTGGAGAGATCGGTCGCGAGGATCCGCCAGTCGCAGCCGTCGAGCTCGGGCTCGAGCACCATCGCGGCGGTGTAGGGCTCCTCGCCCGAGGAGCAGCCGGCGCACCACACCCGGAAGCGCCGCTGTCCCACCCGGCGTGCGACCCGCACCGACTGGACCAGCGCCTCGAAGTGATCGGCCTCGCGGAAGAAGTGGGTGAAGTTGGTGGAGATGGCGTCCAGGAACCGCACCAGCTCGTCGCCGCCTTCCGCCTGCAGGTGCTCCAGGTACTCGCGCTCGGTGGAGAGGGCCAGCTCCCGGAGGCGCCGCGCGAGCCGCGCCTCCACCAGGGCCGCCTTGCCCGGGCGCAGGAAGATCCCGGCCCGCTCATGGGCGATGCGCTGGAAGCCCTGGTACGTCTCCGCGTCCACCCTAGGCCCCCGCCGCCAGCCGGGCGCCGCGGTCGGCCGCCGCGTCGCGCGACGCGAGCCCTGCCAGCCGGTCCACGTTCAGGATCAGCCCCACCCGGCCGTCGGAGAGGATCGCCGCGCCGGAGAGAAAGTCCGTGTCGCCGAGGCCGCTCCCCAGGGGCTTGATCACCACTTGCTGCTGGGTGACCACCTCGTCCACCACCAGCCCCACCTTGCGCCCCAGCCCCTCGACCACCACCACGCGCAGATCGTCGGTGCCCGCCGCACGCTCGCGCGCGCCGAGCAGGCGGTGCAGGCGCAGGAGCGGCAGGATCTCGCCGCGGACGTCGATCACCTCGCCGCGTCCCGCGGCGCGTCGGATCGTGTCATCGGCCGGCCGCAGCGACTCGACGATCGAGAGGCTGGGCAGGATGTAGGTCTCGCCTCCGCAGGAGACGAGCATGCCGTCGATGATGGCGAGCGTGAGCGGGAGCACCAGCCGGAACGTGGTCCCGCCGCCCGCGCGCGAGGCCACGGTGACGCGGCCGCGCATCCCCTCGACGTTGCGCTTCACCACGTCCATGCCCACGCCGCGCCCGGAGATCTCGGTGACCTTCGCCGCGGTGGAGAAGCCGGGCAGGAACACCAGCCCGTGGACCTCTGCGTCGGACAGCTCCTGCCCGTCGCCCACCAGCCCGCGCTCGCGCGCCTTGCGCAGGATCCGGTCGCGCTGCAGCCCCCGGCCGTCGTCGGTCAGCTCCACCACGATCGACCCGCCCTCATGGTAGGCGGCCAGGCGCAGGACGGACCGCGCGGCCTTGCCCGCGGCGAGGCGCTCCGCCTCCGGCTCGATACCGTGGTCGAGCGCGTTTCGCACCAGGTGCACGAGCGGATCCTCGATGCGCTCGACCATGCTGCGGTCCATCTCGGTGTCCTCGCCGGAGGTCTCGAGGATCACGTCCTTGCCGGTCCTGCGCGAGAGATCGCGGACCAGGCGCGCCATCTTCTGGAACGCGCCGCGCACCGGGACCATGCGCATCCGCATGGCCACGTTCTGCAGGTCGCGGCTGATCTTGGTCATCTGGTTGAGCGAGTTGCGCAGGCGCAGGGATGCGACCGCCGCCAGCTCCGGCGCGTGCACCACCATCGACTCGACGATGATGAGCTCGCCGATCATCTCCACCATCGAGTCCACCCGCTCGAGATCCACCTTCACCGTCTCGCGGAGCTGACCACCGCCGTGCGGCGGCGGCGT
>NZ_BAZG01000216.1 GCF_000964525.1 Anaeromyxobacter sp. PSR-1
TCCTCTTGCCGGTCCCTCCCGCCATCGCGTCCACATAGACGCACGCGGCCGCGGGCGTCAAACGTTCGCTGGGGGGAGCCGCCGCGTCGGATCGCCGTGGTACGAACGGGCGCCATGCCGCGCATCCACGTCCTGCCGCCCGGGCTCGTCAACCAGATCGCCGCGGGCGAGGTGGTCGAGCGGCCGGCCTCCATCGTCAAGGAGCTGGTCGAGAACGCGCTCGACGCCGGCGCGACCGCCATCGGCGTGGACGTGGAGGAGGGCGGGCTCGCGCTGGTGCGGGTGGCGGACGACGGCTCGGGCATGGACCGGGACGACGCGCTGCTCGCGCTGGAGCGGCACGCCACCAGCAAGCTGCGCGACGCCCAGGGGCTCGCCGCCATCGGGACCATGGGGTTCCGGGGCGAGGCGGTGCCGGCCATCGCATCGGTCTCGCGCTTCCGCCTCGACACCTCGCCCGGCGACGACGGCGCCGGGACGCGGGTCGAGCTCGAGGGCGGCGTGCTAGGCGAGGTGGCGCCGGTGGCCCGCCCGCGCGGCACCACCGTCGAGGTCCGCGACCTGTTCTTCAACACGCCGGCGCGCCGCAAGTTCATGCGCGCGGCGTCCACCGAGGCCGGGCACGTCTCCGAGGCGGTGATCCGGCTGGCGCTGGCGCGCCCGGACGTCGGGTTCACGCTCCGCTCCGGCGGCCGGCTGGTGCTCGGCGCGCGCGCCGGCGGTGGGCTGGCGGACCGCGCCGGCCAGGCGCTGGGGCGGGAGGCGCACCGGCACCTGCTCCCGGTGGACGCCCGCCGCGGCGACGTGCGCGTGCACGGCCTCGTCTGCTCGCCCGATCACTCCGAGGCGACCGGCCGGGCGCTCTACCTGTTCGTGAACGGGCGCTACGTGCGCGATCGGTCCGCCGCGCACGCGGTGCTCCGCGCGTTCGCCGGGACGCTGCCGCCCGGGCGCCACCCCGCCGGCGTCCTGTTCGTGGAGCTGCCGCTGGACCGGGTGGACGTGAACGTGCACCCGCAGAAGCTGGAGGTGCGGTTCGCCGAGGGGCGCGAGGTGTTCGACGCCCTGTTCCACACCGTCGCCGGTGCGCTCCGGACCGCGCCGTGGTTGCGCGCGCGCCCGCAGGCGGCGCCCGCGGGCGACGGCGTTCCGGGGGGGGCCGGCGGCGAGGCGGCCCCGGTGCCGGTTCCGGTGGCCGGCGAGGAGGCCGCCGAGGTGCTGGCCTGGGCGCGCGCGGCCCGGCCGCCGGAGGGCAGCGGGGCGACGCTCGTCCAGCCTGCCCCGGGCGCCTGGGCGACGGGCCGGCTGGCCTTCCCGATCGCGCCCGCACCGGACGCCGGGCCGGACGCGGCGCCGCGGCCGGAGGGGTACTTCGCCGGGCTGCGCTACGTGGGGCAGCACGCGCGGACGTACCTGCTCTGCGAGGCGCCCGGCGGGACGCTGGTCGTCATCGATCAGCACGCCAGCCACGAGCGGATGCTGTTCCACCGCCTCCGGGAGGCGTTCCGGGCGCGCCGCATCCCGGTGCAGCCGTTCCTGCTCCCGCAGGTCGTGACGCTCCCGCCCGCCGCGGCGCGCGCGCTCGAGTCCGGGCTCGCGGAGCTGGGGCGGCTCGGCTTCGACGCGGAGCCGTTCGGCGGCGAGGCGTTCGCGGTGAAGGGCGCGCCGGCGGCGCTGGCCGGGGTGGATCTGACCGCGCTGCTCACCGATCTCGGCAGCCAGCTCGCGGAGGTGGAGCGCGGCAGCGCGGTGGACGACGCGTTCCACGACCTGCTCGCCACCATGGCCTGCCACGCGGCGGTGCGCGCGAACCAGGACGTCTCGCCGGAGGAGGCGCGCGCGCTGCTCGACGGGCTCGACGCCATCGACTTCAAGGCGCGCTGCCCGCACGGCCGGCCGGTGGTGTTCGAGCTCTCGCTCGCCGACCTGGAGCGCCGCGTCGGCCGCCGCTAGGGCGCCGCAGGGTTCAGGGGTCGGGGGAAAAGGGCAGCTCTCGGCGCGGCTGGAGTCGAATCCGAGGTGTGCGAGCGTACCGCGCCGAGAGCGTCCCAGCGGTGAAGCGCGCGATCGGAGCCTGGAAAGGGGGGGGAATCCAGGGACCGCCGCAGCGTTACCGCACGCCCCATACGCAATCGCCGTGCCCCGGAACGGGGGCCAAGAAGTCGAGGAATTCAGGCGACTTTACCGGGCGGGCGCCGCCCCTGCGGGCGGCCTGGCCTTTCAATTCTGCAGCGCCCATTGCAGAGGTGAAATCCTGGGACGCCGGAACGGGTGCGGCAGCATCCCTTGCGCCGGAGGGCTGAAGAAAGCTCCGTCTCGCGCGAGGTGTGCGCGGGCGCGCACGCGGGAGCGCCCGGAACGGCAGGAAAATCCGTCTGCGCGCGATCGGCACCGCGGATGCAAACACCCGCGGGCGTGCAGGGCACGATCACAGGCAAGGACGTGATCCGTCACTCGTTCACGATCCTCCGGCTCTGGGGGCCGACGGTGTACCTGCGCTGCCTCCGCGCGATGGTGAGCGGGCGGCGCTGCACGTTCCTGGGCGTGGTCGCCGGCGAGCCGCCGCACGCGCCGCGGGCCGGCTAGCGGGCGCGCGCGCCGGGCCGCCCGGCCGCCGGCGGGAAGAAGCGGGTGGACGCCCCCCCGCCCCTTTGGCAGAGTCCGGCGCGTGCCGCCCCCGCGTGACCCGCGCTACCGCCCGTTCCGGCTGGCCCTCTGGGCGCTCTACTTCACCGTCATCGCGATCGCGCTCGCGGTGGTGCTCACCAGCATCGTGCGGAACCTGCGCGGGCCGCACCGCCCCGCCGCCACCGGCGCGCTCCCCACCCGCGCCGCGCTGCGCGTGTGCGTGACCGAGCTCGAGGCGCTGCACGCCGAGCAGAACCACCGGGCCTGGCGCCTGGCGGACGAGGTGGGCGAGGGCGACGCCATCGCGCGCTGGGAGATCTGGGCGCGCGAGTGGGAGCAGCGGGTGGACGACCTCGCCGACCGCTGCCGGCTGGACGCCCGCGATCCGGACCCGCAGGGCTTCGGCGGGCGCGAGGAGCTGGCGCGCGCCCGCGAGGCCGTCCTCCAGGTGCACCGGGCCTACCGGGCCCAGGTGAACCGGTTCGCCCAGGAGGAGGCGGACCTGGCCCGGCGCGCCGCGCAGGCGCTGCGCCAGGCGCAGGAGGCGGTCTCGAGGCCGCCGGAGCGCGGCTAGGGGCAGCCGTCCGTCCCCGGCACCAGCAGGAACGTCCAGCGGTACACCTGCGTCTCGAACCCCGGGGCGGCGCTCCGGTTCGGCAGCGCGGCCTCGTCGGCCGGCGCGTAGAAGTTGTTCGACACCACCAGCTCCACCACGTGGACCGTCCCGGCGGTCCGCGGCGCGTGCTGGTAGGGCAGGAACGTGAACGGCGAGGGATCGCGGGTGAGGACGGTCTGATCGGCGCTCGCCGGCACCGACTCCTGCCGCACCCACGAGGCGCCGCCCTGGGTCGGCTGGTAGTCCACGAACCAGCGGACCTCGACCTGCTCGAGCGTGTTCGTGTCGAGGAGCTGCGCCAGGAGCTCGTACCGCGGCTCGGCGCCGGCGCAGTCGGCCGGCACGGTCACGAGCGGCACGCCCGCCGCGGGCACGCCGTTCACGGTGATGCCGTCGGCCAGGATGCGCGGGGGCGTGATGGTGCCGCCCTTGGGATAGTCGGGGAGCGGCTGCGGGAGCGGGCAGCCGGCCAGCGCCAGCGCGAGCGCGCCCAGGGCCGCGGCCAAGCGGGGACGGTTCACGCCTCGGTCTCCTCGTCGTCCGGCGGCAGGACCTGGCCGCGCCGCTCGGCCTCGAGCTTCTCGAGGTGGCGGAACACGGTGCGCGGGTCCACGCCCAGGTCCTTCGCGGTCTTGGTGCGGTTCCCGGCGTTCCGCTCCAGCACCTCGTTGATGTACCGCTTCTGGAACTCCTCCTTGGCCTGGGCCAGCGGGAGGATGGGCTCGAGGATCTCCGGGCGCAGGTCGAGGTCCTCGGCCGACACCAGCGCGCGGTCGGCCAGCACCACCGCCTTCTTCACGCGGTTCTCGAGCTCGCGGATGTTGCCCGGCCAGGCGTACTTCCGCATGGCCACGAGCGCGCCGGGCGTGAACCCGCGCACCCGCGCGGCGAACTCCTTCGCGTACTTCTGCAGGAAGTACTTGCCGATCACCACCACGTCCTCGCCGCGATCGCGGAGCGGGGGCAGGTGGATGGCGACCACGTTGAGCCGGTAGTAGAGGTCCTCGCGGAACGTGCCCTTGCGGATCTCCTCCTCGAGCACGCGGTTGGTGGCGGCCACCACCCGCAGGTCCACCGCCTCCGGGCGGTTGTCGCCCACCTTGGTGACGGCGCGATCCTGCAGCGCCCGCAGGATCTTCACCTGCAGCGCCAGCGGCATGTCGCCGATCTCGTCGAGGAACAGCGTGCCGCCGTGGGCCGCCTGGAACTTGCCCATGCGCGTGGCCACCGCGCCGGTGAACGCGCCCTTCACGTGGCCGAACAGCTCGGACTCGAGCAGCGCCTCGGGGATCGCGCCGCAGTTCACCGCCACGAACGGCCCGCTCGCGCGCGTGGAGCGGCGGTGGATCTCCCGGGCCACCACCTCCTTGCCGGTGCCGGTCTCGCCGGACACCAGCACCGAGATGTCGGTCCCGGCCACCTTGTCGATGCGCCGGTAGACCTCGCGCATGGACGCGCCGGCGCCGATGAGGTCGCCGTACTGCCGCGAGGCCACCGCCTCCTTGAGGGAGAGGTTCTCGCGGCGCAGCGAGTCGAGCAGCATGGCGTTCTGCACCAGCAGCGACGCCTGCGCGGCGAACGGGGCGAGCAGCTCGAGGGCGCGCTCGTCGAACAGCGAGACCACGTTGTCGTTGCCGAGGTAGATGACGCCGAACACCTCGCCCTTCTGCATGAGCGGGGCGCACATCACCGAGCACAGCTTCAGGTTCACCACCGAGGTCGAGCCCGACCACTCCGAGTCGTGCAGCGCGTCGGCCACCACCAGCGCGCGGCGGGTCTCGACCACGCGCCGGATGATCGAGTCGGAGACCCGCTCCACCGCGCCCTCGATGGTCTCGCGCGCCACGTTGCGCGCGGCGCGGACGCTCATCTCCCCGTCCTCGAGCAGGATCAGGAAGCCCTTGTCCGCGTGCGTGACCTCGAGCAGCGCGTCCATCAGCTCGTCGAGCAGCCGGTTCAGGTCGGTCGCCCCGAGGAGCCGCTCGGAGAAGCGCACCAGCGTCTCCAGCGCCTGGAGCCGCTGGCCGGCGATGGGCCGGGCCGAGGGCAGGGGCGTGCGCGCCACCGCCTCGAAGGTGAGCTCGGTGCCGGCCACCCGGATCCGGTCGCCGGGCCCCAGGCGCCAGGCGCCCCGCCGCTTGCCGTTCACGGTCATGTCGGAGCGGTCGTGGGCGGCGGCGTTGTAGTCCTTCCCGTCGAAGTGGATGTGCAGCGCGGTGGCGGGCAGGGCCGGGTCCTCCACCGCCACGTCGTTCTCCGGATCGCGGCCCACGCTGGTGATGCGCTTCACCAGCGCCACCTCGCGCTCGGAGCCGTCCGGTCCTCTCACGATGAGCGTGGCCACGGGTCCCTAGTACCTCCACTCGAGCTTGAGCGACGCGCCGGCCGGCTCGCCGCCGGGCGCCATCTCGGTCTCGACGATGGGGACGAAGTGCCGGTGGGCGTCCCAGACCCCGTAGCCGTACAGCGCCCAGAACATCGCGGCCGACACGTACTTCACCACCTCGACGTTCCGGAGCACGCGGCGGTCCGAGTCGCTGTAGGGCGGGTTCGAGCAGCCGGGCTGGCCGGAGGTGCAGGTGCGGGTGCGGTCGTCGGCGAGCTGGTTGTGGATGACGATGGCCGCGATGTTCACCGCGCCGAGCGCGATCTGGCCGGCCGCGATGGCGGTACCCTTGGCCCGGTCGCCGTTCTGGAACTGCCCGGCGCCGAACGGCATCCAGTTGAACAGGTACAGGCGCTCCTGCACCCGCACCACCTTGGTGGGCGGCCCGGTGCGCAGCTGCTCCTCGCTCAGCAGCCGCCGCTTGGCCTCGTCGGCCAGCCGCTGCTGCTCGCGGAGCGCCCGGCGCCGCTCGCGCAGCGGCGCCAGCGCCGGCTCGTGCTCCTTCTTCACCCGGTCGAAGAACTCCACGATGGCGGGCGGCACCAGGAACGGGTCGAGCGCGTAGTCGGGGTCGTGCGAGAGCAGGTTCACGAACGCGGCGCGCGCCGCGGGGAGGTCGCCCAGGTTGAACTCGGAGATGCCGAGCATCCGGTACGCCTCGACCGCCTCGTCGTCGGTGAGCGCCGGATCCCCGGCGAGCATCTGGCGCAGCGCCCCGGCGGCGTCGCCGTACGCGCCGAACTCGAAGCGGTCCTTGGCCCGCTTCAGCTCGGGGGGCGCGAGCAGCGAGAGCGCCAGCAGCAGGGGGATCGCGTTCACGGGGACTCCTGGGCCTGCGTCGCCGCCACGGTCACCTCGCCGCCGGCGCGGAGCTTCACGTCGAGCGTGCGGGCGGGCGCGCCCGCCAGGTCGAGCAGGATGCGCGCCGGCGCCTCGTAGGGGCTCTCGCCGCCGGCCGGGACGGCGACCAGGAACGGCGCCCGCTGCGACTCGCCGGCGGTGCCCACCAGCCGGCCGTCCAGGTAGACGCGGGTGGCGGGATCGCCCTCGACGCGCAGCCGGGCCGGGCGGGGCTCGAGCGGCACGCGCAGCTCGCCCTGGCGCGCGGCCTCCTCGGCGGAGATGCGCCGCACGAACGGCGAGCAGCAGGCGTGCTCGACCTGGATGACGTGCGGGCCCGGCGCGAGCTCGAAGCGGACGAGCTGCTGGTCGTGCGCGACCTCGACGCCGTCGAGGAGCGCGCGCTGCGCGTAGGGGCGGACGTGG
>NZ_BAZG01000215.1 GCF_000964525.1 Anaeromyxobacter sp. PSR-1
CGCGCGCAGGCGGCGGCCGGCCGGGGCGGCGGCGACCGCCATCAGAACTTCACCGCGGGCGCCTTCTCCGCCCCCTGCGTGGTGGCGGTGAACTGCGCCTTGGGCTGCTTGTGGTACATCATCGCGTTCGTCCAGCTGGTGGGCGGCACGGTCACGAGATCGTTGAACCGCTGCACCTCCTGGATGTAGCGCCGGCGCGCGATCGAGATGCGGTTCTCGGTGCCCTCGAGCTGCGCCTGCAGGTCGCGGAAGTTCTCGTTCGCCTTCAGCTGCGGGTAGTTCTCCGAGACCGCGAGCAGCCGCCCCAGCGCCGAGGACAGCGCGCCCTGCGCGCCCTCGAACTTCTTCATGTTCTCCGGCGTGAGCTGGTCCACCGGGATGCGCACCTGCGTGGCCTGGGCCCGGGCCGCCATCACCGCCTCGAGCGTCTCGCGCTCGTGCGAGGCGTAGCCCTTCACCGTCTCGACCAGGTTGGGCACGAGGTCGGCGCGGCGCTGGTACTGGTTCTCCACCTCCGCCCAGGCCGCGGAGACGGCGTTCTCCGCCTGGGGGATGGACTGGAAGCCGCAGCCGGCGAGCAGCAGGCCGGCCGCGACGGCGACGACGACGGAGCGCGCGTGAGTCATGCGCCGGAGGCTAGCGCGCCGGGGCGGGCGCGAGAAGGACGAATTACCGCAGCCACACCCAGGCCGGGCCTGGGGTTCCGCCGGGGGCCCGCTTCACTGCCTGTGGACCGCGAGGACCCGCGCCGGCGGGCACCACACGCCCACCTGGGCGATCCACCCCGCGGGATCCGCCTGGACCGAGCTGGGGCAGGCGCTGCACGAGGTGGGGGCGCCGTCCGCGAACCGGGCGGTCGCGGGGGACGGGCTCCAGCTCCACTGCGCGTCGCAGTCGCTCCCGTCGCGGAGGTCGAACGTCGGCACGGAGGGGCCGGGCGACGCGGGGTCGGCGACCAGCGCCTCGGCGCGGCTGATGAAGTCGGGCGCGACGATCCACGCCTTCACGGTGTCCCCGCACACGCCCAGGGTCACGAACGCGCCGCCGGACCGGCTCACGCAGGCGGCGTTGGGATCCGACACGCAGGCGCCGCTCAGGCACACCTCGCCGCCGCCGCACGCGTTGCCGCACTCGCCGCAGTGCAGCCGGTCGGTGCGCAGGTCGTAGCAGATGCCGCCGCACGCCTCGAGCGGCGCCGGGCAGGGCTCGGTGTCGAAGCAGCCCGACGCCGCCAGCACCGCCGCGATGACCCCCCACCTCGCCCCGTGCATGTGACCTCCCGCGGCGCCGCCGCGGCCCGAGCCTAGCATCGGACGCCCGCGCCGGCACGCCGCGTGCGGGACCCGGGCGGCGGCCGGCGCGGTGGTAGGCTCCGCGCATGGCGGAGCCGGCCGGCTGGGCGATGTTCTATCGCGTGGTGAAGCGGATCCCGCGGGGCCGGGTCGCGACCTACGGGCAGGTGGCGCTCGCCGCCGGCAAGCCCGGCGCGGCCCGGCAGGTCGGGTACGCGATGGCGGCGCTGCGCGGGACCCGCCACGCCGTCCCCTGGCAGCGGGTGCTGGGGGCGCGCCCGCGCGGGCGGGCCGGGATCAGCCTGCTCGATCCGATGGGCGCGGCGGTGCAGCGCGCGCTGCTCGAGGCGGAGGGCGTCCGCTTCGACGCGCAGGGGCGCGTGGAGCTGGCCGAGTTCGGCTGGCGCGGTCCGCGGACCGGCCGCGCTACTCCACCACCCGCACCGGCGGCACCTTCCAGATCTCGGTCGCGTACTCGTGGATCGTCCGGTCGGACGAGAACTTCCCGGCGCGCGCCACGTTGAGGATCGCCTTGCGGGTCCAGCCGTCCGGATCGCGGTACGCCTGCTCCACCCGCTCCTGGCACGCGCAGTAGGCGGCGAAGTCCGCCAGCACGAGGTACGGGTCCCCGCCGTTGAGGAGCGACTCGACCACCGGCCGGAACAGCCCCGGCTCGCCGGGCGAGAACGTGCCCGAGGAGAGCGCGTCCAGCACCTGCTTGATGCGCCGGTCCTTGCGGTACCACTCCCACGGGTCGTAGCCGCCCTTCTTCAGCGCCGCGACCTCCTCCACGGTGAGGCCGAACAGGAAGAAGTTCTCCGCGCCCACCTCCTCGCGGATCTCCACGTTCGCGCCGTCGAGCGTGCCCACGGTGAGCGCGCCGTTCAGCGCGAACTTCATGTTGCCGGTGCCGGACGCCTCCTTGCCCGCCGTGGAGATCTGCTCGGACACCTCGGCGGCCGGGAAGATGCGCTCGGCGAGCGACACCCGGTAGTTGCGCAGGAACGCCACCGCGATGCGGCCGCGGACGTCCACGTCGCGGTTCACCACGTCGGCCACCGAGCCGACGAGCTTGATGATCCACTTCGCCATCGCGTAGCCCGGCGCCGCCTTGCCGCCGAACAGGTAGCTGCGCGGGTACGGGTCGTAGCCGCGGTCCTCCTTGAGCCGGAGGTACTCGCTCGCGACCCGCAGGATGGCGAGCAGCTGCCGCTTGTACTCGTGGATGCGCTTCACCTGGACGTCGAAGATCGAGTCGAGGTCGAGCGAGATCCCGTTCTCGGCGCGGACGATCTCGGCGAGCCGCTCCTTGTTGTCGCGCTTCACGTCCCGGAACAGGCGGCGGAAGCCCGCGTCTTCGGCGAGCGGCTCGAGGCCGCGGAGCTGCGCGGCGTCGGTCACCCACCCCGGCCCGATGACCTCGGTGATGGACCGCGCCAGCCCGGGGTTCGCCTGCAGCAGCCAGCGCCGGGGCGTCACGCCGTTGGTCTTGTTGTTGAACCGCTCCGGCCAGAGCGCGTTGAAGTCGTGGAACAGCTCGCGCTTCAGCAGCTCGGTGTGGAGCGCGGCCACGCCGTTCACCGAGTGCGAGCCGATCACCGCCAGGTTCGCCATCCGCACCTGCTTGACCGGCCCCTCCTCGATGAGGCTCATGCGCTGCAGCGCCGGCTCGTCCGCCTTGCGCGCGGCGCGCACGCCGTCGAGGAACCGCCGGTTCACCTCGAAGACGATCTCGAGGTGGCGCGGCAGCACGCGGCCGAACAGGTCCACCGACCACTTCTCCAGCGCCTCCGGCATGAGCGTGTGGTTGGTGTAGCCGAAGGTGCCGCCGCAGATCTCCCAGGCCTGGCCCCACTCCAGCCCGTGCTCGTCCACCAGCACCCGCATCAGCTCGGCCACCGCGATGGCCGGGTGCGTGTCGTTCATCTGGATCGCCACCTTGTCCGGGAAGTCGGAGAAGCCCTCGTGCACCTTGAGGTGGCGGTTGACGATGTCGTGGATGGAGCAGCAGACGAAGAAGTACTGCTGCTGGAGGCGCAGCTCCTTGCCCATCACGGTGAGGTCGTTCGGGTAGAGGACCTTGGAGATGTTCTCGGAGAGGTCCTTCTCCTCGACGGCCGACAGGTAGTCGCCGGCGTTGAAGTCGGCGAGGTCCAGCTCCTGCGACGCGCGGGCGCGCCACAGCCGCAGCGTGTTGACGGTCTGGTTGCCGTGCCCGGTGATGGGCACGTCGTACGGCATGCCCAGCACGTGGCGCGCGTCCGCCCAGCGCACCTGGAGCCGGCCCTTCCCGTCCACGCCGTGCTCGGTGCGCCCGTAGAACGAGACCGGCACGCAGGCGTCGCCGCGCGGGATCTCCCACGCGCTGCCGAAGCGCAGCCACTCCTCCGGGCGCTCCACCTGGTAGCCGTTCCGGATCTCCTGGTCGAAGATGCCGAACTCGTAGCGGATGCCGTAGCCGTACGCGGGGATCGACAGCGTGGCGAGCGAGTCGAGGAAGCAGGCGGCGAGCCGCCCCAGGCCGCCGTTGCCCAGCCCGGCGTCGGGCTCCTGCTCCAGCAGCGCGTTCAGGTCGAGCCCGAGGTCGCTCAGGGCCGACCGCATGTTGTCGTAGATGCCGAGGTTCAGCAGGTTGTTCTCGAGCGCCTTGCCCATCAGGAACTCGAGCGAGAGGTAGTAGACCCGCTTCGCGTCGGCCTTGTAGTAGGTCTGCTGCGTCTGGATCCACCGCCGCATCATCCGGTCGCGCACCGCGTAGGCCACCGCGAAGTAGCGGTCGAGCGGCGTGGCGGTGTGCTCGTCCTTGCCCTGCGAGTACTGGAGGTGATCGGCGAACGCGCGGCGGAGCGCGTCCACGTCCAGCGCCGTGCGGGCGTTGGGCAGGTCGCGGGCGCGCTCGAGCGCGCGCGCCTCCTCGGTGCGGGCGGCGGCGGCTTTCCTCGGTGGGGCCATGCTCTCCTCAGGGTGCGCACCGGGCGCGGGCGGCGGCCACGGCAGGCGGCGGGTCATCATAGCCGCATCCCCGCCGCGGCGCGGCGGGCCGGACGGCGCGCCGCACCGGCCGGGCGCGCGGGCGCTACCGGCGGAGCGCGCCGGCCAGCTCCTCGTAGAGGTGGATCGCGCTCCGGATGGCCTTCTGGAAGTCGGAGAGCAGCAGGCTCTCGTTCTCCGAGTGCGCGTTGGAGGACGGGTCCTCGACGCCGATGAGCAGGGCCGGGACGCCGCCGAGCGCCTTGGCGAACGGCTCCACGAACCCGATCGACCCGCCGCACCCGATGGCGAGGGCGGGGCGCCCGAACCCCTTCTCCAGCGCCCGGAACGCCGCGTCGAACGCCGGGTGGCCGAGGTCGGTGATCCAGGGCGCGCCGGCGGTGTCCGGCTTGACGTTCACCTCCACGCCCCAGGGCGCGGCGGCGTGCAGCGCCGCCACGAGCTTCTCGCGCACGTCCACCGGGTCCATGTCCGGGACCAGGCGCACGCCGAGGCGCGCCCAGGCCACGTCGTTGATGATGTTGCGCGCGTCCTTGCGCGAGGACGCCTGGATGGCGTTCACCGCCAGCGAGGGCTGCCACCAGTTCGTCTCCAGCGGGTGCCGGCCGCCCAGCAGCCGCACGCCGGGCCGCAGCCGGGCCTGCCGCCGGATGTCCTCCTCGGTGACCGGCAGCGCGGCGATGGCCTCGCGCTGCTCGCGGGTGAGCGGGCGGACGCGATCGTGGATCCCGGGGATGGTGATGCGCCCGTCGTCGTCCACCAGCGCGGCGAGCATCTTGGCGAGCGCCATGGTGGGGTCCGGCACCGGGCCGCCCCACATGCCGGAGTGGACGCTCTGCTCGAGCGCGCGGACCTCGACCTCGAGCACCACCAGGCCGCGGAGCGCCACCGTGATCGACGGCACGCCCGCGTCCACGTTGCCGGTGTCGGTGAGCACCATCGCGTCCGCGTCGAGGCGCGAGCGGTAGCGGGTGAGGAAGGCGGTCAGGTGGTCGGAGCCGATCTCCTCCTCGCCCTCGACCACGATCTTCACGTTGAGCGGCATGCGCCGCGCGCCGCGCACCCAGGAGTCCACCGCCGCCGCGTGCACGATGATGCCGGCCTTGTCGTCGGCGGCGCCGCGGCCCCACAGCCGGCCGTCGCGCTCGGTGGGCTCGAACGGCGGGGTCTTCCAGGCCTCCGCCTCGCCGGCCGGCTGCACGTCGTGGTGCGCGTACAGGAGCAGCGTGGGCGCGGCGGGGTCCTCGATGCGCTCGCCGAAGACGTACGGGTGCGCGCCCTCCACCTCGAGCACCTCGACCTTCTCGAAGCCCCGCCGGCGCAGGAGCTCGGCGGTGGCCTCGGCGCTGCGCCGCACCTCGTTCTCCGGGAAGCCCGGGAACGAGACGCTGGGGATGCGGACCAGCCGCTTCAGCTCGTCCAGGTAGTTCGCGGCGTTCTTCTCGTAGTGGGCCAGGGCCAGGTCGACCGGCGTCTCGGGCATCGATGTCACCTCGGGCAGAAGGGGTCCCGCGCCGCGGGCGGGCGAGGGGTGGCCCGGGATATAAGGGCGCATGGCCGGGATCCCTCGACCCCTTCGGGACGGACGGCGCGGCACGCTGACGCATGCACTCGGGGTGACACGCGTCGCCCGCCTCACCGGCCTCGACCGGACCGGGGTCGAGGTGGCGAGCGCGGTGCGCCCGGACGGCCACGTGCTCCAGGTCACCAACGGCAAGGGCTCGCGGTTCGAGGACGCCGCGCTGGGGGCGCTGGCCGAGGCGGCCGAGCTGTGGGCGGCGGAGCGCCCCGGCCCCATGCCGCTGGCGTCCGCGGCGGAGCTCCGCGCCCGCCTAGGCGAGGGCGCCGTGATCGGGCCGGGCGCCCTGGCCGGCGGCGCCGCGGATCCGGCCTGGGAGGCGCTGCGCGTCGCCTGGTGCGAGGGCGTGCCGCTCGAGGGCGGCGCGCCGATGGCGGTGCCGGCGCAGGCGGTGTACTGCCCTCCCCCCGGCGGCCCGCTGCTCGGGCCGGCCGTGCTGACCTGGACCTCGAACGGCATGGGCGCGCACCCGGACCCGGACCGCGCCGCGCTGCACGCGCTGCTCGAGGCGGCGGAGCGCGACCAGCTGGCGCGGGCGCTCCCCGAGGGCTTCACCGAGGGTGAGCTGGCGCGGCGCCTGATCGATCCCCGCGGGCTGCCGGGCGCCGCCCCGCGCGCCGCGGCGCTGGCGGCGTCGCTCGAGGCGCGCGGGCTGCGCGTTCACCTGCTCGATCTCACGCCCGCCGGGCGCGGCGCGGGCGGGCTCGGGCTGCCCGTGGCGGGCGCGCTCCTCGGGGATCCCGGCGGGCCCGTGCCGCTCGCCGCCGGCTACGCCTGCCGGCCCGGGCGCGACGAGGCGCTCGTCGCGGCGCTCCTCGAGGCCGCCCAGTCGCGCGCCACCGAGATCCACGGCGCGCGCGAGGACGTGCTGCACGGCGACCGCGCCTCGGCCGCGCCGCTCGCGCAGCTGTGCGCCGCGCTGCGTCCGTCGCGCCGGGCCGCCGCGCTGCCCTCGCTGGCCGCCCCGTCCCCTGCGGCCGCGCTCCGGCGGATCGCCGCCCGGCTCCGCGCGGCCGGCCTCGGCCCGGCGGTGCGCGTCGCGCTCGAGGGCCCGCCCGGCCTGCACG
>NZ_BAZG01000214.1 GCF_000964525.1 Anaeromyxobacter sp. PSR-1
CAAACCGCGATGGACGATCAACTCGTGAACCAGTACCTGAAGCCAAATGGGTTCACGACAGGGGTTTACCTGGTCGGATGGTTTCTGTGCGACCGCTGGGACAAGCAGCACCATCAGTACCAGAGCACTCCGAAGTGGAGCCTTGAACGAGCGCGCGACTTCTTCCGCGATCAAGCATCAGCCTTGAGCAAGAACGGGATCAGCGTTTCGAGCTTTGTGCTGAACTGCGCCGCGAATGTCCCGCGGAAGGCAGCGGGCAAGAACGGATAACCCGGTCCGCCAGGCAAGCCCACGGGCGGATCTCGAACGTGTGAGGCGACGAATGAAGAGTGACGCTGAAATGGCGCAGGTCGTGGCGGAAGTGAACGCAATGCTCCCAAGGGTCGTCAGCGCGGAATCGTTGATCCCCGAGTTCGATCCCAATGATCCGACGACGAGAACCGGCGGAGTGACACTTACGGCGCGAACCTTACCCGGTTCAGAGCCTTTCAGGGTTTCGTTTTCTGGTGTGTCTCACGCGACGCTACCGAGCGAAGGTGACTTTGAGTTACGGGCCATTACCCTACATCCACACACCGAATTTGCGTTTCACTTTCACCTCACTACGGCGCAGCACGGCGCGTTCCTCGTTCGCGCATACGACGCAACGTTCAGGCGGTCGCGCGGCATCATGTTCTCGCCGTGAGTCTCGGCTAACCTTCGCCCAATATGGATAAGCGCGAGAACCCTACCGACGAGTTGGCAGGAGCGCTCGATCCCGCGACGCTGGTCAGCGTTGTTCGGGACCTGCTTGTGTTGCACGGGCACCACGACATTCGAATCACGGATGGTCCAGGGGATGGCGGCCGCGACATACACTCTCTTACGACCCGCGGAGATAAACACCTCGTTCAGTGTAAGTACCATCGGGATTCAAGCGCGGCCTGCTCCTCGGCAGAGGCTGGTGAGTTGCCGAAGGCGATGATCAAACTAGGGTATCGCCACAGCTTGTTCGTGACGAATGCTCGCATGTCGCCGCAGGCAAAGCGCGAGTACCTCGACGACTATCCCGGGTTCCATCTCGACTACATAGAGGGCGAGGGGCTTCTTCGTGAACTTCTCGGCGACACGCTACTTAGCGCGCTGTGGCTTGACGGCGAAAAGATATCGAGAAACCGCTTCACGCTTGCGCTGGAAGTGATAGTGCGGCGTCACGCAGATGACGCTTCGCTTCTGCCTTTCCGGGTTTGTCGCGAAGACTGGGCTCTTCCCTCTGTGCTTTTCCTGCGAGAGCGGCATCCGAAATGTGTATTTCGTGTGCATGAAGCGGTCGTCGCTGCGGAGGCGTTTGAACCCTACCGCGCCCCGGAACCCCCAACGGCAGAAGAGCCGAGCCATTCTCCGATGTGGGGAACCGCCTTTATGTGCGACGGACTGGAGTCCTTGGATGAAGTTCACTCGGTATCGAGGGACGTGGCGCTGGCAGTGATACTTGCGATGAGCAAGAGCTTCCAAGGCTTCACGGTACGAGTCGGTCGTCCTGAGATTGTGCCGCTGCGTGGGGAACGAAAGGGCGCTCGGATCCGCACCGAGGAGTTCGATCCCGTTTCTGTGGTCTCGACGGAGGCGAGCTGTGGTGTCGAAGCGGACTGGTATTCAGCGCATGTGAGCGAGCACTGGTCTGGTGATACTGACGCACGCGTCACTGAAGGACCTTGGATTCGGCTGTACGCGAAGGATCAGGATGCCTGCCTTGCCGCGGAGATTCACTCAGCACTGACGCTTCGAGAACGCACGCTTCAAGCTTCGGTTCGCGACATCCAGCTCACGAAATGGAGCCAAAGCGTGTTCTGTCTGAGCGCTCCATGGCGGCATTGGGCTCTCAGTGCTGTTCCCCCGCCGAACGAGACAGCGGTCATCACTCGCCTTGGTCGTCAAATGAGCGGGTGGTTCCATAAGGATCTGCTCGGAGGGCCTGTTCCGATGCGAACCGCGGACCCTGAGCTCCCCCACCCATTCGCGGACCGTTCCGAAGATGCACCGAGGCTTCAGGCCATTCGACGGGCCCTCGAGAATGCGCAAGGCGTCGAACTGATCGATCCATCGGAGGCGAGATACCTGCTCGCGGCGAACGGCCACGACCCGCTTCCCGAGATCCGGCGCAAGACGTTCCACACCGGTGAAGTCCTCAGCTTTCTCGACGAAATGCCCTCGCCGATACTCCCACAAAGTCGCCGCTTCACACTCACGACCGCGTGGCGCTACGGAACGGAGCTCGCGACCGTTGAGGAGGCGGCGGCATGGGCGTGCCACGTGGCACAGCCCGAACTGGCGACGCGGTGCGAGGTGGAGGATGACGAAGGTTATGCGGTTGTGAATGTATCGCTGTTCCGCGAGGAGTTCCGCAACCGTCCAACCTACGTTCTCGTCGAGGAAGCGTATAGCTGGACCCGGCAGTTCATTGCGGCCGTCCAGGAATATCTTCGTGGACGCGCACAGCTTTCAACGTTCGAGTACTGGCGCAAGAGCCACAACGTCACTCTAGGTGTTCCGTTCAGCGGGAGCGACAAGCCCTGGATGTGGGGCGAGGAGGCTCCCGGCGTGTGGGTTCCGATAGCCACCGGGAAGAACTTGCCTGGTCCGGAGCAATGAGACCTTCCGCGTGCCTGCGTTACGCGCGTCGCGCTCGCATTCAGGGTTCGAAGGCACCGTCCTCGACGCCCGCGCCTCTATAGCTCGCGAGGCGACCAACGGGTCCCAGCTGTCGTTCGTCTCGCGGAGGCGGTGCTGTGATTTGTGCGCCGCGAGGAGACGGCGGCGAGACGCGCGAACGGGCACAAGAAACTAAGGAGGCGACTTCTGGGGTGCGCCTTGCCCTGTCTTTACCGGTGTAGAGCGGACATCGGCCGGCGGCGGCACACCGGCTGCGCGCCCCAAACGCCGCTCCGCCCCAAGAAATGGGAGGCCGCTGCGCAGCGCAGCGGCCTCCCGGGCTTACTCCTGTGCGAACTGCTGTGCGTATAACTGGGAGTACCGCGCTGCTACTCGGCTGTTACCCGCGTGCTGCCGTGCGATCCGTGCTGATTAGCTGATTAGCGGATCCAGTTCTGAAGCCAAGGCATGATCACCTGGACGAGGAGATTCGGGCCCACACTGACGAGCGTCGGACGCCAGATATCCCAATGCTTCATTTTCCACCCTTTCCTTCACACAGGCACTTCAGTGCAGCGGGCTCAACCCTGCATCGACGCGCGGACATGGTCGCGTCCTGCCAGCTTGTCCGCGAGGCGACTGGCAAGCCGTTCAGCGAGCGCTTCGAGAAGCGCTTCGAGTTCGGGCCCCTCACCCGGGCAGTTGGAAGACAGCGCTCACTCACGGGGCGCCCCTATCGCCTCGCTCGCCTTCGTCAACCGGACGCAGGGTCGGGTCGAATACGCGACCGTCGGTCGGCCACGAACCGGGAAGACGTCGGGGACGCTGATACGTGCGCCGCAGGGGTCTCGAGCCTGCACGAGCACTCGAGCCGCGAAGTCGGGGCCTGCAGCAACCGAACGCCCGCGCGAGCGCCGGCGGGCACAAGGTCTTCCAAACCGTAGGCCCCTCCACCCTGGCGCGGCGCGAAACCGGTACCCGGCGTGCCGCAGCAGCGTTCCGGCAGATTTGGGGCAAGCGCGCGGAAACCCGAGGGCTTCGACGGATCGACCCGGCGAAGGGCTCGGGATTACATGGAAAGAAAGTGGCCCCGGCGGGACTCGAACCCACGGCCTACGGTTTAGGAAACCGCCGCTCTATCCAGCTGAGCTACGGGGCCGGCCTTGCGAAGGCCTGGGCTTACCACAACCCCGGCGCCAGCGGGAGCAGGACGCCCGGCCCGCGGCGACGCTCCCGGGGCGGGCGGCGGTCCGCCCCGGCTACTGCCCCTCCCCGCCCACCACCACCGTCCACGGGCGGACGCGCCAGGACGTGACCAGGCCGTTCCGCACGTACGGGTCGGCGCGCGCGAACGCCTCGACCTCCTCGGCGCCGTCGGCCTTGAAGACGAGGAGCGCGCCGTCGGGTGGATCGAAGGCGCCGGCCAGGAGGAGGCGTCCGGCCTCCCGGGCCTTCCGGGCCGCCGCGAGGTGCTCGTCGCGGAACGCCGCCCGGCGCTGGACGTAGTCGGGGACCGTCTCGTACAGGAGCGCGAAGTACATGGCCTTCGTATACCGGCGGTCCGCCGCCCCGGCACGCGGCAACGCGCCGGGCCAGGCGGGCCGCGAACGGGACGAGCGGGGCGGGCGGATGTCGGATGGCGCCGCCCTTTCGAGCGCGGTGAGCGCTCGCTACACTGCCCCTCCCCCGCACCCGCAGTGGAGCCCTCCCGTGAAGAACCTCCTCGCCGCCCTCGCCGTCACCACCCTCATGGCCCTCGGCACCGGCTGCGCCGTGCAGCTCCCCGTGCAGCGCCGCTCCGTCCAGTCGGTCCAGCCCGCGGCCGCCTCGAAGAAGTGCCCGCCGGGCCACCAGTGGAGCGACGGCACCTGCCACGACACGGGCAAGGGCCGCGATCGCGGCCGGCGCTGAGCGGGACGACCTTCCTCACGACGCCGGCCGGCGCCTATACCCCGGCGTCAGCCTGGGCGGGGCCGGCGTCCGCGAGTACGCGCGGCGAGGCGGCCCGCGCGGCATCCCGCAGGTGCCCCTCCAGCACCGCCATCCCGCCCAGCCGCGCCAGGCCGGGCACCCCCAGCGCGATCCAGTCGGCGAGGCAGAGGCCGTCGGCGGCGGCGCGGCGCAGCGCGCCCGCCGACTCGTAGGCGCCGCCGGGCAGCAGGAAGCGGTTCAGCCGTCCGGCGAACGAGAACGGCCGCACCCGCAGATCGGGCACCCAGCGGCGGATCCGCCGCAGCTCCGCCTCGCGGAGCGGCCGCTCGTCGGGCGTGCCGTCCGGCGGCACCGGCAGCAGCAGGCGCAGCCTCCGAAGCCCGGGGACGCGATCGACCGGCTCGGAGAACAGGAAGCGCGCGTCCCGCCGCGCCGCCCGGGCCAGGCACCGCAGCACGCCGTCGAGGTCGTGCAGCACGTGGTGCAGGACGCCGTCGCCCCAGATGACGTCGAACGCCGCCTCGGGCAGGTCTGCCCGCTCGAGCGGCGCGCACACGAACTCGGGCGGCTCGGCCAGGCCGGCCCGCGCCGCCCGCCGCCGCGCCAGCTCGACGGACCGGGGCGAGAGGTCCACCGCGGTGACGCGCGCCCCGTGCGATGCGAGCAGGATGGCGTTGTCCCCGAGCCCGCACCCCACGTCGAGGATGCGCAGCCCGCGCACCTCGCCGAGGCGCCGGAACCGGTACTCCTTGTTGAACCAGAACCGGGCGGGCCGGAGGTACCGCGCCACCACCGCCGGGTCGAGCCGCCACCCGGCGCGCTCGAGCGTCGCCGCCTGTGCGTCGAAGTACGCTGCCTCGGAGCGGTGGATCTCCTCCGGGTGACGCGCCTGATCCGCCATGGCCCCTCCGCCGTCCGCGACGATCCCAGGCTCATACGCCCAGTGTCATCCGGCAACGCCGCGGTCCGGGCCGCCCGCACGTGGGGCGGGGCAGGCGTCGGGGCCCGCTCACCGCCGCGCGGGCGCGTCCGAGAGGGCGCGGGCCAGCTCGCGGGCCGCGCGCCGGAGCGCCGCCGGCTCCACCCCGGAGAAGCCCAGCACCAGGCCGGGCTCGCCAGGGGCGGCGGCGTACATGGGGGACAGCGCGCGTGGGTCGAGTCCCCGCCGGGCGGCGAGCGCGGCCACCGCGACGTCGTCCACCCCCGGGGCGAGCCGGGCCGTCAGGTGCATGCCGGCCTCCGCAGGGCCCGGCTCGAGGAGCCCGGCCGCCTCGCGCCGGAGCGCGTCGCGGAGCGCGTCCCGCCGCTCGGCGTACAGCGATCGCATGCGGCGGACGTGCGCCCCGAGCTGGCCCGCGGCGATGAAGTCGGCCATGGCGACCTGCGTGAGGTGCGCCACGTGGCCGTCGGTGGCGGCCCGGAGCGCGGCGAAGGCGTCCACGAGCGGCGGCGGGACCACCAGGAACGCGAGCCGCAGCGCCGGGAACATCACCTTGTTGAACGTGCCGGCGTGGAGGACCCGGCCGCCCTCGTCGATCGACTGGATGCACGCGACCGGGCGGGAGTCGTAGCGGAACTCGCTGTCGTAGTCGTCCTCCAGCACCCAGGCGCCGGCGCGGGCCGCCCAGGCGAGCAGGGCGCGGCGGCGTGCCGGCGACAGCGTCACGCCGAGCGGATACTGGTGCGAGGGCGTGACGTACGCGAGGCGCGCCCGCGGGGCGCGCGCCTCCCCGGCGGCGACGTCGAGCCCCTCGGCGTCCACCGGCACCGGCACGGTCCGCGCCCCTGCCGCCTCGACCGCGGCGCGCGCCCCCGCGTAGCCGGGCTCCTCCAGCCACGCCGCGTCGCCGGGCCCGAGCAGGACGCGCGCCGCCGCGTCGAGCGCCTGCTGCGTGCTCGTGTACACCAGCACCTGCCGCCAGTCGCAGCGCACGCCGCGCGCGGCCGCGAGGTGCTGCTGGACGGCCCGGCGCAGCGCCGCGACGCCCTCCACCGGCGCGTACCCGAGCACCCGCTCCGCGCCGTCGCGCCAGGCGCGCGCCACCGACCGGCGCCAGGCGTGCAGCGGGAACTCCCGCAGCGCCGGCAGGCAGGGCGTGAGCGGCCGGACCTCGAGCGGCTCGGGCCGGGGCCGCGCCGCGACCAGGCGCGCGGCGGCGTGCGAGAGGCGCGGCGCGTCGCCGGGCCCGGCGGACTGCACCCGCGCCAGCCGCTGCGCCGGGCGCGCGTGCGCCGGGAGCGCCACCACGCTCCCGCTCCCGACGCGGCGGACCAGCAGCCCCTCCGCGTCGAGCTGGGAGAACGCCTGCTCGACCGTGTTGCGCGAGACGCCCACGTCGCGGGCCAGGGTGCGGGTGGACGGCAGGCGCGCGCCGGGCGCGAGCGCGCCCGCGAGGATGGCGTCGCGGATGCGCC
>NZ_BAZG01000213.1 GCF_000964525.1 Anaeromyxobacter sp. PSR-1
AGATGATCGTCCCGGTGCACCTGCCGGCGGCGGCGCCGCGCAAGGCGCCCGGGCCGCCCGGGCTGCCGGGGATGCCGGCGGCGCCGGCGCCGCGGCGCAGGGCGCCCGCGCCCGGGGCCCGCCCGCGCGCCACCATCCCGCCGCCGCCCCCGACCGCGCTGCTCCAGCCGCGCGAGCTGAAGGCGGCCATGCGCGTGCCGGGTCCGGACGAGCCCATCGAGGCGCTGCCGGAGGGCGCCGACGAGGGCGAGTACGCGCCCGGCGAGGTCGAGGGCGGCGTCATCGGCGGCGTGGTGGGCGGCGGCGGGGGAGGCGCCTGGGGAGGCGGCGCGGCCGTGGCGGGGACCGCGGCCGGCGCGCAGCCGCAGGAGATCGAGGACGCGCCGCAGTACATGACCGCGGGCTTCCGCAAGCCGGTCGAGCTGGACCCGGGCTGCGTGCGGCGGGCCATCCGGCTGCCGCGCGAGCTGACCGGGTTCACCTCCGGGCCCATCACGGTGCGCGTGGCGGTGGGCGGCGACGGGCGCATCGGGCAGGTGGAGCTGCTCTCGAGCGTGCCCGACCTCCGCATCGCGCACGCGATCGAGGCCGCGGTGCGGGGCTGCGCCTGGCGCGGCGGCGCCGACGCGACCGGCCGGCCGGTGGCGATCTGGGTGGTGATGCCGATCCGCTTCGAGGGCGTGTAGCGGCAGGCGAGGGCCCTCAGCCCGCCAGCCGGGCCCCGGCGCCGCCGATGCGCACCACCATCCAGCGCTGCTCGCCGAACGCGGCGGCGCCGCGCACGATCACGTCCTCGCCGGCGCCGCGCGAGCCCAGGCGCGCCTCGCTCATCACGTAGCCGGCCACGCCGCCGGCGTCGGCGTAGGTCACGCAGGCGAGGTCCTCGAAGCCGCGCTCCACCGCCTCGATGCGGAGCGCGCGGCCGCGGAGCGGCGCCGGGAGCGGGACGCACCAGGCGTCCGGCGGGAGCCGGAGGACCCGACCGTCGTCGAGGCTGCACACCGCGATGCCGTGGAGCGCCATGCGACACCTCCCGTGCGTGCGAGGCCCGACGCTACGCTGCGTCCGTGCCCGCCACCACTCCACGGACCGCGGGACGCGTGCGCTGGCCACATTCACACACGGGAAACGGGGCGGATCGTGGCGCCGCTCCACGCCCGGACCGCCCCGCTGCGCGCGGCCGCCGCACGTGATACACCAGGAGTGATGCAGACGCACCCACCTCCGCGCCTCTACGCGCAGGTCGCCACCGCCGCGCCGGTGGCGCTGGTGTTCCGCCGCGGGCCCGGCGGCTGGTGGCACCTGCTGCGCTGGCACCTGGAGCAGGACGCGCTCGAGCCGGGCGCGTGGTTCCGCGGGACGCTCTACCCGCGCCGCTGCGATCTCTCGCCGGACGGCGCGCTGCTCTCCGCGTTCGCCGGCTCGCCGACCTCGGCGGAGTTCCTCGGCGAGCACCCGTGGACCGCGTACCTCCTCGTCTCGAAGGCGCCCTGGCTGTTCGCGCTCGCCGCCTGGCACGAGGGCGGCACCTGGAGCCGCGGGCACCACTTCGCCGCCGCGGGCGAGGCGGGCGCGGTCGCGCCGGCGGACGCGGGCGACGCCTCGCCGCTCCGCGCGCGCGGCGGCCTCGCGCCGACGCCCGTCGTGCAGTACGCGGCCGAGCGCCGGCGCGGCTGGGAGGACGACCCGCGCGGCGAGCCGCGGGATCCGCGCCGCGATCCCTGGGACGAGCGGCGCCAAGCACGCTTGGTGAAGGCGCGCCCCGGCGGCGGCGCGCGGCTCGTGCTCGAGGACCAGGGGCTCGACCTGCGGGCGCCGCGCATCGAGGGGCGCAGCCCGGCCTACGCCGTCGAGCTGGGCCGGCGCACGGTCGCGCTGCCGGAGGCGGCCTGGGCCGACTGGGACGCGCGCGGGCGGCTGCTCGTCGCCACCCGCGACGCGCGGCTCGAGCTGCGCGACGGGCGCGCCGCGGGGCTCGCCCTCCGCGGCGCGCACGACCTCTCCGCCCTCCGCCCCGATCCGCGGCCGGCGCCGGGCTGGGCCCGGCGCTGGTGAGGGCTCAGCGGATCCAGTGCACCGCGTCCAGCTCCGCGTACGCGGGGATCCACTCGTACGCGATCCACGCGTCGGCGGCGCTCGCCGAGAGCAGCGCCGCGGTGCCGAGCGCGTCGTAGAAGTCCCAGTGGTAGAGCACCGGGATCCCGCCCGCCGGGGAGAGGCCGAGCTCCGTCCCGACCCAGCCCACCCGGATCGCGGGCCCCGGCTCGCCCCACGGTACCGGGTAGAGCTGCGCGTCGCCCCAGTCGATCGCGAAGCCGTCGCCGACCGGCACCGCGAGCGTCTCCGTCTCGTAGTCGAGCGGGCCGGCGAGCCGCACCGCGGCGCGCTCGGCCAGCGCACCCGGCGCCAGGCGGACCGCCGCGAGGTCGTAGGAGCCGTACGGCTGCCCCATGCGGCGCCAGGTGAGCAGGCACGCGGCGTCACCGCAGGCGAGGTCGCCCGGGTACTTGAAGTCCTGATCCGCGACCAGCCGGACCGGCGCCGCGTCGAGCGCCGCGCCCGCGGCGCTCACCCGCACGCCCACCACCTCGGTCCCGGAGGTCGGGCCGCGGCCCCAGATCACCACGTGCTCGGTCCCGCGACCGGCGGCCTGGAGGAACTGCACCGGCCCGGCGCCGAGGAAGATCGGCGCGCCCACCGCGCCGTCCGCGCCGACCGTGGCCGCGTACACCCCGGACGTCGGATCGTCGCAGCCCCAGGCGACCAGGGAGCCGTCGCCGGCGCGCGACGCCGCCACCGCGTAGCCCGTCCAGCGCGCGCACTGCGCCACCAGGATCCCGGAGGGCCCGTCCAGCGCGGCGCCGTCCGCGGTGACCCGCGCGGCGCGGATCTCGGCGGTGCTCGGCGCCTGGTCCGGCACCGCCGCGAAGGCGACCAGGTGCCGGTCCGGCCCCGGCGCGACCTGCGTGGCCATGTGCCAGGGCAGGTTCGCGTCGGCCGGCCACTGCGGGACCACCTCGAACGGCGCGCCGGCGACGCCGCCGTCCACGAAGCGGCCCACCAGCCGCACCGGGCCGTCGCGCCAGGCGATCTCCAGCACCATCGCGCGGGAGGAGCCACCGCGGGCGGGGACCACGCGCCACGGGGTCACGTACGGATCCGAGCTGGGCGGCGGGACCACGAGCCGGGTCAGCTCGGCGAGGCCGCCGCCGCCGCCCGGGCCGGACCAGCCCACCAGCTCGTAGACGGTGGTGGCGGACAGCTCGCCGCCGTCGCTCCGGCGCACGATGCCGACGCCGCGGGCGTACCAGGTCTCCTGCCAGGCGGTGGCGGTGACGACGGGCGGATATCCCGGGTCCGTCACGTGCAGCGTGAGCGTCAGCGTGAGCCGGACGTGCGCGACGCCCGCGAACGACCCCGCCGGAACGGTCACGTCCTCGAGCCCGAGCACCTGCCCGTGCAGCTCGAGGTCGAGCGTCTCGTGCTTCCCGTCCTCGCCCAGGTCCTCCCCGTAGTCGAGCCCGGTGCAGCGCTCCGACCACGTTCCACCCACCGTGACGGGGAAGCGGAGGTCGTAGGTGGACGGCGTGGGATCCGACGCGGTGCCGTCGCCCAGCTCGACCAGGCCGGCCGGCGCGGAGGCGAGGAGCGCGGTCGCGCCCGGGAGCTCGGCGCCCGTGGTCGGGTCCAGCTCGCGCAGCTCCATCGCCGCGAACCCGCGGTAGCTGCGCGTCCCGCCGACCTCGATGCGCAGATCCGCGGGGCGGGTGACGGGCTGCCCGGCGATCCGGTAGCTCCAGCCCCAGCCCGGCGCGAGCGGGAACCAGCCCTCCACGTCCCCTGGCCCGGCCGCCCCCGGATCCGGCGCTCCCTCGCACACCGCCGGCGCCGGCCCATCGCCTCCTCCGCCGCTGCAGCCGCTGCCGCCCCAGGCGGCGAGCGCGAGCACCACCCCAGCCGCGAGCCCGATCGGACGCGTCCGCATGGTCGCCCTCCCCCCGCGGCGCGCTCCCCCGCGCGCGCCGCTGCTTCCGAGTGTCCGCCGATCGAGCGGGGGTCACAACGGCGCTCCGCGTCGCGGGCCTGCCGCGGTGCGGCACGGCTGCGCGTCGGTGCGCACCGTCCTCTCGGGGTCCAAGGGTTCGTTTGAATCCGGGACCCCTCCCCAGTAGGAGTAGCGCGCAACCAACGCCCAGGGACCGACATGGACAAGCTCCCCGACCTCGATCCGCAGGAGACGCGCGAGTGGCTGGACGCCCTCGAGGGCGTGCTCCAGCGCGAGGGCACGGACCGCGCCCACTTCCTCATCGAGCAGCTGATCGACCGCGCCCGCCGCTCCGGCGCGTACCTGCCCTTCTCCGCCAACACGGCGTACGTGAACACCATCCCGGTGGAGAAGCAGCCCCGCTACCCGGGCGACTTCGCCATCGAGCAGACCATCCGCCACTACATCCGCTGGAACGCGATGGCGATGGTGGTGCGGGCGAACAAGCACACCAACGTGGGCGGCCACATCGCCAGCTTCGCCTCGGCCGCGACGCTCTACGACGTCGGCTACAACCACTTCTGGCGCGCCTGGACCCCGGAGCGCGGCGGCGACCTCGTCTACATCCAGGGCCACTCCGCGCCGGGCATCTACTCGCGCGCGTTCCTGCTCGGCCTGCTCAGCGAGGAGCAGCTCGAGAACTTCCGCCAGGAGGTGGACGGCAAGGGCCTGTCCTCGTACCCGCACCCCTGGCTCATGCCGGACTTCTGGCAGTTCCCCACCGTGTCGATGGGCCTCGGGCCGCACATGGCCATCTACCAGGCCCGCTTCATGCGGTACCTGCACGACCGCGGCATCGCCGACACCGCCGACCGCAAGGTCTGGGCGTTCTGCGGCGACGGCGAGATGGACGAGCCGGAGGCCATGGGCGCCATCGACCGCGCCGGCCGCGAGAAGCTCGACAACCTCATCTTCGTGGTGAACTGCAACCTGCAGCGGCTCGACGGGCCGGTGCGCGGCAACGGCAAGATCATCCAGGAGCTGGAGAGCACGTTCCGCGGCGCCGGCTGGAACGTCCTCAAGGTGATCTGGGGCCGCCACTGGGATCCGCTGTTCGCGAAGGACTCCGAGGGGATCCTCCGCCGCCGGATGATGGAGGTGGTGGACGGCGAGTACCAGCTCTACAAGTCGCGCAACGGCGCGTTCGTGCGCGAGCACTTCTTCAACTCGCCCGAGCTGAAGGCGATGGTGTCCGAGCTGTCCGACGAGGACGTCTGGCGGCTGAACCGCGGCGGCCACGATCCGTTCAAGGTGTACGCGGCCTACGACGCGGCGGTGAAGCACACCGGCCAGCCCACCGTCATCCTCGCCAAGACCATCAAGGGCTACGGCATGGGCGAGGCCGGCGAGGCCATGAACATCGCCCACCAGCAGAAGAAGATCGCGGTGGACGCCATCCGGCGCTTCCGCGACCGCTTCGACCTGCCGGTGCCGGACGACCAGCTCGAGAAGGTGCCGTTCCTGAGGCTGCCGGAGGGCTCGAAGGAGCTCGAGTACCTGAAGGCGCGCCGGCAGGAGCTGGGCGGCGACCGCCCGCGGCGCCGCGCCAAGGCGAAGCCGCTGGAGGTGCCGCCGCTGTCCGCGTTCGACCGGCTGCTGAAGAGCAGCGAGGACCGCGAGCTGTCCACCACCATGGCGCTCGTGCAGATCATGACCATCCTCGCGCGCGACAAGGCCATCGGGAAGCGCGTGGTGCCCATCGTGCCGGACGAGGGGCGCACCTTCGGCATGGAGGGCATGTACCGGCAGCTCGGCATCTGGAGCCACGTCGGCCAGCTCTACACGCCCGAGGACGCCGACAAGCTCGCCTACTACCGCGAGGACAAGCAGGGGCAGGTGCTGCAGGAGGGCATCACCGAGGCGGGCGCGATGTGCGACTGGATCGCCGGGGCGTCGGCGTACGCCACGCACGGCGAGCCGATGCTCCCGTTCTACCTGTTCTATTCGATGTTCGGCTTCCAGCGCGTCGGCGACTTCGCCTGGGCGGCCGGCGACATGCGCTGCCGCGGGTTCCTCGTCGGCGGCACCTCCGGGCGCACCACGCTGAACGGCGAGGGGCTCCAGCACGAGGACGGGCACTCGCACGTGCTCTCGTCGGTGATCCCGAACTGCCGCTCGTACGACCCGACGTTCTCGTACGAGGTGGCGGTGATCGTGCACGACGGCCTGCGCCGCATGCTCGCCGAGCAGGAGGACGCGTACTGGTACGTCACCGTCCTCAACGAGAACTACGCGCACCCGGGCATGCCGGAGGGCGTGGAGCAGGACATCGTCAAGGGCATGTACCTGTTCAAGCAGGGCGCGAAGGGGAAGGCGAAGGGGCCGCGGGTCCAGCTCCTCGGCTCCGGCGCCATCCTCCGCGAGGTGATCGCCGCGGCCGACCTGCTGAAGAGCCAGTGGGGCGTGGACGCCGACGTGTGGAGCTGCCCGAGCTTCACCGAGCTGGCGCGCGACGGCATGGCGGTGTCGCGCCACAACCGCCTCCACCCCGAGGACGCGCCGCGCCGCGCGCACGTGGAGACGTGCCTCGGCGGCACGCAGGGGCCGGTCGTCGCCGCGACCGACTACGTCCGCACCTTCGCCGAGCAGATCCGCCCGTGGGTGCCGCGCGCCTACCACGTGCTCGGCACCGACGGCTTCGGCCGCTCCGACACGCGCGAGAAGCTGCGCCGCTTCTTCGAGGTGGACCGCCACCACGTGGCGGTGGCCGCGCTGAAGGCGCTCGCCGACGAGGGCACCGTGCCCGCCGCCAAGGTCGCCGAGGCGATGAAGAAGTACGGCATCGACCCGGCCCGCCCCGCCCCCTGGACCGTCTAGACCGCGAGAACGAGGACATGCGCACCATCGAGGTCAAGGTCCCGAACATCGGCGACTACAAGGACGTCCCGGTCATCGAGGTGCTGGTGAAGCCCGGCGAGCAGGTGGACGCCGAGGCGCCGCTGGTCACGCTCGAGTCGGANAAGGCCACGCTG
>NZ_BAZG01000212.1 GCF_000964525.1 Anaeromyxobacter sp. PSR-1
CGCGGCGAGCGGCGCGAGCGGCATGGCGGCTACCCCGCGACCCGCGCGGCGAGCTCGGAGAGCGCGACCGGCGTCTCCTCGCGCGTCTGCAGGTCCTTCAGCTTCGCCTGGCCGGTCGCGACCTCGTTGCCGCCGAGCACCACCGCCCAGCGCGCGCCGACCCGCTCCGCCTGCTTGAACTGCGCCTTCATCTTGCCGCCGCGCGGATCGAGCTCGCAGGCGATCCCGGCCCGGCGCAGCGCCGCGGCGAGCCGCAGGCCCTCGAGCGCGCCGGTCGCGTCCGCGCTGACGAAGAAGACCGCCGGCCGCCGCTCCGGCGCGGCGCGACCGACCTTCTCCAGGATCATGGAGAGGCGCTCCTCGCCCAGCGCGAAGCCGATGCCCGGCGTCGGCGGCCCGCCCAGCGTCTCGACCAGCCGGTCGTACCGGCCGCCGCCCGCGACCGCGGACTGGGAGCCCAGCGCGTCGGAGGTGAACTCGTAGGCGGTGCGCACGTAGTAGTCGAGCCCGCGCACCAGCCTCGGCTCGATGCGGTAGGCGACGCCGAGCGCGTCGAGCCCGGCCTTCACCTGGTCGAAGTGCGTCCGGCACGGCTCGCAGAGCCGCTCCAGCAGCCGCGGCGCCTTCTCCAGCACCGGCTGGCAGGACTCGACCTTGCAGTCGAGCACGCGGAGCGGGTTGCGCTCGATGCGGTCCTTGCAGTCGGCGCAGAGCGCGCCCTGGTTCGCGACCAGGTACGCCTTCAGGTCGGCGAGGTAGGCGGGGCGGCACTGCGCGTCGCCCACCGAGTTGAGCTTCAGCTCCGCGGTGACGCCCAGGCGCGCGAAGTAGTCCGCGAGCAGCGCGATCTGCTCCGCGTCGAGGTACGGCTCGGCGACGCCGAACGCCTCGCAGCCGATCTGGTGGAACTGGCGGTAGCGGCCCTTCTGCGGCCGCTCGCGCCGGAACATCGGGCCCATGTAGAACCACTTCTGCGGGCCCTCCACGAACGCGCCGTGCTCGATGAACGCGCGCACCGTGCCGGCGGTGCCCTCGGGACGCAGCGCGAGCAGCTCCTCGCCCTTGTCCTCGAAGACGTACATCTCCTTGTTGACGATGTCGGTGGCCTCGCCGACGCCGCGGGCGAACAGCGCCGCGTGCTCCACGGCCGGGGTCCGCACCTCGCGGTAGCCGTACAGCGCGAACACCTCGCGCGCGACCGACTCCATCTCGTGCCAGCGGGCGACGTCCGCGGGGAGGACGTCGTTCATGCCCTTCACGCCGTTGATCTTCACGCCGGCGTAGATACCAGAGCCCCGCCCGTGATGCACGGGGGTGTGGGAGCCCGGCCCGCCGCCCCCGGGCTACGCAGGGCCGCCGAGCGGCTCGCCCACCCGGACCCGCGCCCCGGGCGCGAGCCGCGGGTCGAGGCGGACCTTTCCCGGCTCGAAGAGCAGGATCACGGTGGAGCCCATCTCGAAGGCCCCCAGCTCCTGCCCCTTCTCCACCGGGATGGGCGTCTCGTAGTCGTGCCGGCGCGGCGCCGCGCCCGGCAGGTTGGTGAACGGGATGGACGGGTCGTAGTAGGCGCACACCCGGCCCACCACCGTCGCCCCCACCGCCACCACCGCGCAGGCGCCGAGCGGCGTCTCCAGGACGGTCACCAGCCGCTCGTTCAGCGCGAAGAGGCCCGGGACCGTCCGGACCGAGGCCGGGTTCACCGGCCAGAGCTTCCCCGGCACGTACCGCCAGCCGGTCACCCGCCCGCCCAGCGGGAAGTGGATGCGGTGGTAGTCCCGGGGCGAGAGGTACAGCGTCGCGTAGGCGCCGCCCGCCAGCCGCGCGGCGAGCGCGTCGTCGCCCAGCAGCGCGGCGGCCGGGTAGTCGATGCCCTTCGCCTGGACCAGCCGGCCGGCCTCGGCCAGGCCGGTCTCGGACACGACCGCGTCGACCGGCGACACCAGCACCCGCTCCCCGGGCGCGACGGGCCGCAGCCCCGGCCGCAGCGGGCGCGCGAAGAACTCGCCGAAGGTCCGGTACACGTCGAGGTCCGGGCACTCCGACAGGTCGATCCCGTAGCGCCGCGCGAACGCCCGCATGGCCGCGAGGCGCACCGGGACCGGCGCGCGCCAGCGGGTGAGGGCGCCGACGGCGCGCGAGAGGGCGTTCTTGGGCAGGAGCCGCAGGGCGGAGATGAACAGGCGGTCGTTCATGGAGCGCGCGGAGTCTAGCAGCGGCCGGCCGCGACGGGCCCCGTTTTTCGCGGTGCGGCCGGCCGGCCTCCGCGCCACCCTCTCGCGCCGGAGGTTGCTCCCATGGATCCGATCCGCGCGCCGCGAGGCGGCGCCCTCTCCTGCCGAGGCTGGGTGCAGGAGGCGGCGCTCCGCATGCTGATGAACAACCTCGATCCCGACGTGGCCGAGCGGCCCGAGGACCTCGTGGTCTACGGCGGCACCGGCAAGGCCGCCCGCGACTGGGAGAGCTACCGGCGCATCGTGGCCGCGCTGAAGGCGCTCGGCGACGACGAGACGCTGCTCGTCCAGAGCGGCAAGCCGGTGGGCGTGCTCGGCACCCACCCCGACGCGCCGCGCGTGCTCATCGCGAACTCGAACCTGGTCCCGCGCTTCGCCACCTGGGAGCACTTCTGGGACCTCGAGGCGCGCGGGCTCATGATGTACGGGCAGATGACCGCGGGCTCCTGGATCTACATCGGCAGCCAGGGGATCCTGCAGGGCACCTACGAGACGTTCGCGCAGGCCGGCCGCACGCACTTCGGCACCGACGACCTCGCCGGCCGCCTGGTGCTCTCCGGCGGCCTCGGCGGCATGGGCGGCGCGCAGCCGCTCGCGGCCACGCTGCTCGGCGCCGCGTTCCTGGGCGTGGACGTGGACCCGGCCCGCATCGAGAAGCGGATCGCGACCGGCTACCTCGACGCGCGCGCCGCCGACCTCGACGACGCGCTCGCCCGGCTCGAGGAGGCGCGCCGCGCCCGGCGGCCGCTCTCGGTGGGCCTGGTCGGCAACGCCGCCACGGTCTACGCCGAGCTGGCCCGGCGCGGCGTCGCCCCCGACCTCGTCACCGACCAGACCTCCGCCCACGACCCGCTGAACGGCTACGTCCCCGCCGACGTGCCGCTCGCCGACCTCCCCGCGCTCCGCGCCCGCGACCCGGAGGGCGTGGTGCGGCGCGCGAAGGAGTCCATGGCCCGGCAGGTCGAGGCGATGCTGGCCATGCGGCGCATGGGCAGCCACGTGTTCGACTACGGCAACAACCTGCGCGCCGGCGCGCGCGAGGCGGGCCTCGCCGACGCGTTCGCCTACCCCGGCTTCGTCCCGGCCTACATCCGGCCCATGTTCTGCGAGGGCAAGGGCCCGTTCCGCTGGGTGGCGCTGTCCGGGGACCCGGCCGACATCGCGCGCACCGACCGCGCCGTGGCGGAGCTGTTCCCGGAGAACGCCGGCCTGCGCCGCTGGCTCGACCTCGCCGCCCGCAAGGTCCAGTTCCAGGGGCTGCCCGCGCGGATCTGCTGGCTCGGCTACGGCGAGCGCGACCGCGCCGGGCTGGCGTTCAACGAGCTGGTGCGGCGGGGCGAGGTGAAGGCGCCCATCGTCATCGGCCGCGACCACCTCGACTGCGGGTCGGTCGCCTCCCCCAACCGCGAGACGGAGGCCATGAAGGACGGGTCCGACGCGGTGGCCGACTGGCCCATCCTGAACGCGCTCGTGAACGCGGTGAACGGCGCGTCCTGGGTCAGCTTCCACCACGGCGGCGGCGTCGGGATCGGCTGGAGCCTCCACGCCGGCCAGGTGATCGTGGCGGACGGGACGGATGCGGCGGCGCGCCGCGTCGCCCGGGTGCTGCGCAGCGACCCGGCCATGGGGGTGCTCCGTCACGCGGACGCGGGCTATCCGGAGGCCGAGCGCGTCGCGCGGGAACGGGGTATCAAGCTGCCGTGAGCCGCCCCGCCGCCACCCTCGTCCTCCGCAACGCCGTGGTCGCCACCTGCGACCGCGGCCCCTCCGACGCCGGCCTGCTCCCCGGGGCCGCGGTGGCCGTGGACGGCCGCCGCATCGCCTGGGTCGGCCGCGATCGCGACCTCGAGGCCGAGGTGAACGCGGCCGGCGCGAAGGTGATCGACGCCCGCGGCGGCCTGGTCACCCCGGGGCTGGTGGACTCGCACACGCACCTCGTCTTCGCGGGCGAGCGCGCGGGCGAGTTCGCGCTCCGCTGCGCGGGGCGGACCTACCTCCAGGTGGCGCTGTCCGGCGGCGGGATCGCGGTCACCACCCGCGAGACCCGGGCCGCGCCGGACGAGCAGCTGCTCGCGGCCGCCGCCGCGCGCGCGCGCCGCCTCATCGCCCAGGGCGTCACCACGCTCGAGGTGAAGAGCGGCTACGGCCTGGACGCCCCCGAGGAGCTGCGGCTCCTGCGCATCGTCCACCAGCTCGGGGCCGCGCTCGGCGGCGACGCCACCATCCTGCCCACGCTCCTGTTCCACGCGGTGCCGCCGGAGCACGTGGGCGACCGGGCCGGGTTCGTGCGCGAGGCGTGCGCGTCGCTCATCCCGCAGGTCGCCCGCGAGCGGCTGGCGCAGTTCTGCGACGTGTTCGTGGAGGACGGGGCCTTCGCGCCCGACGAGGCCCGGCGGCTGCTCCAGGCGGCGAAGGACCGCGGGCTCGTGCCGCGCGTCCACGCCGAGCAGCTCACCGCCGGCGGCGGCGCGCGGCTCGCCGCCGAGCTCGGCTGCTCCAGCGCGGATCACCTCGAGGAGCTGGACGACGCCGGGATCGCCGCGCTCGCCGCGGCGCGCGTGGTGGCCGGGCTGCTGCCGCTCTCGACGCTGTTCCTCGGCTCGGAGCGGTACGCGCCGGCGCGGCGGCTGCTCGAGGCGGGCGTGCCGGTCTCGCTCGCCACCAACATGAACCCGGGCAGCGCCATGAGCGAGAACGTCGGGCTCACCCTCTCGCTCGCCTGCCTGAAGCTGCGGCTGACGCCCGCCGAGGCGCTCGTCGCGTTCACGGCCGGCGGCGCGCGGGCGCTGCGGCAGCCGGACCTCGGCCGCGTCGCGCGCGGCGCCGACGCCGACCTGGTGCTGTGGGGCTGCGGCTCGCCCGAGCACCTCGCCTGGCACATGGCCGTCAACCACGCGCTCGTGGTGGTGAAGCACGGGCGGGTGGTGCACGAGGCGGCGCCCGCCGCGATGGTGGACTGCCGCTGAGGGCGCCGTGCGGGTCGGGCTGCTCTCGGACACGCACGACCTGCTCGACCCCGCCCTGCCGGCGCTGTTCCGCGGCTGCGCCCTGCTGGTCCACGCCGGCGACGTGGTCCGCCCGGAGATCCTGGACGCGCTCGCGGTCGTCGCGCCGGTCGCCGCCGTCCGCGGGAACAACGACCGGGATCCCGCGTTCGACGCGCTGCCGGAGACCGCCCGGCTCGCGCTCGGCGCGCTCCGGGCGCTGGTGGTCCACGACCTCGGGCCGCGCGACCGGCCCCGCCCCCCGGCGCGCCCGCTGCTCGCGCGCGATCCGCCCGAGCTGGTCATCCACGGCCACTCCCACCGGCCCGGCGCGGCCCGCCTCGGCCCCACGCTCTACGTGAACCCGGGCAGCGCCGGCCCGCGTCGCTTCCGCCTGCCGCGCACCGCCGCGATCCTCACCGTGCGCGGGCGGCACGCGCAGGTGGCGTTCTACGAGCTGGGCGCCGGCGCCCCCCGGCCGTTCGGGCCGCCCGTGGACGCGAGGCTCTGAGGCACCCCGCCCGCCCGCCCGTCGCCGCGGGTGCGCCCCCGCCCGGATTGGATCGGCGGCCGGCGCCCTGCTAGATTCCTGGCGTCCGCGATGTGCCGCCTCTTCGGTCAGCACGCCCACCCCGGCCGCGACGCCTGCGAGCCGCTCTGCAGCGCAGAGAACGCCCTCCGGTTCCAGTCCCACCGGCACCCGCACGGCTGGGGCATCGGGTGGTACGTGGAGGGCTCACCCCTCGTGCGCCGGGGCATCCTCCCCGCCCACGCCGACGCCGCCTTCGTCGAGGCGGGGCGCGAGATCCGCTCGGCCGTGGTGGTCGCGCACGTGCGCGAGGCGAGCGTCGGGCCGGTGCTCCGCGAGAACACCCACCCGTTCGTGCACGACCGGTGGATCTTCGCCCACAACGGGACCGTGGCCCGCTTCAAGGACGACGCGGCGGTGCGCGAGCGGATCCTCGCGGAGATCGACCCCGACCTGCGCGGGCGCATCCGCGGCGACACCGACAGCGAGCGCTGCTTCCACCTGTTCCTCACCCGGCTGCGCGCGCGCGGCGGCCTCGAGGATCCCGGCGTCGAGGCGGTGCGCGCGGCGCTCGCGGCCACCACCGACACCGTGCTGCGCATCGCGGACGCGGAGCCCTCGCCGAAGCCGAGCTCGCTCACCTTCCTCGTGTCCGACGGCCGCCTGCTCGCCGCCTGCCGCCGCGGCCGCACGCTTCACGCTGCGAGCGATGCCGGACCGCGCCACGCGTTCGTGGTGGCGAGCGAGCGGATCGGCCGGGCCCCTTGGCGCGAGGTGCCCGAGGGCGGCTTCGTCGCCACCGAGGACGGGATCCGCGTGGTTGACGCGCCGCTGCACGCGGCCTGAGTCCCTCCCCCCGGGGACCACCCCGGCGCTTCCCTTGCCGCCACCGTCGCAGGCCCGGCGGCGCGACCCGCCCGCGCGACCCCCGCGGTGAGGCCGACGCGGGTGATGGCCCCCGGTACGCTCGTGGCGAGGTTGCGATCGCTTCGACGCTGCGCGGAGGGGCCATGCGTCCGACGATCCTCGCCGTGCTGTCTGCGCTGGCGGCCCTCGCCCCGGCGCCCATCGCGGGCCAGACCGTCCCCGGCCGCTGGGACGAGATCCACGGGAGCCTGCTCGGCGCCCCCGTGTCCACGTGCGTGGAGTGCCACGAGGAGGCGGCCCGCATGCACCAGGCACATCCGGTGGACGTCCCCTACGGCCCCGACGCGTCCGGCATGCTCCGCCCCCGCGCCGAGGTGGAGCGGCGCGGCGTGGCCCTGCCGGACGGCAGGGTCCACT
>NZ_BAZG01000211.1 GCF_000964525.1 Anaeromyxobacter sp. PSR-1
CGGCCGCGTCGGCGGCGAGCCGGCGGTGGAGCGCCTCGGCCCGCGCCCCGCCGCGCGCCGCCAGCCCCTCCAGCGCCCGGGCGCGGCGGCTCGGGAGCTCGCTGCCGCTCGTTGCCGCGGCCTCGAGCAGCGGCCCGGCCTCCGGGCCGAGCGCGCGCCACGCCTCCGCCGGGATGGGCCGGTCGATGGTGCCGAGCATCGCCCGCACCTCGTCGGCGGTGGAGGGCGCGGCGGCCCCGGGGGCGGCGGCGAGCGCCGAGAGGGCGAGGGCGGCGGCGAGGCCGGGCGCGAGCACGGGGACCTCCCTCAGCGAACCGCGGGGTTGAGCCGCACGACCTCGCCCTGCTGCGGGGTGAGCGTGCCGCGCGCGATCGACGGGTCGATCTGCCAGAACATGAGGTTGTCGCCGCCGCCGCAGCCCGAGGTGCCGGCGCACTGCGGGGCGGAGAGGAGCGCGCTGCCGCAGGGGATCGGCGAGGACGGCGAGCGGCAGGTGCCGCACGGGCAGCCGGGCGTGTCGGCGATCGGGTCGAGCGCGGTGCCGGTGGCCTCGGTCGTGTGGTAGAGGCCGAGCCAGTGGCCCGCCTCGTGGGCGGCGATGTACGAGACCACGTCGGTGCCGCAGGCGGCGACCGAGAACGGGCTCGCCGGCGAGCACGCGCCCGGCGCCGCCTCGGCGCCGAGGTCCGCGAGCACCACCGCGGCGCCGCTGTTCACGCCGCCGGGCACGCCGGAGGGGCCGGGGATCGAGCCGTCGAGCCCCACCACCGTGCCGCCGCCGCCGCTCGCGGAGGTGGTGAGCTCGTCCACCAGGAACAGGTGCACCGCGCTCCGCGGCTCCGCCAGCCGGAACAGGCGCGCGAGCTCGCTGCACGGGCCGGAGTCGTCGATGCTGGGCGTGTTCAGCTCGGTGCGCGCCCAGTCCGCCACGTCGTGGAAGGTGACGGTGCCGAGGCACACGCCGGCGCGGGCGAACAGCGACTGGAGCCCGTCCACGAAGCGGCGGAACTGCGCGGCGGTGGCGTTGTTGGACGGATCGGCGGCGGCGTTCGCGGCGGTGTACTCCGGGTGCGCGGGGTCGGAGGAGACGAGGTAGATCTCGAGGTCGAGCGTGCCGGTGGACACGAGCGGCCCGGCGCGGGTGACCACCTTCACGTCGTAGCGCCCCTCGGTGCTCCCGCCGGTGCAGCCGGTGGTGGTGGTGCAGGCGGCCGCGAGGTCGTTCAGCGTGAACCGCCACGCGCCCGGCGCGAGCTGGCCGTCGGAGCGGATGCGGTCGAGCGCGGTGGTGGTGTTCGGGACGGTGACCGCGCCGGCCGAGGGGATCACGCCGGCATAGAACAGGAGCCACTGGCTGTAGTCGCGCACCCCGTTCACGACGGGCGGGCTGGCGGCGTCGTCGTAGAAGCGCGCGCCGCCCCCGTCCACCACGACCTGCGGGAAGGGCGCGTTCGCGGCGGGCCCGGCGCCGGGCCAGTCCACCGCCTCCGGCGCCGTGCCGTCCACCTCCTGGAAGTAGAGCGTGAACCCGGTGGTGCCGGGCGGCACGTCGAACGAGACCTCGTCGCCGGGCGCGTGCGTGCCGCGCTCCTGCACCGGCCCGATCACCGCCGCGTTGACCGGCAGCGCGCAGGGCGGATCCGGGACGTCGGGCGGCCGCTCCGCCGGGCCGGCCACCGCGCCGAGCGCGATCACCGGCCGGCGACCGGAGGGGCTGCACGCGCCGGCCGGGATCGACGCGGCGCAGACGCGCGAGAGGCACAGGCCGGAGCGGCAGTCGGAGGCCCGCGTGCACGCCTCGCCCACGCCGCGCCCGCCCTGGTCGATGCGCCGATCGAAGGTCGGGTTGCCGCAGCCCCCGGCCGCGAGCCCCGCGGCGGCGAGCGCGACGAGCAGGGCGGCGGGCGTGCGGCTCACGCCGGGATGGTAAGCCCGCAAATCCCCGTGCGCGACACGCCCCCCCGACGCGGGCGTCCGGGGTCACCCCCGCCCGGCGAAGGCCCGATCGAGGAGATCCGCGAGGATCCGGGCGGTGAGGCCCCAGACCACCCGCGCCTCGTCCGCGTGGAACGACCACACCCGCCAGTGCCCCGTCCTCGGGTCCACGTCCTCGAACGGCACCGCCGCGCGGGCCACCACCGTCGCGAGCCGCTCCGGCAGGCGGGCGGGATCCCACAGGGAGGCGCGCCGCAGCGCCGGGTCGAGGAGCTGCGCCAGCGGCAGCTCGAAGTGCTCGTCCACCTCGTCGGCGGCGGCGGTGAACGCGGCGGGCGGCGCGCGCACCGAGGCGGCGACCGGCGTCACCACGTAGCCGGCCACGCTGGGCAGGTCGTCGAGCAGCCCGAGCACCTCCGACGCCGCCGGCGCCAGCCCCACCTCCTCGTGCGCCTCGCGGAGCGCGGCGGCCGGGGCGTCCTCGCCCGGCTCGAGCCGTCCGCCCGGGAAGGAGATCTCGCCGCGGTGGTGCTCGAGCGCCTGTGAACGGCGGGTGAACAGGACGGAGGGGCCGCCGGGCCGGTCGAGCAGCGCGACCAGCACCGCCGCCGGCCGGAACCCCGGGACCTCCAGCGTCCGGCGCGGCCGCGCGCCGAGCGCCCGCCGCACGCGCTCGGTCGCCTCGTCGAAGCCGGGGGCACGCATCGACCTCCATCTAACGCGGCGTGCCCCGGCGCGCCGGGCGGCGAGGGGGACGCACGCCCGCCCGCCGCGGCGCGCGCGCTCGGCCGATTGATTTCCACGCGCCTTTCCGCGAAAAAGGTGGGATGCGCAGCGACCGGATCAAGAAGGGCTTCGAGCGTGCGCCCCACCGCAGCCTCCTCCGCGCGACGGGCCTCAACGACGGCGACTTCGAGAAGCCGTTCATCGGCATCGCCAACAGCCACATCGACATCATCCCGGGCCACTACTACCTGCAGGAGTACGGCCGGATCGCGAAGGACGAGATCCGCAAGGCCGGCGGGGTGCCGTTCGAGTTCAACACCATCGGCGTGGACGACGGCATCGCCATGGGCCACGAGGGCATGCGCTACAGCCTGCCGTCGCGCGAGCTCATCGCCGACTCCATCGAGACGGTGATGAACGCGCACCAGCTCGACGCGCTCGTCTGCATCCCGAACTGCGACAAGATCGTGCCCGGCATGCTCATGGGCGCGCTGCGCGTGAACGTGCCCACCGTGTTCGTGTCCGGCGGGCCCATGAAGGCCGGCCACCTGCACGACGGGACGCCCATCGACCTCAACACCGCGTTCGAGGCGGTGGGCAAGCGCGCGCAGGGGCAGCTGACCGACGCCGAGCTGTACGAGATCGAGTGCCAGGCGTGCCCGTCCGGCGGGTCGTGCTCCGGCATGTTCACCGCGAACTCGATGAACGTGCTGTGCGAGGCCATGGGCGTGGCGCTGCCCGGCAACGGGACCGTGCTCGCGCTCACCCCCGAGCGCGAGGCGCTGGTGCGGCGCGCCGCGCGGCGGGCGGTGGAGATCGCCGCCGACGAGCGGTTCAAGCTGCGCAACCTGGTGAACCGCGACGCCATCCACAACGCCATGGTGGTGGACATGGCCATGGGCGGCTCGTCCAACACCGTGCTGCACATGCTCGCCATCTCGCGCGAGGCCGGCGCGCCGCTGTCGCTGCGCGACATCGAGGAGATCGCCGGCAAGGTCGCGCACATCGCGAAGATCGCCCCGTCGCTCGCGACCGTGCACATGGAGGACATCCACCGCGCCGGCGGCGTGCCCGCGGTGCTGCGCGAGGCCGCCCGCCGCGGCGGCATCGTCCGCGAGGACGCGCTCACCGTCACCGGCGAGACCGTCGGCGAGCGGATCCGCGACGCGCGGACCGCCGACCCGGAGCTCATCCGGCCGCTCGAGAACGCCTACTCGCCGGTGGGCGGCCTGGCGGTGCTGTTCGGGAACCTGGCCGCGGAGGGCGCGGTGGTGAAGACCGCCGGCATCCAGCCCTCGATGCGCAAGTTCACCGGCGACGCGATCTGCTTCGACTCGCAGGACGAGGCCATCGCCGGGATCATGGGCGGCAAGGTGAAGCCCGGGCACTTCGTGGTGATCCGCTACGAGGGGCCGAAGGGCGGGCCGGGCATGCAGGAGATGCTCTCCCCCACCTCGCTCATCATGGGCATGGGCCTGGGCGAGAGCGTGGCGCTCGTCACCGACGGCCGCTTCTCCGGCGCGACCCGCGGCGCCTGCGTCGGGCACGTGTCGCCCGAGGCCGCCGAGGGCGGCGTGATCGGGCTGGTGAAGGACGGCGACCGGATCACCATCGACGTGGCGGCGCGCGCGCTGACCGTGGACGTCTCGGACGCCGAGCTGGCGCGGCGCCGCGAGGGGTTCCGCCCGAAGCGCCGCGACCCCGGCTCGTCCTGGCTCCGCCGCTACGCGCACCTCGTCACCAACGCGTCGAACGGTGCGGTGCTGCGGAGCACCGACCTGTAGGCGCGGTGTAGCGGTCCATCAGCGCGTCCCCGAAGGCCCGCCGCTCCTGCGAGGTTTCTCGACCAGGCCGTGGCGCCGCGCCTGCTGCGCGAGCACGAGGTCCAGGCCGCACTCCAGGATCTCCGCCGCAGTCCCGCCCGGGCATGCATGCCCCAGCGCGTCGGTGGCGGCCTCGAGCTTGTCGAGGAACGCCCGTGAGACGGTGAGGCGCAGGCGCGCGACTTCCGCATCGAGCGGCTTCACGGCGTCTCGTGGTGGCGGCGGTGCGTAGGCCGCACCGGAGGTCACGAGGGAAGGTGGTTCACCCGGGTGAACCACGGACGGCGGCGGTTCATCCGGATGAACCGAGTCGGTGGCCGGCGCCGGTGCCGAGGAGGGTGGCGCGACGAGGGCGAGCGCCCGCGGCGCGGGACCGGTTGCGCGAACAGCGAGCTGTGGCCCAGCCCGCGCCAGCGCTGCCGCTCGTCGAAGCGGGCGAGGGCGAGGAGGAAGTCCGCCATGGCCCCGCGCGCCCGCTCTTTCGCATTGCATGCACATGCAAGGACTTGACGGCGTCGCCGGTCCTAACTACATGCATGCGCAAGCAACAAACTAGGCGCGCCGCCCGGCGGCGCTTCCTGAACGAACCGACCCAGGGGAACACGACATGAGCTGGCTCCATCTCGGCGTCGCCGTGATCTTCGAGATCGCGGTGGCCATCTCCGCAGGCAATGCACGAGGGTTCACCCGGCCCGGGTGGACGGCCGCCACCCTCGTCAGCGGGGCCATCGGCACCTTCTTCCTCAGCCTCGCGCTGCTGACGTTCGACGTCGGGGTGGGCTACGCGATCTGGACGTCGGTGGCGGGCGTCGGGGTCGTGATCCTGGGCGCCCTGTTCTTCGGGCAGCGCCTCGGCTGGCAGAAGCTCCTCGGCATCGCGCTCGTCATCGGCGGCGTCGTGGGCCTGCGGCTCAGCGGCGCCGCCTGAGCGGCGGAGCGCGGCCTCCCTCCATCACGCAGCGGGTACTCCACGAGGAACGGACATGACGACGAACATCGAGACGAACAGGAACACGGGCAACGGGCGCGCCTGGATCATGCTGCTGCTCGCGGGCGCCTTCGAGATCGGCTACGCGCTCAGCGTCGCCGGCAGCAAGGCCTTCACGGTGCCCGGCTGGTCCATCTCCGCCGGGCTGTTCTTCCTGCTCACGCTGTACGCGCTGAGCGTCGCCCTGCGCACCATCGACGTGGGGATCGGGTACGCGGTGTGGGCCGGCATCGGCTCGGTGGGCGCGGCCGTCCTCGGCAGCGTCCTGCTCCACCAGGCGCTGACGCCGGTCCAGGCCGCCTGGCTGGCGGTCATCATCGCCGGCGTCGTCTGGCTGAAGCTGGCCGACCGCGCCGGGGCCCGGACGGACGGGCGCCGGCTGCCGGGCTGATCCCGGCGTCCTCCCGCGCCCCGCGTTGCTTGCATGGGCATGCACGTGAGAAGCTGCGCCGCATGTCGCTCGAGAGGAGGGCGCGCCGGTGACGTCGAGGCGAGGCGATGCGTGGCTCGACCTGATCCAGGTCGTCGCCCGGGTCGAGGCCGAGCTGGGCAAGGTGCTCCAGGCGCGGCATGGGCTCGGGCTGACGGAGTTCCGGGCGCTGGAGATGCTGGCGCGATCCCCGGACTCCGAGCTGCGCATGCAGGAGCTGGCCGCGCAGCTGAGCCTGAACCAGAGCTCGGTCTCGCGGATGGTCGAGCGCATGGAGCGCGCCGGCCTCACCGTCCGCGACCTGTGCCCGGACGACAAGCGCGGGGTGTACACCGTGCTGACGGACCGGGGGCGTGCACGCCTGGAGGACGCGCGGCCCGACTACGCACGGGCGCTGGACGCGGCGCTCCAGGCGCACGGCGGCGCGAAGCTGCTGTCCGCGCGAGCGGTGAAGGCCAGGTAGGGCGCGCTCGGGCCGCCGGCGCGCCCTCTCCTACCCCCGCCGCACCCACGCCGCCGCGAAGAACGCGTCCGTCCCGTGCCGGTGCGGCCAGGTCCGCAGGAAGCCGTCCGGGGTGAGGGCGCTCGCCGGCGCCTCCGGCGCGATCCGCTCGAACTCCGGGTGCGCCCGCTCGAACGCCCCGGCCACCTCCTCGTCCTCCGCCCGGCGGAACGTGCAGGTCGCGTAGACGAGCCGCCCGCCCGTTCGCACGTGCGCCGCGGCGCGCTCCAGGATCCGCGCCTGCAGCGCGGGCAGCGCCTCGAACGCGGCCGGATCGATGCGCCAGCGCAGGTCCGGCCCGCGGCGGAGCGCGCCCAGCTCGGAGCACGGCGCGTCCACGAGGACGCGGTCCACCCGGAGGTCCGCCGGCGCGGCGGCGCCGTGCACGGCCACGATGCCCGCCGCGCCCGCGGCGAGCGCGCGCGTCCGGAGGCGCACCAGCCGCCCGGCGTCGGGATCGGCGGCGTGCACGCGCCCCGCCGGTCCCACCGCCGACGCGAGCAGGAGCGTCTTCCCGCCCGCGCCGGCGCAGGCGTCGAGCACCGCCTCGCCGGCGCGCGCGCCCACCGCCTCGCCGAGGAGCTGGCTCCCCTCGTCCTGCACCTCGAGCAGCCCGTCCTGCCAGGCGCGCAGCCCGTACACGTTCGGCCGCGGGCCCTCCACCAC
>NZ_BAZG01000210.1 GCF_000964525.1 Anaeromyxobacter sp. PSR-1
CTCGACGGCGGACGCGGTCACCACCACCGCGCCGTCCGCGGACGGCGCCGGCGGCGCGACCGGCCGCTGCTCCTCCAGCACCTTGCCGGCGCGGTCGCGGACGCGCAGCACCACCAGCGGCGGCGTCTGGAAGCCGTTCGCCGCGAGGCTCGCGTACGCGTTCACCAGCTCGATGGGCAGCACCTCGCCGGTCCCGAGCGCGAGCGTGAGGTTGCGCGGCAGCTCGGACGCGATCCCCATCCGCTTCGAGAAGCCGATGACCGCGTCCACCCCGAGCGCGTCCACCAGCTTCACCGAGACGGTGTTCTTGGAGTGGGCCAGCGCGGCGGCCAGCAGCATGGGGCCGTCGAACTGGTCCTTCTCGAAGTTGCGCGGCTTCCACTCCTTGCCGGTCCACGGGTCGCGGTAGAGGTCGGGGGTGTCGTAGACCACCGTGGCCGGGGTGAAGCGGCGCGACTCGATGGCGGCGCCCCACACGAACGGCTTCATGGCGCTGCCCGGCTGCCGCCGCGCCTGCGTGGCGCGGTTGAACTGCGACGCCTGGAAGTCGAGCCCGCCCACCAGCGCGCGCACGCCGCGGGTGGCCGGGTCGATGGCCACCAGCGCGCCCTGCACGAGCGGCGTCTGCTCCAGCGCGAGCGGCAGCGGCTTGCCGGCGGCCGCGGTGCGCGCGGCCGGCACCTTCCCCGGCACCACGCGCACGTTCACCACGTCGCCCGGCTGCACCACCGTGGACATCTTCTTCGGCGCGGCCGTGGCGGAGGTCGGGTTCCACTTGCGGGCCCAGGCGGCCTGCGCCAGCGTCACCTCGCCGCGCGCGTTGCCCAGGTCCACCACCGCGGCCCGGTCGTCCACCTCGCGCACCAGGCCGGCGTAGACGCCGCCGTCCTCCAGGCGCCGCGCGCGCGCCATGCGCGCCACGTCGCGCTCCTGCTCCGCGTCCTCGCCCGGCTCGATCTGGTCGGGGTTCACGCGCCCGAGGTCCCAGACGTACACCTCGCCCGGGCCCGGCTCGATCGCCTCGAGCCGCTTGCGCCAGAGCGGCAGCGCCGCCTCCACGCGCGGCCGGTCGAGGTGGAGGAGCGGGCCGCGCCAGCCCTGGCGCTTGTCCACGGCGCGCAGCGCGCCCTCGAGCGCGCTCTCGGCGGCCGCCTGCAGGCGCGCGTCCATGGCCACGTCCACCTGAAGCCCCTGCGTCTCGACCACCTCGGCGCCGTAGCGCTCGTCGAGGTACTTCCGGACCGCGTCGGCGTACCAGGCGCCGGGCGGATCCTCCGGCGGCGGGCGCGTGCGGATGGCGCGCGCCGACTCGGCCTCGGCCTGCGCCCGCGTGATGAAGCCCTCCTCCATCATCCGGCGCAGCACGTACCGCTGCCGCTCCTTGGCGCGGGCGGGGTGGTTCACCGGCGACCAGCGCATGGGCGACTGGATCACGCCGGCCAGCACCGCCGCCTCGCCGAGCGTGAGGTCCTTCACGCCCTTGCCGAAGTAGAAGCGGCTCGCCTCCTCCACGCCGTAGCGCCGGTGCCCGAAGTAGATCTGGTTCAGGTACAGGTAGAGGATCTCGTCCTTGGTCAGGTTCTGCTCGAGCCGCGGCGCGAGCACGAGCTCCTTCACCTTGCGCTTCACCCGCCACTCGGTGGGGAGCAGGAACGTCTTCACCACCTGCTGCGTGATGGTCGAGCCGCCGCACTTCACGCCCCCGCCCAGCAGCCCCTTGGCCGCGCAGCGCGCGATGGCGAGGTAGTTCACGCCCTCGTGCTCGTAGAAGCGCGCGTCCTCCGCCGCGAGCACCGCCTTGCGCAGCACGTCCGGGATGCCGTCGATCGGGACCACGGTGCGCCGCTCGCGGGCGAACTGGAACACCTCCTCGCCGTCGGCGCCGAACACGCGGGTGGAGACGAGCGGCGCGTAGTCCTTGAGGCCGTCGAACGCGGGCAGCTCCCGGGTCCAGGCGAGGAGCAGGCCGCCGCCGAGCAGGCCGCCGGCGAGCACGGTCAGGGCGGCGGCGCGGAGGAGCCGCTTCGACTTGCGGGAGAGGCGACGGCGCACGCGCGGCGGCTCCTCGCCCTCGGCGGCGCGGACCGCGGCGGCCGGGGGCGGTGTGGCGGGGTGGGAGGGGGTGTCCACGGCGAGGGCTCGAACGATAGCTCCCGGGGTGGCGTCCGGCAAAGCGCCGCGGCGGCGAAAGGTCATGCCCCTGGGGGAGCAGTCGGCGTGCCAGGGGCCCCATCGTCATGGAACGCCCGGCGGCGCAGCGGATTCCGTGCCGGCGTGTCCCGGCCGACACGCCGGCACGTGGCCGGGGCGACACGGCCGGGCGGGGGCGGGCGGGCGGCTACTCGGCGCCGCGCTTGATGCCGAGCGCGCGCATCTTCTTGTAGAGGTGGCTCCGCTCGAGGCCGAGGGCGCGGGCGGTGTCGGACACGCTGTCCTGGTGCGCCTCGAGGGCGGCGAGCACGATCTCCCGCTCGGCCTCCTCGACCAGCTCGTGGAACGCGGCGCCGGCGCGCAGGCGATCGCCGCGCGGGCGGCGGGCGCCGGGCAGCATCGCCACCACGTCGTCGGCGCCGATCTCCGGGCCGTCGCAGAGGATGGCGAGCCGCTCCACCAGGTTGCGCAGCTCGCGCACGTTGCCGGGCCAGTCGTGCGTCTGGAGCGCGGCGATCGCCTCGCGGCCGAGGCGCATGGCGCGGCGCCCGTTCCGCTCGCAGGCCTCGCCCAGGAAGCGCGCCGCCAGCTCGGGCACGTCCTCCTTGTGCTCGCGCAGCGCCGGCGTGTGGATGGGCACCACGTTGAGCCGGTAGTAGAGGTCCTCGCGGAAGCGGCCCGCGGCCACCTCGGCCTGCAGGTCCTTGTTGGTGGCGGCCACCACCCGCACGTCGCAGCGCAGCGTCTGCTGGCCGCCGACGCGCTCCAGCTCGCCCTCCTGCAGCACGCGCAGCACCTTCGCCTGCATGGCGGCGGGCATGTCGCCCACCTCGTCGAGGAACAGCGTCCCGCCGTCGGCCTGCTCGAACCGGCCGCGGCGGGCCGCCACGGCGCCGGTGAACGCGCCGCGCTCGTGGCCGAACAGCTCGCTCTCGATCAGCTCCGCCGGGACCGCGGCGCAGTTGAGCTTCACGAACGGCCGGTCGCGCCGCCGCGACTGCTCGTGGATGGCGCGCGCCACCAGCTCCTTGCCGGTGCCGTTCTCGCCGGTGATGAGCACGCGGCCCTCGGAGGGCGCGGTGCGCCGCACCAGGTCGAACAGCCGCTGCATGGCGGCGCCGCCGCCGATCATCTCGAGCTGGCCCGCCGCGCGGCGCAGCGCCGCGTTCTCGGCGCGCAGCGACTCGAGCGCGAGCGCGTTCTTCACCGCGACGAGCAGCTTCTCCTTCTCGGTGATGGGCTTCTCGAGGTAGTCGAACGCGCCGAGCTTGAAGGCGCTGCGCACGGTGTCGATCGAGCCGTGCCCGGACATGATCACGACGGGCAGCTCCGGGCGGGTCTCGCGTGCCTTCTGGAGCACTGCCAGCCCGTCCAGGTCGGGCATCCGCACATCCATGACCACCACATCCACCGGCAGTGCGGCGAGCTTCTCGAGCGCCTCGCGGCCCCCGGAGGCCGTCTCCACCGCGTAGCCCTCCATGGAGAGCGCGCGCGAGAGCGTGAGCTGGATGTTGCGTTCGTCGTCCACGACGAGGACCGTCGCCGGCATGCCGGGATGTTAATCCCGGATGGTTCTGCGAGAAGGAAATCCTTTGACAGCCGATCCGAATGGAGCCAATAAGCGGACGTCCCCAAGTTCCCAGACTTGTCATTTTTCGACTGGAGGTCGTCATGCGTCGTGTTCTCCTTCTCGCCCTGACCGTGTCAGGCGCCCTCGTCCTCGGCGGCTGTCCGTCGAAGCCCAAGAACGGTGAGTGCAAGACCAGCCAGGACTGCGCCGAGCAGGAGGGGTACGGCAAGGTCTGCGTCGAGGGCCGCTGCCAGGAGTGCGGCCAGGACTCCGACTGCAAGGAGGGCTTCGTGTGCCGCGCCAACGCGTGCGTTCCGAAGCCCCAGTGCGCGGCCGACACCGACTGCCCCGCCGGCCAGATGTGCCAGGGCGAGCGCTGCGTGGCCCGCGAGCCCGGCTCCTGCGCGTCCGATCGCGACTGCGGCGCCGGTGAGAAGTGCCAGGCCGGCCGCTGCGCCGCCGCCGCCCCCGAGGCGTCCGTCCCGCCCGAGTGCGCCGACACCACCGCGTTCAGCGTCCACTTCGCGTTCGACCGCTCGAACCTGACGGCCGAGTCGCAGCAGAACCTGCAGAAGCTGGCCGACTGCCTGAAGCAGGCCCCGGCGAAGCGCGTGCTCGTGCAGGGCAACTGCGACGAGCGCGGCACCGCGCAGTACAACGTCGCGCTCGGCAACCGCCGCGCCGAGGCCGCCAAGAAGTACCTGACCGATCTCGGCGTCAGCTCCACCGTGGACACGGTGAGCTACGGCGAGGAGAAGCCGGTCTGCTCCGAGGCGACCGAGGCCTGCTGGGCCAAGAACCGCCGCGACGACTTCCAGATCGAGCGGTGATCCTCCGCACCTCCATCCGGGCCGCCGCGCCGGCGCTCGCGCTCCTGCTGACCGCATGCTGGGTCCCGCTGGAGCGCGGGCGTCAGATGGAGGCGCGCCTGGACAAGCTCGAGGCGGACTCCGCCGAGCAGCAGCGGGTCGTCGCCGATCGCGTCGCCGCGGTCGATCGCAAGATCGCCGAGGTGCAGCAGAAGATCGACGAGCTGAACCGCGCCGCCCGGCGGAGCGGCGCCGATCTCGGGGTCTCCCTCCAGCGCCTGCAGGACGACTTCACGCGCGTGAAGGGCGACCTCGAGGTCGAGGCGCACCGCCTCGGGCAGGTCGAGAAGTCCGTCGCCGCCCTCTCCGACCGCACCGACAAGCGCTTCGCGGCCCTCCGCGGCCGCGGCGCGCTCGACGAGCTCGAGGCCAAGGAGCGCATCGGCACGCTCGACCGGCCGGACGACAAGGTCTCCTTCCTCGCGCTCGCGCAGAAGGAGGAGGCGACCGGCGACAAGAGCGTCGCGAAGACGCTGTACGACGAGTACCTGCGCCGCTGGCCGGCCGACGCCATGGCCCCCGAGGCCGCCTTCCGCTCCGGCGAGATCTGCATGGAGCAGAAGCGCTGGCGCGAGGCGCTGGTCGCGTACGGCTGGATCTACGAGAAGGCCCCGCGCTCCGAGCGCGCGCCCGACGCGATGCTGGGCATCGCCCGGGCCATGCTCGAGGTGGACGAGCTGAAGAAGGACGCCCCGGGCGTGCTGAAGGAGCTCGTGGCGAAGTTCCCCAGGTCGGACGCCGCCGCGCAGGCGAAGAAGCTCCAGGCCGAGCTCGCCCCGAAGAAGCCGCGCCGGAAGTAGGTTCGTTCCTCTCACCTCCCTCCGAGGTAGGTGGTACACTCCGTCCCGTTCGAGGCGGTGTTCCACCGTCCGTGGAGGGTGTGCGATGGCGAGGATGCGGATCGGCGAGCTGCTCGTGGCGCAGGGCGCCATCGACGCGGTCCAGCTCGAGAGCGCGCTCGCGCACCAGCGCCGCTGGGGCGGGCGCCTCGGCCGCAGCATCGTCAGCCTGGGCTTCCTGGGCGAGCCGGTCGTGCTCGGCGCGGTGGGTGCGCAGCTCGGGGTGCCGTTCATGGAGATCGGCGATCGGCACGTGCCGCCGGCGGTGCTCCGCCTGCTGCCCGAGAAGCTCATCCGCACCCGCAAGGTGCTGCCGCTCTCGCGCGTGAACGAGCCGCGCGGCGCGGCGGTGGTGGTGGCGCTGCCGGACCCGGCCGACCTCGGCGTCCTCGACGAGATCACGTTCGCCACCGGCCTGCGGGTCAAGCCGGTGCTGGCCGCCGAGGACGACCTCGAGCAGGCCATCGCGCGGCTGCTCGACGGCGCGACCCTCCGGCCCGGCGGCTTCGCCTACCGCCCGGACGCGCTGGACCTGCCCGAGGACACGAGCCCGCTGACGCTGCTGCGCCGCGCGGATCCGTCGAGCTACAACTGATCCACGGCGTCAGGCCACCTCGGCCTCGTCGTCGGGCTCGGGCTCGGGCGCCTCGCCGGGCGGCCGCCCCTCGTCGTGCAGGCCCCACTGGCCGATCCGCTTCATGACGGTGCTCTTGGCGATGCGCAGCTCCTTCACGACCGCCGCGCGCTTGCCGCGGTTCCGGCGCAGGGACAGGCGGATCGCCTCCCGCTCGATCTCCTCCAGCGTGAGGCCGCGCACGTAGAGCGTGTCGTCGTCGCCGCCGTCGGCGGGCGCGGCGCGGGTGTCCTCGAACGTCACCGCCGCGGGCCCGATGGCCAGCCCCTCGCCGCGGAACAGGAGCGCGCGCTGCACCACGTTCCGGAGCTGCCGGACGTTCCCGGGCCAGTCGTACGCCTCCAGCTTCGCGAGCGCCTCCTCGCTCCAGCGCAGCGCCACGCCGCGCGGCGCCGCGCGCGCCAGGAACGCCTCCGCCAGCTCCCGCACGTCCCCGGCGCGCCGCCGCAGCGGCGGGACGGTGATGGGCACCACGCAGAGCCGGTAGAACAGGTCCTCGCGGAACCGTCCGGCGCGCACCTGCGCGCGCAGGTCGCGGTGCGTGGCGGCCACGATGCGGACGCTCACCTGGATCGGCCGCGACGCGCCCACCCGCTTCACCTCGCCCAGCTCGAGCACCCGGAGCAGCTTCGGCTGCAGGTCGAGCGGGAGCTCGCCGATCTCGTCCAGGAACAGCGTGCCGCGGTCGGCCTCCTCGAAGGCGCCCTTGCGCATGCGCTCCGCGCCGGAGAACGCGCCCTTCTCGTGGCCGAACAGCTCGGACTCGATGAGCGTCTCGGCGATGGCCGAGCAGTTCACCGGGATGAACGGCCCGTCCCGCCGCGCGGAGCGCGCGTGCAGCGCGCGGGCGAACAGCTCCTTGCCGGTGCCGGTCTCGCCGAGGATGGTCACCGCCGCCTCCGAGGGGCCGACCCGCTCCACCAGCTCGAACGCCTGCCGCATGGCGCCGTCGCGCGAGAGCATCCCCTCGAACGCCTCGGCGCGGGCGGGCTCGGGCGCCTCGCGCGGCTCGAGCACGATCTCCGCGTCCCCGAGCTGCACCGCGAGGCCGAACGGCAGCTCGGCCCGCGTCACGCGCGCGCCGCTGATGAACGTGCCGTTCGTCGAGCCGAGGTCCACGAGCGCCCACCGGCCGCCGCGCGCCTCGACGCGCAGGTGGCGGGCCGAGACGAACGGGTCGTCGAGCGGCGCGTCGCAGGTCGGGTC
>NZ_BAZG01000209.1 GCF_000964525.1 Anaeromyxobacter sp. PSR-1
GTCCTGTGGAACAATGCGCCCCCTTCGCTAGAGGAGGCGGTGATGGCCGAACGGGTGATCGCGGGCTCCGACCACGCAGGGCTGAACCTGCGGGCCGAGGCGGTGAAGGTGGCGCGGGCGGCCGGGTTCGAGGTCGAGGACCTGGGGCCGTTCTCGAGCGAGAGCGTGGACTACCCGGACTACGCCCGGCAGGTGGCCGAGGCGGTGGCGGCCGGGCGCGCGCGCCTGGGCATCCTGGTGTGCGGGACCGGCATCGGCATGTCCATCTCCGCCAACAAGGTCCACGGCGTCCGGGCCGCCCACTGCGTCACCGAGTTCGACGCGCGGATGGCCCGCGCGCACAACGACGCGAACGTGCTCTGCATCGGCGAACGGGTGCTCGGGCTCGGCGTGGCCGCGGCCGTCGTGAAGGCGTTCCTGGAGACGCCGTTCGAGGGCGGGCGGCACCAGCGGCGCGTGGACAAGATCGGCGCGCTGGAGCGCTGAACCGCCCCGTTGCCTGACCCGGCGGGGCGCGATAGAACCGCCCACCCGCCACCGCTCCCGAGGAGAGAACGAAGATGATGCCCACGCAGCGCCTCGCCGAGGCCGATCCGCAGATCGCGAAGCTCATCCGCGAGGAGACGCGGCGCCAGGCGGAGGGGCTCGAGCTCATCGCCAGCGAGAACTTCGTCTCGCCGGCGGTGCTCGAGGCCCTCGGCTCGACCCTCACCAACAAGTACGCCGAGGGCTACCCGGGCAAGCGCTACTACGGCGGCTGCGAGGTGGTGGACCAGGTCGAGCAGCTCGCCATCGACCGGGCCAAGCAGCTGTTCGGCGCCGATCACGCGAACGTGCAGCCGCACGCCGGCTCGCAGGCCAACATGGCCGCGTACTTCGCGCTGGCGAAGCCGGGCGACACGGTGCTCGCCATGAGCCTGAACTTCGGCGGGCACCTCACCCACGGCTCGCCGGTGAACTTCTCCGGCAAGCTCTTCAAGATCGTCCCGTACGGCCTGCGCCAGTCCGACGAGACCATCGACATGGACGAGGTGGCGCGCCTCGCCCGCGAGCACCGGCCGCGCATCCTGATGGTCGGCGCGAGCGCGTACTCGCGCACGCTGCACTTCGACCGCTTCGCCGAGATCGCGAACGAGGTGGGCGCGGCCATGGTGGTGGACATGGCGCACATCGCCGGCCTGGTCGCGGCCGGGCTGCACCCGTCGCCGGTGCCGCACTCGGAGATCGTCACCACCACCACGCACAAGACGCTGCGCGGGCCGCGCGGGGGCATGATCCTCTGCCGCGAGGCCCACGCGAAGACGCTCAACTCCCAGATCTTCCCCGGCATCCAGGGCGGACCGCTCGAGCACGTCATCGCCGCGAAGGCGGTCGCGTTCGGCGAGGCGCTCCGCCCCGAGTTCAAGGAGTACCAGCGGCGCATCGTGGAGAACGCCCAGGTGCTGGCCGAGGGGCTGAAGTCGGCGGGCCTGCGGCTCGTCTCCGGCGGCACCGACAACCACCTGATGCTGGTGGACCTGCGCCCGAAGAAGCTCACCGGCAAGGTGGCCGAGGAGGCGCTCGGCAAGGCCGGCATCACCGTGAACAAGAACATGATCCCGTGGGATCCGGAGAAGCCCATGACGACCTCCGGGATCCGGGTCGGCACGCCGGCGCTCTCCACCCGCGGCATGGGCGCGCGGGAGATGACGCTGGTGGCCGCGCTCATCGGGCGCGTGCTCGACGCGCCGGCCGACGAGCAGGTGCTGGCGCGGGTGCGCGGCGAGGTGAAGGACCTCTGCGCGCACTTCCCGATGTACGCGGATCGCGTCTGACGGCCGCGCCGCGGGGCGGGGCCGCCCGGGGCCCCGCGCCGGGCGGCGGACCGGGGTGAGTGGACCATGCGCTGTCCCTACTGCGGACACCTCGAGGACCGGGTGGTGGACTCGCGCGAGACGCAGGACGGCCAGGCCACGCGCCGGCGCCGGGCCTGCCTGTCCTGCGAGCGCCGGTTCACGACCTACGAGCGCATCGAGGACGTGCTCCCGCAGGTGGTGAAGAAGGACGGCCGCCGCGAGGCGTTCGACCGCGCCAAGATCGTCGAGGGCGTCGCCACCGCCTGCCAGAAGCGGCCGGTCTCCGCCGAGCAGGTGGAGGCGCTCGTCTCCGCGGTGGAGCGGCAGGTGCAGGAGCTGGGCGAGCGGGAGATCCGCACCACCGTCATCGGCGAGGCGGTGATGCAGCGGCTCCGCACGCTCGACGAGGTGGCCTACGTGCGCTTCGCCTCGGTGTACCGGGCCTTCCGCGACGTGGGCGAGTTCATGACCGAGCTGGCGGGCCTGGCGCGGAAGGACGGGGGGGAGGAGCGGTGACCGCGCGCGCGGCGCCGACCGGGCGGCGGGCGGGCGCCCGTGCGCCCGCGCCCGTCGCCGGCGCGGAGGCGGAGCGCTTCATGCGCCTGGCGCTGCGCGAGGCGTCGCGCGGGGTGGGGCGCACCAGCCCGAACCCGGCGGTGGGCGCGGTGGTGGTCCGCGACGGGCGGGTGGTCGGGCGCGGCCACCACGCGCGCGCCGGCGGGCCGCACGCCGAGGTGGTGGCGCTCCGCGCCGCCGGGGCGCTGGCGCGCGGCGCGGACGTGTACACCACGCTCGAGCCCTGCGACCACTTCGGCAAGACGCCGCCCTGCTCGGTGGCGCTGCTCGAGGCCGGCGTGCGCCGCGTGTTCGTGGGCTCGAGCGACCCGAACCCGCTCGTGAACGGGCGCGGGATGGCCCGGCTGCGCCGGAACGGCGTGGCGGTGGTGAAGGGCGTGCTGCGCGAGGACTGCGACCGCCTCAACGCGCCCTGGTTCACGTTCATCACCGAGGGCAGGCCGTTCGTGACGCTGAAGGCGGCGGTGACGCTCGACGGCCGCATCGCCACCCGCACCGGCGACGCGCGCTGGGTGAGCGGGGAGGCGGCGCGCGCCTGGGTGCACCGGCTCCGCGACCGGGTGGACGCGGTGCTGGTCGGCGCCGGGACGGCCCGCGCCGACGACCCCCGGCTCACCACGCGCCTGCCGCGCGGCGGCCGCGACCCGATCCGCGTGGTGCTGGACAGCGACCTCTCCCTGCCGCGGACGCTGGCGCTGTTCCGCGGCGGCTCCCCGGCGCCCACGCTCGTGGCGCACGCGGCTCCCCCGCCGGCGCGGCCGTACGGGCCGGGCGTGGAGCTGCTGCGCTGCCGCCGCGGGAAGGGCGGCGTGGACCTCCGCGACCTGCTCGCGAAGCTCGCCGCCCGCGGCGTCGCGCACCTGCTGGTGGAGGGCGGCGCGCACGTCCACGCGCGCTTCCTCGAGGCGGGGCTGGTGGACCGGGTGGCCGTCTTCGTCGCCCCCAAGATCGCGGGCGGCGACGGCGTGCCGCTCGTGGCGGGCCGCGGGCCGGCGCGGATGGCCGACGCGCTGCGGCTGGAGCAGGTGGCGTTCGAGCGGGTGGGCGACGACGTGCTCGTGACGGGCGTCCCGGCGCGCCGCACCGCGTTGGCGAAAAACCCGCAACGAGGCTAGGATTCGCGCGAAATGTTCACCGGACTCGTCGCCGACGTCGGCGTGGTGGAGCGGATCGTCCCCCGGCAGGGAGGCGCTCGCCTGACGCTCCGCCCTGCGCGGCTGCCGGTGGACGAGCTGGTGCTGGGCGAGAGCATCGCCTGCTCCGGCGCGTGCCTCACGGTGGTCGAGCGCGGCGGCGGCCTGGTGTCGTTCGACGCGGTCCCCGAGACCCTCTCGCGGACCACCGTCGGCGGCTGGCGGCCGGGCACGAAGGTCAACCTGGAGCGCGCGCTCGCCGTGGGCGAGCGGCTCGGGGGCCACCTGGTGCAGGGCCACGTGGACGCGGTGGGCGAGGTGCTCCGCCGGGTCCCGGAGGGGCAGGGCGCGCGCCTCGCCGTCTCGCTGCCGGCCGCCATCGCGCCGCTCGTGGCGGAGAAGGGCTCCATCGCGGTGGACGGGGTGTCGCTCACCGTGGCGGCGGCCGCCCGGGACCGGTTCGAGCTCGCGCTCATCCCGGAGACCCTGGCCCGCACCACGCTGGGCCAGGCCGCGGCGGGCACGAAGGTGAACCTCGAGGCCGACGTGCTGGCGCGCCACGTGGCGCGCCTGCGGGCGTTCGAGGGCGTCGGCGCGGGAGACCTGGCGCGCTGGGGATACGCAGCTGAGGAGAAGCCGTGACGGAGCACGCGCAGCACGCCGTCGACCGGGTGGAGAAGGCCATCGCCTACCTCCGCGCCGGCAAGATGGTGATCCTGACCGACGACGAGGACCGCGAGAACGAGGGCGACCTGTGCCTCGCCGCGGAGAAGGTCACCCCGGCGGCGGTGAACTTCATGGCCCGCTACGGGCGCGGCCTGGTCTGCCTGTCCCTCACCGAGGAGAAGGTGCGGCAGCTGCGCCTCCCGCTCATGGTGGACGAGACGGCGAACACCTCCGGCTTCGGCACCGCGTTCACCGTGTCGATCGAGGCGCGCCAGGGCGTCAGCACCGGCATCAGCGCCAAGGACCGCGCCCACACCATCCTCACCGCGGTCGCCGACGGCTGCCGCCCCGAGGACCTGGCGCGGCCGGGCCACGTCTTCCCGCTGCGCGCCCGGAAGGGCGGCGTGCTGGTGCGCGCCGGCCAGACCGAGGGCTCGGTGGACCTCGCCCGCCTCGCCGGCCTGAAGCCGGCCGGCGTCATCTGCGAGGTGATGAACGACGACGGCACCATGGCGCGCATGCCCGAGCTGGAGAAGCTCTCCCGGGCGCACGACCTGCCTATCGTCTCGGTCGCCGATCTCATCTCGTACCGGATGATGAAGGACACGCTGGTGCGGCGCGCGGCCGAGGCGCCGCTGCCCACCGAGCACGGCGAGTACCGCGCGGTCGCCTACGAGAACGACGTGGACCGCCACCAGCACGTGGCGCTGGTGAAGGGCAAGTGGCGGTCCAACGAGGCGGTGCTGGTCCGGGTCCACTCGAAGTGCCTCACCGGCGACGTCTTCGGCAGCGAGCGGTGCGACTGCGGCCCGCAGCTCCACGCCGCGCTGGACCAGATCGACCGGGCCGGCAAGGGCGTGCTGCTCTACCTCGACCAGGAGGGCAGGGGCATCGGCCTGGCGAACAAGCTGAAGGCGTACAACCTGCAGGACGAGGGGTACGACACCGCCGAGGCGAACGTGCGCCTCGGCTTCAAGCCGGACCTGCGGGACTACGGCATCGGCGCCCAGATCCTCCGCGACCTGGGCGTGCGCAAGATGCGGCTGCTCACCAACAACCCGAAGAAGATCATCGGCCTCGAGGGCTACGGCCTCGAGGTGGTGGAGCGGGTGCCGATCGAGATGCCGGCGACGCGCCGGAACCGCGCGTACCTCATCACCAAGCGGGACAAGATGGGCCACCTGCTCACGCTGGCGCCGGTCGCGGCGGCGGTGGCGCGCGCGCCGGCGGCCCCGGCGCGGGCCGCCAAGCGGCGGCGCCCGGCCCCCGCGTCCAGGAAGGGAAAGGGAAGGCGATGAACGTCTACGAAGGCTCGCTGGTCGGCACCGGCCTCAAGGCCGCGCTGGTGGTGGCGCGCTTCAACTCGCTCGTCACCGAGCAGCTCCTGGTGGGCGCGGCCGACGCGCTCCGGCGGCACGGCGTCGCCGACGGCGACATCGACGTGTTCCGCTGCCCGGGCACGTTCGAGCTGCCCGCGATCCTGCGCCGGGTGGTGGCCACCGGCCGCTACGACGCGGTGGTCGCGCTCGGCGCGGTGATCCGGGGCGGCACGCCGCACTTCGAGTACGTGTCGGCGGAGGTGACGAAGGGCGTCGCCCACGTCGCCATGGAGGCCGGCTGCGCGGTCGCCATGGGCGTGCTCACCTGCGACAGCATGGAGCAGGCCCTGGAGCGCGCCGGCGTGAAGGCGGGCAACAAGGGCGCCGAGGCCGCGGCCGCGGCCGTGGAGCAGGCCAACGTGCTGCGCGCGATCGCGCGCGCCCCCGCGCGGAAGGCGGAGTGACGGTGACGTCCCGGCGGACCAGGGCCCGCGAGCGCGCGCTGCAGGCGCTCTACCAGATCGACGTGGCGGCCGAGGGCATCGACGACGCGCTCTCCCGCTTCTGGAAGAGCTTCGAGCCGGTCGAGCGCGAGGTGATGGACCTGGCTGAGGGGCTGGTGCGCGGCGTGGCCCAGCACCGGCGCGCGGTGGACGAGGCCATCGAGGCGGTCTCCACCAACTGGCGGCTCGACCGGATGGCCAAGGTGGACCGGAACGTGCTGCGGCTGGCGGTGTTCGAGCTGCTGCGCACCGACGTGCCGGTCAAGGTGGTCATCAACGAGGCCATCGAGCTGGGGAAGAAGTACGGGTCCGAGAGCTCGGGCGCGTTCGTGAACGGCGTCCTCGACAAGGTGGCGAGCGGCCTCCCGCCCGCGCGCCGCGGCGAGCGGTGAGGGGCGAGGCGTGACGCTCAAGATCGAGGTGGCGGAGCTGGGGCTGCAGGCCATCGACGCGCTCGACGTGGACGCGCTGTGCGTCTTCGTCGGGCCGGAGCGGCCGCTCCAGGGGCTGGCCGGCTTCGTGGACTGGCGGATGTGCGGCGCGGTCTCGCGCGTGATCCGCGGCGGGCTGTTCGAGGCCGCGCCCGAGGAGGCGCTGCTCGTCCCGTCCGGCGGCCGCATCCGCCCGGCGCGCGTCTTCTGCTTCGGCCTGCCCGCCGTGCCGCTCGCGCCCGACGCGTTCCTGGGCGCCGCGCGCCGCGCCTGCACCGCCATGGCCCGCGCCGGGAGCGAGGCGTTCGCCTCGTCGTTCCCGCCGTTCGCCGGCGAGCCGGGGCTGGCGGCGCGGCTGTGGCTCGAGGCCAGCACGCTCCGGCCGGTGCGCCGGCAGGTGCTGCTGGGCGAGCCGCGCGCGCTGCAGCGCGACCTGACCGCCGCCCGCAACGCCATGGGGCTCGACGTGGAGGTGGTGGCGCCCCCCTCCCGCGTGGAGATGCCGTCCCGGGGCCGCGCCTTGCCGCACGTCGGCGGCGTGGTACGCTGACCCGGCCGCGGGGGCGCGCCTCCGCGCCGCCCATGCCGGCCGACCGATCCCAGAAGGCGCTCGCCGAGTTCGTCTCCGAGGCCCAGGAGACCATCGACGCGCTCGGCCATGGGCTCATGCGGCTCGAGGCGGGCGGGCACGAGGATCCGGACCCGGACCTCCTGAACGGCGTCTTCCGCGCCGCCCACACGCTGAAGGGCCTGTCCTCCATGTTCGGCGTGGAGCGCCTGACCCGGCTGGCGCACGCGCTCGAGGACCTGCTCGACGAGGTGCGGCTGGGCCGGCGCGGGCTGGATCGCGC
>NZ_BAZG01000208.1 GCF_000964525.1 Anaeromyxobacter sp. PSR-1
CCGGCGGCCACCGCGCGGCGCCGGCTCGAGTTCGCGGCCGGGCGCGCGGCGGCCCGGGCCGCGGTGGGCCGGCTGCTGCGGGATCCGGGCGCGTGCGCGGCGGTGCTGCGCGACGCGTCGGCCGGGACGGCGCAGCCGGTGGCGCTCGACGCCCGCGGCGCGCGCCTCCCCGCGTACGTCTCCATCACGCACACCGAGGGCGTCGCCGCGGCGGCGGCGTTCGGCGCGCCGGTGGGGGTGGACCTGGTGCGGGTGGAGGCGCTCGACGGCGCGTTCCACCGCGAGGCGTTCTGGCCGGAGGAGCTGCGCGCCTTCGAGCGGGCGCTGGGCGAGCCCCGGCCCGGCTTCGCCGCCTGCGCCGCGTTCGGCGCGAAGGAGGCGGTGGTGAAGTGGCTCGGGACCGGGCTCACCGTCCCGCTGCGCGCGGTGCGCCTCTCCCTCGGCCCGCCCGCGCCGCCGGAGCGGCTGGGCGGGCTGCGCGCGCGCCGGTTCGCGCTGGCGCTGGAGGGCCCGGTCCGCGCCGCGCTCCGCGCGTGGATCGGGGCGGCCGGGCCCTACCTGCTGGTGGCGGTGACCGCGGACGCGCCCGCCGAGCCCGCCGATCCGCTCAGAAGCGCCTGAACTCCTTCTCCAGCGCCCCGTCCGTCTTCCCGTTCACGCGGCCCGGCGCGCTCGGGGCAAGTGCGGCGGCGGCCGCGGGCGAGGGCTGCGCCAGCCGCGGGGCCGCCATGGGCGGGCGCGGCCGGGCCGGGGCGTGGGCCTCGCGGACCCGGAAGAACGCCACGAGCTGCTGGAGCGCCTCGGCCTGCGAGGACATCTCCTCGGCGGTGGACGACAGCTCCTCGGCGGCGGAGGCGTTCCGCTGCGTGACCTGGTCCACCACGCCCATGGCCTTGGTGACCTGGCGGACGCCGGTGGACTGCTCGCGCGACGCGGCCGCCACCTCCTGCACCAGGTCGGAGGTCTTGCGGATCGCCGGCACCAGCTCGGCGATGAGCGCGCCGGAGCGCTCCGCGACCTCCACCGACGAGCCGGCCAGCGCGCCGATCTCCCCGGCCGACTTCTGCGCCCGCTCCGCCAGCTTGCGGACCTCGGTGGCCACCACCGCGAAGCCGCGGCCGTGCTCGCCGGCGCGCGCCGCCTCGATGGCCGCGTTCAGCGCGAGCAGGTTGGTCTGGTAGGCGATCTCCTCGATGATCGAGATCTTCTCGGCGATGGTGCGCATCGCCTCCACGCTGCGCTTCACCGCCTCGCCGCTCTCCTGCGCGTTCCGGGCGCCCTCCAGCGCCATCGTCTCGGTCTGGCGGCTGTTCTCGGCGTTCTGGGTGATCGACGCGCTCATCTCCTCGAGCGAGGAGGTGGTCTCCTCCACCGACGCGGCCTGCTCGCCGGTGCCCTGCGAGACGTTCTGCGCCGTGGCGGAGAGCTGCTGGGACGCGGAGGTGAGCGCGTCGGTGCTGCCGCGCACCTCGCCGATCACCTCGGCCAGCTTCTCGGTCATGGCCTGCATCGCCTGCTCGAGCTGGCCGATCTCGTCGCGACCGGTCACCTCGACCTCCTCGCGCAGGTCGCCGCGCGCGATGCGCTCGGCGTGGACCACCGTGGCGCGCAGCGGGACGGTGATGCTGCGGGTGAGCGTCACGCTCGCGAGGATCACGAGCGTGCCCGCGAGCGTGAGCCCCGCGTAGATCCAGAGCCGCACCACGGCCGCGTCGGCCTGGGCGGCCGCGGCGGCCTCGCGCACGCGCTCGGTCTCGAGCCCGGCCAGGCGCTGCCAGGCGCCCTGGAGGTCCGCGCGCGCCGCGATCACCTGCTGCAGGTCGGTCGCGCGCACCGGGTCGTCGGGCTGGCCCAGCGTGCGCCGGGCGCGCGCGGCCGCGTCGCGGAGCCGGGCGCCGGCGGCCTCCGCCTGGCCCACCAGCGCGCGCTCCTCCGCGTCGAGCGGCATGGCCGCGAGCGCGCGCGCCGCGGCGGCGTCCTCGTCGAGGAGCCGGTCGAGCTGCGAGAGCGGCGGCGCGCGGTGCGCGTCGTCGGGGGCCGCGATCGCCTGCGCGAGCAGCCCGCCGGCGTCGCCGGTGGCGAGCGCGGCGCGCTGGGCCAGGACGTCGCGGTCGAGCGCAGCGGCCGAGACCTCGGCGACGCGGTCGGTCACCCGGGCGAGCGCGTAGAGCAGCGCGACCGCCACGAAGACCGCGATGATCATGTACAGGCTGAAGCTCGCCGTGAGCCGCGTGGCGATCTTCGCGTTGCGAAGTGTCGACATCTGACGTTCTCCCACCCTCTGCGCCGCGCCCTCGCGGCGTCGCCGGACGAACTCGGACCGACGGTCCAGGTGACGCACGGTGCAATCGGCGCGCCCCCGGACCGAGGGACGCGGCGTGCCCGCGCGGAAGGCAGCCCGCCCGCGCGCCGCTTGACCCCGGTCACCGGTCCAGTGGCCCAGCCGGCGCCGCTGCGCGCAGGGGAGGTCGGGCGGGCCATGGCCCCGTGACGAGCGGTGCGTGCTGCGCCGCGCGGAGACGACCTCTCGGCACATCGGATCATCCCGATTTCGGGGGTCTCGCTCGTTGACCCTGGGTCCGCGGCGCCGTCACCCGGAAGCCGGAGAGTCCCAGCCGACCCGAAACACCCCCGGTGACGGTCGTTTACGCTCGGTGAGGCGTACCCTCCGCGAAGGCCGGACCGGCCCGGGGCAAGGTCACGGTGACCCGGAGTGCAGACCCTGCGGTCCCTCCAGGAGGGTCGGCACGTTCCCCGCAGGGGCGGCCCCGGGGTTCGACCAACCAGGGAGAGTCAACGATGACCGGCAACAGGTGGATCGTCGCCGCGGCGCTCGCGCTGTGGGCGTCGCAGGCAGGGGCGGTGAACGGGATGCGCATGATCGGCTTCGGGCCGGTGCAGAGCGCGATGGGCGGCGCGTCGGTGGGCCTCCCGCTCGACGCGGCCACCGTGATCACCAACCCGGCGGGCCTGTCGCTGCTGGACGGCCGGGTGGACTTCGGGATCACCGTCCTCGACGCCGACGTGCGCTACCGCGCGGTCGGGGCCGCCTCGGGGCAGGAGCAGACCTCGTCGCGCCGCCCGACGCTCATCCCGGGCTTCGGCCTGGTGGTCCCGCTCGGCGATCGGATCACGTTCGGCCTGGGCGGCTACGGCATCGCCGGGCTCGGCGTGGACTACCCGCAGGACCTGCTGGGCGGCAGGCTGTACACGTCCTACTCGCAGCTCCGGCTCGCGCCCGGCGTGTCCTACGAGGTGACGCCCCAGCTCTCGCTCGGCGTCACCGCGAACATCATGTACGCGACGCTCGAGTACTCCGCCGGCGGCGGGCTCGGGCTGCAGCCGCGCGACGGCGCCATCTCCTACGGCGGCGGCTTCACGGTCGGCGCCGCGTGGCGGCCCGTCGAGTGGCTCACCGCCGGCCTCGCCTACGAGAGCCGCGGCTGGTTCCAGGACTTCCAGTACGAGGTCCCGGCGCACACCATCGTGGTGGACCCGGCCACCGGCGCGACCGCGAACGTCGGGCCGGGCGTCGAGAAGCTCGAGCTGGATCAGCCCGACCTGCTGACCTTCGGCGTGGGCGTGCGGCCGGTGGCGGGGCTCGCCGTCGCCGCCGACGTGCAGTGGATCCGCTGGTCGCAGACGAACGGCCGCAACCAGCCGCGCCTCCAGACCGACCCGGCGCTCACCGGCGGCATGCAGCTCGACCTCGACTGGTCGGACCAGTGGGTGCTGAAGGTCGGCGCCGAGTACGCCGCGGCGAGCTGGCTGAAGCTCCGCGCCGGCTACGACTACGGCAAGAGCCCGCTGAACGCCGACCGCGCGCTCGAGAACCTGGCCTTCCCGGCGGTCCTCGAGCACCACGTCACCGCGGGCGTGGGCCTCGACCTCGGCCGCACCTCGGTGCACGTGGGTGGGACCTACGCGCCCGAGGGCAAGCAGACCGGCTCGAACCTCGCGCAGGGGATCGCCGCGTACGAGACCACGTTCACCGCGTGGACGCTCGACGTGGGCGTGTCGCACCGGTTCTAGTGGCCGGTGATCGGGCCGGGGGCGCGGCGGCACGGGCCGCCCCCCCGGTCCGTCACGCGTGCGCGCGCGCCCGCGGCGTGGCCCGCTCGCGGGCGGCGGCGGGCGCCTCCAGCGGCAGCGTCGTCTCCACGTGCAGCCGCTCCACCGAGACGCCGGCCAGCGCCAGCGCGGCCTGCTCGGCGTCCTTGTCCGACTTGAGCACGCGGCCGCGCGTCTTCTCCCTCAGCGCCGCGAACAGCGTGCGGGCCGGCATGGGCCACTCGCGCCGGCGCGCCACGCCCTCGTCGAGCGGGATGAAGGCGGTGAGGTTGCGGCCGGACATCAGCTCCAGCCCGGGGCGCGAGGTCGCGTTGTGGCTGGCGTGGTGGCCGACCTTGTAGAACGTGACGCGCCGGAGCAGGTCCTCGCCGGTCACCGTGCGGCGGCGCCCGTGCTCGTCCACCGCGAACGTCACCTCCGGCCAGCTCAGCCAGCTCCCGAGCTGCGCGTCGCCGGGGAACAGCAGCACCTCGTCCCCGGCCTCGATCGCGAGCACGAGGCTGGTGTTGTTGGTCGCGTTGTCGAGCTGGAGCGCCAGCTCCGCCGCGGCCCCCAGCGTCGCCTCGTCGATGCGGCGCCACGGCTCGGCCTCGTACGCGGCCGCCACGCCGCCCAGGGCGCCCGCCCGCTCGAGCGGCACCCCGAGCGCCGCGTCGAAGGGCTGCACCGGCCCGCCCGCCGCCGGCCCCCCGGGCGCGCCCGGCAGCTCGACGCCCAGCACCGCGGCGAGCTCGTACAGGTCCGGCGAGCCGTGGCTGCCCAGCTGCCGGATGGCGGCCTCGTCGCGCGGCGGGCCGAGGACGTAGACGCGCACGCCCGGGGCCCAGGCCGGCTCCAGCACGTCGCCCGGCGACAGGTACCGCGGGCCGCGCCGCGCGAGCCCGAGCGCCGAGCGCATCATCGCGTCGATGGTCTTCTTCAGGCCGCCGCCCTTCGCGGCGGCCCCGAGCGACGCGCCGCGCTCGTCCGGCAGGAAGCCGTTGAACGCCATGAGATCGCGCACGCCGGCCTGGAGCACGCCCAGCAGCCCGTCGCGGGGCGCGGCGTCGAGCGCCGACGCGGCCTGCGCCGCGGCGGTGAACAGGTCGCCCCGGTAGCGCTGGAGCGCGCGCGCCAGCGGATCGGTCGGATCCTCGGTCCAGGCCACCCAGGCCTCGCCGGCGGTGACGCCGGCGTCGGCCAGCGCCGGGAAGCCGGAGAGGTGGTCGGCGTGCTCGTGCGTCGCCACCACCGCGGCGAGCCGGCCGCCGGTCACCTCGGCGAGGTCCCGCACCACCTCCTTCATCGGGACGCCGTCCCCCCGCCCCACCGTGCCGATGTCCACGAGCACATGGGCCTCGTCGGCCGTGTCCGGCTGGAACGTGAGCAGGAAGCAGTCGCCCAGGCCGGGCCGGTACATGCGCACCCGCACCCGCGGCGCGCCGTCCTCGCGCCCGCCGCGGTGCGCGGGGCGCTCCACCGCCTCGTTGCGCACGGCGCGCCCGCCGTCCGCGCGGCGCCCGCCGCCCTTCGCCGCCGTCGCCTTCCGGTTCGCTCGCATGGCCTCTCCTCGCCCGGCCCGGGCTAGCTGCGGTGGATGGCGGCGAACGGCTCCACCCCGGTCTTCAGGGCCCGCGCGCCGAAGTAGGTGTCCCAGGCCGAGCCGGTGGCGCGGCTCTGGCCGAACGCGACCTGGCGCTCCAGGCGCGAGGCGCTGCGGAGCGACTTGCGGATGACCCAGCGGAGCGCCGCGCCCTCGCCGTCGCCCTCGCGGAGCGCCACCACCACCGTGGCGCCGCCCTCGAAGCGCACCGGCCCGAGGTCCGGTCGCGCCGCGCTGCGCGCGTCGTCGCGGTGCTGCAGCAGCTCCACGATGCACTGCGGGACGTGCTGGCCGTCCGGCCCGATGCGCTCGGCGAACCGGGCCGAGTGCACCTGGAACGTGGGCGCCGCCTCGAGGTCGAGCCCGAGCAGGAGCGCGTCGTCGGAGTCGGGCGGCTGCGCGGCCAGCACCGCCTTCAGCCGGTCGTGCAGCACCGCGCGGAGCGCGCGGGCGCGGTGGAACAGCACCTCCCGCGAGCTCGCGTCGAGGTGGCTGCGCGCGTGCGGGCGCAGCGCCGCGAACGCCTCGACCAGCGCGGGCGAGGGGCCCACCCCGCGCTCGGAGACCGGACCGCGCCAGAGCAGCGCGTCCTCCGAGAGCGTGCGCACGTCGCGCGGGTAGATGGCGCGCCGCCGGAACGCCTCGACGAACGCCAGCCGGTAGCCCAGGTCGTCGTCCGGCACGAGGTCGCGGTCGGCGGTGACGAGCGCGCGCAGGTACTCGCCGAACGTGAGGTCCACCGGCGGGCAGTAGTCGAGCGCGCGGATGCACATCCGCAGCACCTGGTCGGCGGTGCGGGCGGCTTCCTCGGCCAGGCGGTTCACCAGGTCCGGGTGGAGGTCGCCCTCCGGCAGCACCCCCGAGCCGCCGGTGGCGATGCGGACCAGGTCGCGGGTGCGCCGCTCGTAGATGGACAGGAACGCGTCGAACACCGCCGACACGAGGATCGCGCCGCGCGCGTGAGGCTCGCGCGCCTGCTCGTACTCGGCCGGATCCGGGACGTGCGGGGCCCACACGCCGGTGACCGGGTCGCGCCGCCCGATGTAGTCGCGCAGCGCCGCGCGCGTGCCCATGGCGCGCCCGAACTCGGTGGCCAGGGCACCGAGCAGGTTGGCCTGCGTGCGCAGCGCGCCGCGCGTGCGGGCCACCTGGTCGCGCACGATCTCCGGGAACGTGAAGTGCTGCAGCAGCGCCACCACGTCGGCGAACGCCTCGTGGAACGCCTGCATGTCGAGGTTGGTGGGCCGGTTGAACCGGCGGTGCATGCCGTCGAGCAGCGCGTGGGCGGTCTCGTGCGCGGCGATGTCCTGCGACAGCGCCGTGAACACGAAGCTGCCGGGCAGGTGATCGCCGGGGTCCTCGTCGGAGGCGCGGAAGTAGCCGAACAGGAGCGCCTTGCGCGCCGGGCTGTAGTAGGCGTTCGCCTCGCGGAGCGCGTGCGGGTAGATGCGCAGGCGCGGCACGTAGGTGGAGTCGTCCTGCGGGCGCTCCGGCAGCTCGCGCGGCGACCAGAGCGCCTTGCGGCCCAGCGCCTTCTCGAACCGGTCGATGGTCAGGCTCGCCACCGCGTAGGCCATCTGCTGGTGGAACTGCGGCGTGCCCTCCGACGGCGCCAGCCCCTGCTGCGCGAGGAGGTGCGGGTGGTCGAGGTCCACCGGCGCGTAGAAGCGCTGGCTGGTGGGAT
>NZ_BAZG01000207.1 GCF_000964525.1 Anaeromyxobacter sp. PSR-1
CGGCCAGCTCCGGCACCGCGGACACCGCCGCCCAGTCGCCCATGCCCGGGCGCCAGACCAGCGAGTCGGGGCCGACGTCGCCGCCCTCCCACTTCTTCTTCACCTCGAGGAGCGGCAGCGGCCCGACCTGCGCCTGGCCGATGGCCACGTACCACTCGGTGGCGGGCAGCTCGGCCGCCGGCGCCGCGGACGCGGCGGCGATGCGCGCCTGCTCCTCCGGCGTGGTCTCCTGGGTGGCGTCGGGATCCGGCCCGGGCGCCGCCACGCCGGCCGGCGGCGTGTCGCCGAAGGCGTGGTCGAACGCCTGGCCCAGCTCGGCGTCGAGCCCGCCCTCCGGGGCGGCGCCGCCGCCGGGCGCCGGGGCCCCCGCGGCGCCGTCGCCGGCCACCGCCGCCGTCGTGGACGCGGGCGTCTCCGGCGCCACGGCGCCGTTCTCCGCGGCCCGACGGACCCGGATGACGTTCCCGCACTTCTTGCAGCGCACCTTGACGCCGTTCGGACCGACCTTGTCGTCCGAGATCATGTACTGAGCGTCACACCGCTCGCAGCCGAATTTCATGTGCCAACCCGCCCAGATCCTAGGTTTGCCTGCTCCGCACCGTCAAGGACGCCCCCGCTCACGCCGGCACGACGCAGGAGAGGCCGAGCTTCTCCCGGAGCGTCGCATACTCCTCCGAGACGCAGAACGTCGCCAGGTCGCGCAGGCGGGTCTCCTCCCGCAGCTTCGAGACCTGCGGCTTCTCGGCCGCCGCCGCCCGCCGCACCACCTCGAGATCGCCGGCCAGCAGCGCGCCGGCGCGGTTCGAGGTCAGCTCCGCGCCGTCCAGGTACGACCGCACGTCGCCCGGGTGCTGCACCTCGCAGTAGCTCCGGGCCAGCAGCTTGAGCGTGTTCTTGCGCACGCCCTCGGGCAGCGTGCGCTCCAGCTCCCGCTTCAGCTTCTCCACCAGGTGCGGATCGGCGGTCACCACGAAGCGCGAGGTGCCCACCGAGCACGCCGCCTGGAACACCAGGTCGAGCTGGTCGTGCGGCATGAGCCGCGCGAGGTACAGCTCGGGGCGCGCGAACGCCATCGCCTTGCCGATCGCGAACCACAGCTCCTTCTTCGGCGCCTCCTCGAACAGCTCGTCGGAGGCGACGAGGCCCGCCGGGTCGGTGGGCACGATCGCGAGCTTCGCGGCGGCGCCGGACTTGCGGAACAGCCGCAGGCCCTTGAAGCCGAGCGTGCGCTCCACGTACTTGAACATGTTCGCGAAGAAGAGCATCGAGCCCTGCACGTCCAGCTCGTCCTTCTTCGGGTTCAGCCCGAGGTCCTTGTCGCGCTGCAGGAACAGCGGGCGCGCGTGCACCGCGAGCAGCGTCATCATGTCGGCCAGCGGGCCCTTCACGCGCTCGTGGAGCAGCAGCGCCCAGAGCGCGTCGTCGAGCGGGCGGCTCGCCTGCTCGCGCGCGAACTTGCGCAGCCGCGCCACCACCTGCACCTCCTCGCCGTAGGTGGCGCCGAGCAGGTGCACGAGCACCTGCGCCGCCGAGTAGGCCTGGTCGTACTCGCGCCGCGACGCGTGCAGCTTGACCAGCGCCGCGGCCGGCTTCTGCGTGCGGCTCCCGCCGCGCAGCAGCTGCCGGTACGCCGCCACCGCCTCGGCCTCCTCGCCCGGCTTCCGCGCCGCCAGGTCGGCGTACAGCTCCAGCGACACCGCGTCGTCCGGATCGGCCTTCGCCACCACCTGGTAGGCGAGGCGCGCGCCGTCGTCGTTGCGGAGCACGCTGCGGTACAGCTCGCCGACGGTCTTCCACAGCGCCAGGCGGGCCTGGGCCACGTCCGGCGTCTTGGGCAGCCGCTGGATCATCCGGAGGTAGGCCTGCTCCAGCTCCTGCCAGCGCTTGCCGCGGGTGAGGGTGTCCTCGATGGCCGCGAACGCCTGGACCAGCCGCGGGTTGCGGTCGAGCGCGCGCTCCAGCTCGGCCAGCGCGGCGTTCTCGTCCTTGACCTCGTCGCGCAGCACCTCCGCGCGCGCCAGGTGGAGCCGGGCCGCGCGGAGCGGATCGGCCTGCACCTCGGGCCGCGCCACCATCTGGCCGAGCACGTCGGCCGCCTTCTGGCCCTGGCGCGTCTCGCGGTACAGGCCGAGCAGCGCCTCGGTGACCGGCAGGCTGGTGGGGTCGATGCGCGCCGCGCCCAGGAACGCGTCGATGGCCTGGTACGGGTCCTGGAGCTTGTCGCGGCAGGCCTCGCCGATGGCGACGAAGTCGTCGAACCGGGCCTTGCCCTCGAGCAGCGCCAGCAGCCGCTGCCGCTGGTCCACCGCGCCCTCCCAGTCGCCCACCGCCTCGAGCACGCGCACCAGGCTGCGGCGCGATGGCTCGTGGTTCGCGTCGATCTCGAGCGCCTTGCGGAACGCGTTGGCGGCGCGGTCGAGCTGCCCCAGCTTCGCGGCGATCTCGCCGATCTGCCAGTGCGTCTCCACCACCTCGAGGTCGGTGAGGCCGTCGCGGTGGTGGATGATCACCGCGGTGAAGATGCGCAGCGCCTCGTCCCACTCCTCCCGCCGGACGAGCAGGTTGCCCAGGCCCTCCAGCGCGGGCAGGTAGGTCGCGTCGAGCTCGTAGGCCCGGCGGTAGGACGCGAGCGCCTTGTCCAGCCGCCCGAGCTTCTCCGCCACGTAGCCCTGGCGGTAGCACTGGCGGCACAGCTCGCGCGCGTCGCCGGCCGAGTCGAGCACGCCCACGATGACGTCGAGCACGCGCTCGGCGTCGGCCCAGCGCGCCTGGGCCACGTAGATGTCCGAGAGCGGGCGCGCCGCGTCCAGGTGGCCGGGGGTCCGCTTCAGCGCCTCCTCGTAGTAGCGGACCGCGCTCTCGCGGTCGTCGCGCTCCTCCTGGTAGACGCGCGCCGCCTCGGTGTAGCGCTCGGTCTTCTCCTGGACGTCGGTGGCGTAGCGGGCCTCGTCCACCAGCAGCTCGAGGTAGCGGTCGCGGTCGCGCTCGCGCTCGGCGATCCCCTTCAGCGCGCGCAGCGCCGGGAGGTTGCCCGGGTCGAGCTGCAGGGCGCGGCCGTAGGCCTCCTTGGCCCCGGCCACGTCCATGAGCATGTCCTCGAAGATCGCGCCCATGCGGACCTGGAGGTCCACCGCGTCCCGGGACCCGCCCGCCACCCGCGCCTCGCGCCGCAGCATGTCGAGCGCCAGGTTCCAGTTGCCGCTGTTCTCGTAGAGGCGCCCGAGCGCGCTGACCGCCTGGCGCGAGTCGGGGTCGAGCTGGAGCGCGTGGCTCAGCATCGCCTCGGCGCGGTCCACTCGCTGCAGCTCCTTCCACCAGATCTCGCCGATGGCCACCTCGAGCGCGACCTGCTCGCGCCGGTCCTGCACCAGCGAGACGTGGTGCTGCATGACGCTGATGAGCCGGTCCCAGAGCGCCTCGTCGCGGTAGAGCCGCTCGAGGTTCTTGATGGCCACGGCGTTCGCGCCGTCGATGCGCAGCACCGCCTCGTTCTTCTCGATGGCGGAGCGCGGGTCGCGCAGCTTCTCGTCGTGGATCGCGGCGCTGCGCGACAGCACGCGCACCTGCTCGCGCGGGTCCTGGGTGAGCGCGATGAGCCGCTCGTAGACGCGGTTCAGCTCGGCGAAGCGGTCGAGCTTGGTGTACAGGCGCTCCAGCCCGGCCAGCGCCTCGGCGTTCCGGTCGTCCAGGCCGAGCACGGTCCGGTAGCCCTCCACCGCGGCCTCGTCGTCGCCGATCTCGTTCTCGTGCAGCGACGCGATCTGGAGCTGGTAGGCGATGCGCGCCTGGTCCGAGGCGGACAGGTCGCGCGCCCGGGCCAGCACGCCGGCCAGGTCGGCCCACCGCTGCTCCCGCCGCAGCAGCTCGGAGAGCGCCTCCAGCGCCGCGGGGTCCGCGCCGTCCAGCTCCAGCACCCGCCGCAGCGCGCTCACCGCCTCCTCGACGTCGTGCAGCTCGCCGTCGTAGATGCGCGCCATCTCCAGCAGCGTGGCCTTCTTCTCCTCCAGGCCCGCGGCCGCCTCGAGCTTCTGCTCCAGCGTGATGACGAGGTCGCGCACCCGCCCGCGCCGCTTGAAGAGCTGGGTCAGCGCGTCGAGCGCCTCCGGGCTGGCCGGGTCGGCCTCCAGCGCCCTGCGGTAGGCGGCCTCCGCCTCGTCGGGCGCGTCGAGCCGCTCGTCCCGCACCTTGCCCAGGCGCAGCAGCAGCCGCGCCCGGACCATGCCCTTCGCGTCCTCCGCCACCTGCTCCAGCACCGCCGCGAGCTCGTCGAACGCCTCGGTCTCGCCGGCCAGCCGCTCGGCCTCGGCGAGCGCCTCGGCGTCGCCCGGCCCCTCGGCCAGCGCGCGGCACCAGCCGAGGAAGCTCATCTCCTTCTGGCCGAGCCGCTTCTCGTGGACGCCGGCCACCTCCTTCAGCAGCGCCAGCTTCTCCGCCGGGTCGGGCAGGTGCGGCGCGAACAGGTCGCAGACCCGCGCCAGCGCGCGCCAGTTGCCGGCCGCCTCGTGCAGCGCCCGGAGCTGGTCGTAGGCGGTGCGGTTGGCCGGGTCGAGCTCCAGCACCTTGTCGAGCGCCGCCGCGGCGGCGTCGCCCCGCTTCTGCGCCCGCCACAGCTCGGCCACCGCCAGCCACGCCGGCACCGCCTCGGCGGGGCCGCCCTCGGCGGCGAGCAGCGCGGCGCGCGCCTCGGCGGCGCGGACGCCGTCCTGGGCGGCGCCGCCCTGCCGGAAGATCTCCTCGATGCGGACGAGGTCGTCCGCGGTGTGCGGCTCGATGTCGAACGCGAGCTTGGCCTGCTCCACCGCCTCGCGCTTCTGGCCGGCGCGCAGCAGCACGTCCGCGAGCTCGAGCCGGACGCGCTTCACCCCGGCCGCGTCCTCCTGCAGCGGCACCAGGCGCCGGTACACCGAGACCAGCGCGTCCTGGTCGCCCTGGGCGGCGTGGATGTCGCGCAGCGCCTCGAGCGCGCGCCGGTTGCGCGGATCCGACTCCAGCACCGCCTTGTACGACTGCACCGCCTGCGCGGCGTCGCCGAGCCGCGTGCCCAGCACGTGGCCGAGCTTGTCGTTCAGGCGCGCGATCTCGCGCCGGTCCACCGTGGCGGACACGCGGACCCGGAGGTGCTGCGCCAGGTCCTGCCAGCGCTCCAGCCGCTCGTACAGGTCCTCCAGCGCGGCCAGCGCGGCCTCGTGGCGCGGGCGGATCCCGAGCAGCTCCTTCCACAGGGCCACCGCCTCGTCGAGGCGGCCCAGCTCGGCGGCCAGCGCGGCCATGCGGGCCAGCACGCGCTCGCGGGCGGCCGGCTCCTGCGCGGCGGCGCGCTGCGCCGCCAGGTTCTGGAACAGGTCCTCGCGCCGGCCCGCGCCCTCGTACAGCGCCTCGAGGGCCCGGAGCGACGGCACGTGGCGCGGGTCCGCCGCCACCGCCGCCTCGTAGGCCTCGGCGGCGCGGTCCGGCGCGGCGAGCCGCTCCTCGCAGAGCTGGCCCAGCCGGAACAGGAGCTGGACGCGCTCGGCGCCCTGGGCGGAGGAGGCGAGCGACGACAGCGCGTCGGCCAGGTCCGGCCAGCTCTCCAGCTTCCGGTAGATGCGCTCCAGCGCGGGCAGCGCCGCCGGCGCGGCGGCCGGGTCGAGCGCCGCGGCGCGCCGCAGGAACTGGGCGGCGCGGGCCGGCTCGGCCAGGTGCTCCTCGTAGAGCGCGCCGAGGCGCAGGGCCACCTGCGCGGTGTCGGCCGGCGCCAGCCGGTCCAGCTCGTCCTCGTAGATGGCGGCCAGCTCCTCCTCGTGGCCGCTCCGCCCCGCGAGCGCCTCCATGCGCGCGCGCAGCGCCGCGTCGGCGGGGTCCTCGCGGAACGCCTTGCACAGCGCCAGGAACGCGAGCGAGGGATCGCCGAGCCCCTTCTCGCGCAGCTCGGCCAGGGCCAGGTAGAGCGCCTTGCGCTCCTGCGGGTCGGGGCGCTCGCCGGCGCGCTGCTCCAGCACCGCCGCCTGGCGCAGCGGGTCGCCGGCCGCGGCGTACGCCCGCTCCAGCGCCACCGCGGCGCGCGCGTTGCCCGGGTCCTTCTGGAGCATGGCCTCGAGGCGCGCCAGCGCCTCGGGGTGGTCCGGCCGGGCGCGCAGCACCTCCTCGTACAGCTCCAGCGCGCCCTCGCGGTCGAGCAGCCGGTGCTCCTTCAGCTCCGCCAGGCGCTGCCGCAGGGACCCGAGCACGTTCGCGTCGCCGGCCTCGGCCGCGGCCGCGATCTCGCGCGCGAGCACGTCGCCCAGGTCCACCCAGCGCTCCGCCTTCACGCACAGGCGATCCAGCCGGGCGAGCGCCTCGCGGTCGTCCGGCGACAGCTCCAGCAGCCGCTTCAGGCTCTGGATGGCGCCGGCCGCGTCGCCGAGCCGCTCGTCCTGCACCGCCGCCAGCCGCCGCAGCAGGTGGGCGCGGCCCTCGGGCAGCTCCTCCACCGCCAGGCCCCGCCGCAGCGCCTGCGCCAGCGCCTCGGGATCCGCGCCGGCCTCGAGCGCGTCGATGAGGCCGACCAGCGCCTCGCGGTCGTCCGGGGCGAGGTCGAGCACCTTCTGCCAGGCCGCGGCCGCGCGGGCCGGCTCGCCCTGCGCGAGCCGTGCGATCCGCCGCTGGTACTCGGCGCGCGCGACCGGCTCGCGGGCCCGGTCGGCGTGCTCCTCCAGCAGCGCGGCCAGCTCGTCGCCCAGGCCCGCCGCCTGCGCGTGCCGGACCGCCAGCTCGAGCGACTCGGGCGCGTCCGGGTCCGCCGCGAGCGCGCGCGACGCGGCCAGGAACGCCATCTCGGCGTTGCGCAGGGGGCCGCCGTACGCCTCGGCCACGCGCCGCAGCAGCGCCGCGCGCCGGGAGGGCTCGGTCTCGTTCGCCGCCCGCGCCTCCAGCGTCTCCACCACCTTGCCGTGCTCGCCCTCGGCCGCGTACACCGGCTCGAGCAGCAGCGCCGCCTCGAGCGCGGCCGGCCCGGTGCCGCGCGCCAGCTCCTCCAGCGCGGACAGCGCGGCCGGGTGGCGGGGCACGCGGTGCAGCACCTCGCGGTAGGCGACCAGCGCGCCCTCCGCGTCCGCCAGCCGCTGGTGGCGGATGCGGCCGAGCCGGAAGCGCAGCTCGGCGGCCTCGGCGACGAAGTTGGGCTGCCGGTCGGCCAGCGCCACCTCGCGATCGAGGACCTGGACCAGCTCCTCCCAGCGCTCGGCCGCGCCGAGGAGCCGCCCGAGCAGCCGGAGCGCCTGCGGATCCTCCGGGTCCACCGACAGGATCTTCCGGTACGCGTCCACCGCGCCTTCGCGATCCGAGAGCTGCTCAGCCATGATCTTCGCCACCTCGAGCAGGAGTTCCTTGCGCGCCGCCGCCGCGGGG
>NZ_BAZG01000206.1 GCF_000964525.1 Anaeromyxobacter sp. PSR-1
CGACCGCGAGCGCAGCGCCGCCGCCGGGTTCCGGCACCACTTCGTCAAGCCGGCCGACCTGGAGGCGCTGCTCGCCGCCGTGGCGGCGGTCGGGCGGGATCGCGGCCGCGCGCCGGTGGCGCAGGAGCGGGCCTAGCGGCGCCGCTTCGGTCCCCACGAGCCGACGCGGCGGGGCTTCGACCCGGCGCCGGCCGCGGGGGGCGCGCTCCGTCGCGAGGCGGACGCGGCGGGTTGCGCGCGCGGTGCCCGCTCGCCCGACGTCGCGGCGCGCTCGGCGCCCTGGCCGCCCGTCAGCCGATCGCGGTGCGCGGCGGCGCGGCGGCGGTTGCGGTTCATGCCCGCCGGGCGGGCGCCGGGGCCCGGGTTCGCCTGGGCCGCGTCCGCCCGCTGGAGCTCCGCCTGGAACGTGGCGTGCTCGCGCGGCACCTCGGCGCGCGGGATGGGGGCGCGGGTGAGCCGCTCGATGTCGCGGAGGAGGTCGAGCTCCTCCGGCGAGGCGAAGGCGGAGGCGCGGCCGCTCGCGGCCATGCGCGCGGTGCGCCCGACCCGGTGCACGTAGTCCTCCGGCACATGGGGCAGGTCGAAGTTCACCACGTGGCCGATCTCCGCCACGTCGATGCCGCGCGCCGCGATGTCGGTGGCGACGAGCACGCGGTACTGGCCGTCGCGGAAGCCCTCCAGCGCCATCCGGCGCTGCGCCTGCGAGCGGTCCGCGTGGATGCGCGCCACCTTGTGCCCGGCCCGCTGCAGCGCCTTCGCCACCTTGTCGGCGCGGCGCTTGGTGCGGGTGAACACGAGCGTGGACAGGTCGTCGTCCTCCAGCAGCGCCAGCAGGAGCGGCAGCTTCTCCCGCTGCTCCGGCAGGAACACCCGCTGCTCGGCCCGCTCGGCGAGCGTGCCGCTCCGCGCCACCTCCACCCGCACCGGGTCGCGCAGGTGCGCGCGCGCGAAGTCGGCCACCTCGCCGGCCATGGTCGCCGAGAACAGCAGCGTCTGGCGGACCTTGGGGACGCGGGCGAGGATGCGCTTCAGCTGGGGCGCGAAGCCCATGTCCAGCATGCGGTCGGCCTCGTCGAGCACCAGCACCTCCAGGCCGTCCAGGCGTGCGGTGCCCTGCTGCAGGTGGTCCACGAGGCGCCCGGGCGTGGCCACGATCACCTCGTGATCGCGCAGCGCCGCGCTCTGCGCGCCCATGCCCACGCCGCCGATCACGAGCGCGCCGCGGACGTGGCGCCCGCGGCCGAACCGCTCCAGCTCGCCGGCGATCTGGACCGCCAGCTCGCGCGTCGGGGCGAGCACCAGCGCGCGCGGCCCGGGCTTGCCGTGCGCGGAGGCCGGCCGGTCCTTCGACGGCGCCCCGGACAGCCGCTCGACGATGGGGAGGAGGAAGGCGGCGGTCTTGCCGGTCCCGGTGGCGGCGGCGCCGATGACGTCGCGGCCCTCCAGCGCGGGCGGGATGGCCTGCGCCTGGATGGGCGTGGGGTGCTCGAAGCCGGCGCGCTCCAGCGCGTGGAGCGTCTTCTCGGAGAGGTTCAGGTCTGCAAAGGTCGGGCTCAAGCGCGGCACCATAGCCGTTCGGCGGCCGCCGCGCATGGAGGATCGCGCGCCTCCGCCGCGCGGGGGATCAGGCGGGGGCGGCCTCGGAGCCGCCGTTGAAGCCGGCCTCCTTCACCCGCCGATCGCGCACGGCCGCCGCGAGGCCGTCCAGCACGCGGACCGTGTCCTCCCAGCCCAGGCAGCCGTCCGTGACGCTCTGCCCGTAGTTGAGCGGCTTCCCCACCTTGAGGTCCTGCCGCCCGGCCACGAGGTGGCTCTCGATCATGACGCCGACGATGCGGACCTCCCCGCCGGCCACCTGCGCCGCCACGTCCGCGCAGACCGGGACCTGGTTCTCCGGCTTCTTCTGGCTGTTCGCGTGGCTCGCGTCGATCATGAGCCGCTGCGCCAGCCCGGCCTTGCCGATCTCCTGGCAGGCGGCGTCCACGCTGGCGGCGTCGTAGTTCGGGGTGCGCCCGCCGCGCAGGATGATGTGGCAGTCCTCGTTCCCGTTGGTCGAGACGATGGCGGAGTGGCCGCCCTTCGTCACCGACAGGAAGTGGTGCGGCTGCTGCGCCGCCTTGATGGCGTCGATGGCGATGGCGACGTTGCCGTCGGTGCCGTTCTTGAAGCCCACCGGGCAGGACAGGCCCGAGGCGAGCTCGCGGTGCACCTGGCTCTCGGTGGTGCGCGCGCCGATCGCGCCCCAGGACACGAGGTCGGCGATGTACTGCGGCGTGATCATGTCGAGGTACTCGCAGCCGGCCGGCACGCCGATCTCGGCCACGTCCAGCAGGAGCTCGCGCGCGACGCGCAGGCCGCGGTTGATGTCGTAGGTCTTGTCGAGGCCCGGGTCGTTGATGAGCCCCTTCCAGCCCACCGTGGTGCGCGGCTTCTCGAAGTACACGCGCATCACGAGCTCGAGGTCCTCGGCGTGGCGCGCGCGCTCGTCCAGGAGCCGCGCCGCGTACTCCTTCGCCGCCCTGGTGTCGTGGATCGAGCAGGGCCCGACCACCACCACCAGGCGGTCGTCCATCCCGTGGAGGATGCGGTGGATCGCCTGGCGGGCGCCGTGGACGACGGCGGACGCCTTCTCGGTGCACGGAAACTCGCGGATCAGGTGCGACGGCGGGGCGAGCTCCTTGATCCCGCGGATGCGGAGGTCGTCCGTTCTGTAGGGCATGCGTTCCTCGGTGGCCGGAACGCACATCCTACCGCAGCCCGGGCGGGGGTGCCGCCCGGGCTGCGGAGGGGCCGCCGCGCGGTCGGCGCGCAGCCCCGCAGCGCGGCGAAGCCGCGCCCGCGGGCGCTAGAAATCGATCCCGACGCGGCCGGTGGCGCCGAACGTCACGCCGCCGAGCTCGTACTCGGCGCTCGTGTCCGGGCCCCCCTCGGACGGGCGGACGGTCACCGGGACGTTCTTGCTCGTCACGTCCCACCGCGCGAAGCCCCAGACGCCGATGAGGAAGCCGAGGCCGCCGCCCAGCTCGGCCCGGTAGGCGATGCCGGGGCGCAGGCCCACGTAGGCGAGCCACTCGGCGTTCGAGCCCCGGGTGATCACCGCGGGGTCCTTCAGGAAGTCGCCGTAGCGGCGGCCGCCCGCCTCGCCGAGCGCCTCGAGGCGGATCGCGCCGAGATCGAACCCGAGGCCGGCGAGCCCGCCGACCGCGGTGATGCTCGGTCCGTCCTTCTTCCAGGTCCGGTCCGCCACCGCGCCGAGCTCGAGGAAGCCGAGCTTGAGCGTGGCGAGCCCGCCGACGATCTGGGCGGAGTTCTTGAGGCGCGCGGTGTCGGACAGCGCGGCGTCGAGGCCGTGCTTCAGGCTGGTGGCGTCGGCGCGCTCGACGCCGTAGTGGAGCTCGAGCGAGAAGAACGCCCGGGCGGGCGCGGGGGCGGCGAGCAGGACGGCGGTTGCCAGGACGGATGCGAAGGCTGCGAGGGCTCGGTGCATGTAGGTTCCTCCCGGACGGACGGTGCGCCCCGGCCGGCGGGCGCGCCACCCCCCGTCCAGCCCGGGGCCGGGCGGCGCCCGGTCAGTCCCGCTGCGCGCCCGTCAGGTAGGAGAGCAGCCAGCCCTTCGCGCTGCGCTCCTCCAGCCCGCGCAGGTCGCGGCGCGCGGCCAGGTAGCGCGCGTCCTCGGCGTAGTCGGAGGGGTGCAGCGTGGGCACCGGCACCGGCCGCAGGTCGCGGTCGATGTTCACGAACGTGAAGCGGCACGAGTTGGAGAGCGCGCGGGCGCTGCGGTCCCGGCTGATCCGCTCGATGCCGGTCTCGATGCAGACCATGGCGCCGTCGGTGTAGACCACGCGGCTGGTGAGGTGGAGCTTGTCGCCGATCTGCACCGGGTGGAAGAAGTTCACCCGGTTCACCGCGGCCATGACCGGGCGGTCGAGCGCCACGCGCTCGGCGCAGATGGACGCCAGCTCGTAGGCGCGGCGCATGATGTAGCCGCCGAAGATCACCGCCGAGAGGTTCTCCTGCTCGGGGTAGGTGCGCTCCCAGGTCTCGGTGACCACGTCGCGCGCCCGGACGCCGGCGAAGCCGGGCTCCTCCTGCTCGCGGTGCAGCGCGGACAGCAGCAGGAACTCGTCGCGCGAGGGCGGCTCCACCAGGCTGTCCTGCTCGCGCCGGTAGGCGGCCCGGCGCGCCGCGGCGCGGGCGGCCCGCACCCGCTCCACGTCGTCGCCCAGCTCCAGCGGCGGGACCGCGACGCTGCGGGCGCCCGGCCCGTCGCCGTCGCGCGCCACCATGGTGAAGTAGCAGGAGGCGAGGTGGGCCTGGTCCGGCGCGGACTCCACCCGGATGCCGACCTCCATCGAGGTCCGGCCGACGTGGTTGATGCGCGCCAGGCACCGGACGTCGCGCGTCACGTCGGCCACGCGCCGGACCACGATCTCGTCGAGCGCGGCGGTCACCACCCGCGCCTCGGGCTGGAAGCGCTGCGCGTACGCCATGGCGGTGTCGGCGGCGAGCCGGTCGAGCACCTCCAGCAGCACGCCGAACCGGAAGTTCCCGGGGATGGGGTCCTTCAGCACCATGAAGCGGCGCCGCAGCGCGGCGTCGGTGGAGAGGGGGAGGACGTGCTCGCAGGTGGTGTCGGTGGGGCGCATGGGGCTCCGGCCCGGGCACGGCGCCCGGCTCGGATGCGGATACCGCAGGGCGCCCGGAGCGTCCAGCGCCCGGTGCCGCGGGGGCCGGCGGTGCGCATCACTGGAGGGGATGCGCGCCATCGAGAGGCTCCAGGCGGTCGGCCTCCGCCGCGCCGGCACGCCGCGGGCCGGCTTCCGCTGGGTCCGCCCGGACGGCCGCCCGGCGGCCGCGGCGGACGCCGAGCGCGCGCGGCGGCTGGCGCTGCCGCCGGCGTGGACGGACGTGCGGGTCAGCCCGGTGGCCGGCGCGAAGCTGCAGGCGATCGGCCGGGACCGCGCCGGGCGCTGGCAGTACCGCTATCACCCCGAGTTCATGCGCCGCCGCTCCGGCGCCAAGTACCGCCGGCTGCTCCGCTTCGCCGCGGCGCTCCCGCGGATCCGGGCGCGCGTGACCCGCGACCTGCGCCGCCGGGACCTGGGGCGGGCGCGCGTGCTCGCGGCCATGGTGCGGATCCTCGCCACCTGCCCGATGCGGCCGGGCAGCGAGGCCTACGCGCGCGAGCACGGGAGCTACGGGCTCACCACGGTCCGGCCGCGGCACGTGCGCGTCCTGGGCGACCGGGTGGTGTTCGACTTCCGCGGCAAGTCCGGCCGGCGGCAGGTGCGCGAGCTGGAGGACGCGCCGGTGGCGCGGCTGGTGCGCGCGCTGCTCCGGGTGCCGGGCCGCGACGTGTTCAAGTTCGAGGAGGACGGCGAGGTGGTGGACGTGCGGCGCCGCCACCTGAACGCCTACCTGCGCGAGGCGGCCGGCGCGCCGTTCACCGCCAAGGACTTCCGGACGTGGGCCGGCACGGTGCTCTGCGCGAGCGAGCTCGCCGTGCGCGAGCGGGAGATCGTCCCGGGCCGGACCAGCCGCCGGCAGCTCGAGGTGGCGGCGGTGAAGGCGGTGGCGGGCCGGCTCGGCAACACGCCGGCGGTGGCGCGCGCCTCGTACGTGAGCCCGGCGGTGCTGCACGCCTTCGGCCAGGGGAGGGTGATCGGCTGCTGCTACGCGCCGGAGGAGCTCGGGGTGGCCGTGACCCGCGGGCTGCACCGGGTGGAGGCGGCGCTGGTCCGCCTCCTGCGCGAGGAGGCGCCTGCCCCGAGGGCCGCGGCGCGGCGGGCGGACCGCGGCGGGGGCGCGCCCCTCACCCGCGCGGCCCGCCGGCCCGGGTTCGCGCCGCGCGATCGGCCCCGCGCGGCGGCGCGTGCTCCGGCGCCGTGAGGCGGCGGCGCGTCACGGCGCCGGCTGCCAGGCGCGCACCCAGTCCACCTCCATGAAGTCCTCGCTCGCCGCGGCGGGGCCGTAGCCGCCGGACGGGATCGTCCCGGCCCAGCTCCGGTCCTTCACCTCGCAGGTGAGGTAGATGGGCTGGGACCGGTGCGACACCGCCGCCGAGGTGCTCCAGAGCGGCTGCTGGTCCACGTAGAACGTGTAGCCCGCGGGCGTCCACAGGACCGAGAACGTCCGCCAGGCGCCCCACACCGGCCCGCCGTCGGGCGGCGGCTGCGTCCGGTGGGCCTTCTTCCAGTCCGCGCCGAACCCGTCCCAGTTGATGCCCGACATCACCAGGTCGCGCACGTTCCAGCCGCCCCCGTCCACCACGCGGTGCTCCACCACGTCGATCTCCACGCCGGCGGCGCCGGGATCGCCGATGGGCTGGCCGTAGGTCTCCGGGTACAGCCAGAACGCGCACCAGGTGCCGGGCACCTCGTGGAAGCGGATGCGCGCCTCGACGTAGCCGTAGGTCAGCTCGAACAGGCCGACCGTCTCGAGATAGCCGGTGTGGTGCACGCCGGCCTCGTCGGTGAACGTCGTGATCCGCAGCAGGCCGTCCTGCACCGTCGCGGAGGCCGGGTCGTTGAGCGCGTCGCGGCGGCGCCGGGCCTCGACCACCCAGCGGGCCGGGTCCACCGCCGTCCCGTCGAACTCGTCGCGCCACACGAGCGCGTAGCCGGGGAGCGGCGGCGACGGCGCCACGCCGGCGGGCGGCGGCGGGGCGGGGATGGGCGCGTCCGGCGGCGTCCACCCGGGCACGGGCGCGGACGGCGTGGCCGGCGGCTCGCCCGGCGAGAGCAGCCCGCACCCGCACACCGCCGCGAGCGCGGCGGCGATCGCCGGCCGGATCAGCGCGTCCACAGCGCCCCCGCCATGAGCGCCCCGCGCCCCTGCCGATCCTTCACGCCCGGCGTGCGCAGCCGGTCCAGCGCCAGCTCGTCCCGGTAGGTGACGAACAGCGCGCCCGTCCGCCCGCTCCAGCGGCCCACCGACCAGCCGAGCCGCCACGCGGGCGCCGGCGCCGCGTCGCGGGCGCGCTCCAGCACGCCGGGCACCGTCCGGCCGAAGCCCCCCATCACGTACCAGCTCCCCCACAGCGTGAGCGCCGCGCGCGCGCCGGCGTACGGCCCGCCCTCGAACGGCACGGTCGCGTACACGGCGGGTGCCAGGCAGAGCGGGCCCAGGCACCCCGCCGGCAGCTTGTACCCGGCGCTCGCCTCCGCGTGACGCAGCGTGAACCGCTCGCCGGGGCGCACCGGCCCCCAGTCGTGCACGTGCAGGAAGGCGCTGCCGGGGCGGGCGGACTCGAGGCCGGCGCCCCACAGCAGGCGCACGCCGCCGTCCTGGGACCACGGCGTCAGCTCCCCGCCGGCCCGGAGGAACACGGCGCGCCAGGGCGCGAGCGTGAGCACCGCGCCGGTGGACTGGCCGTCGCGGCCCCGGTAGCCCA
>NZ_BAZG01000205.1 GCF_000964525.1 Anaeromyxobacter sp. PSR-1
ATGTCCTCCGGCACGCCCTCGAAGCGCGACTCGGAGAAGTCGATCACGAAGCGCGGCGGATCGGCCATCGAGAAGGTGGTGAAGCTCGGCTTGCGCGAGCCCTTCACCGCCAGCACGACCGTGGATCCCGCGTCGCGCACCTCCACCCCGGAGATGACGTTCAGGTCCACCGCCCGCGCTCGGGGGGCGGACGCGGCGGCGAGGGCGATCGCGAGGAGGAGGCGAAGACGCATGAGGGGGCTCCGCAAAAAGGTCGGCGCGAGGATAGCACGCGACCCCATCGCCCCGAAGAATTCCCCAGGATTTGCAGTCCGATATCCACCTACCCCGGCACAGGAGCGCCGAGGAGCGCGCGGGCCTCGCCGACCAGGTAGAGCGAGCCCGCCACGCCCACCACCCCGCCCTCGCCGGCGGCGGCCCGCGCGCAGGCGATCGCCTCCGCGAGCCCGCCGTGCACGTCGGCGGCGACGCCGTGCGCCTCCGCCAGGGCGCGCAGCTCGGCGGCCGGGCGCGCCCGCGGGCTCGGCGGCGTGACGAGGTGCAGCCGGCGCACCGCCGGCGCCAGCGCCGCCAGCATGCCGGCGTGGTCCTTGTCGGCGAGCACGCCGAACACGAGCTCCACCGGGCGGCCCGGGTGGAGCGCCGGCAGCGCGGCGGCGAGCGCCGCGGCGCCCTGCGGGTTGTGCGCGCCGTCGAGCAGCACGCCGCCCAGCTCCTCCAGCCGCCCCGGCCAGCGCGCCCCGGCGATGCCGCGCGCGATGGCGTCCTCCGGCACGGCCACGCCCGCGCCCGCCAGCGCGCGGAGCGCCGCGGCGGCGAGCGCCGCGTTCGCGCGCTGGTGCGGCCCGCGCAGCGCCACCGGCCCGTCCCAGGCCTCGCCGGCCACCACGAACGGCGCCCCCCGCCGCGCCGCCTCGGCGCGCAGCACCTCCAGCGCGCCGGCCGGCTGGGCCGCGTGCACCACCGCCGGCACGCCCGGCTTGAAGATGCCGGCCTTCTCGAACGCCACCCGCTCGACGGTGTCGCCGAGGAGCTGGGTGTGGTCGAGGCCGATGCGGGCGATGGCGGTGACCGCGGGGCGGATGGCGTTGGTGGCGTCGAAGCGGCCGCCCAGGCCGACCTCGATCACCGCGGCGTCCACCCGCTCCGCGGCGAGGTGCAGCAGGCCGGCGAGCGTGGCGACCTCGAAGTACGTGAGCCGGTCGCCCTCCCCGCCCGCCTCGTGCCAGGGGCAGGCGCGCCGCACCGCCTCCAGGGTCGCGGCGAGCGCGGCGTCGGAGATCTCCACCCCGTCCACCTGGATGCGCTCGTTGAACCGGACCAGGTGCGGCGAGGTGTAGAGGCCGGTGCGGAGGCCGGCCTCGCGCAGCGCCGCGGCGGCCATGGCGCAGGTCGAGCCCTTGCCGTTCGTGCCGCCCACGTGCAGCACGCGGTAGCCGCGCTCGGGGTGGCCGAGCGCGTCGAGCGCGCGCTCCATGCGCTCCAGGCCGAAGCGCATGGCGAGCGGCTGGAGCGAGGAGAGGTAGGCGTGGGGATCGAGGGGCTTCACCGGCGGTGCTCCGGGCGGGCGCGGCCGCCCCGGCGTGCTGCGCTCAGCCCACCAGCGACAGGAGCTGGCGGAGCTTCTCGCGCATCTCCAGGCGCGGCACGATCGCGTCGACCATGCCGTGCTCGAGCAGGAACTCGCTGCGCTGGAAGCCGGGCGGCAGCTTCTCGCGGATGGTCTGCTCGATGACGCGCGGGCCGGCGAAGCCGATGAGCGCCTTGGGCTCGGCGATCACCACGTCGCCCAGCCAGGCGAAGCTCGCCGCCACGCCGCCGGTGGTGGGGTGCAGCATCACCGACACGTACGGCTTGCGCACCGAGCGGAAGCGGTGCAGCGCCGCCGAGGTCTTCGCCATCTGCATGAGGGAGAAGATGCCCTCCTGCATGCGCGCGCCGCCGGTGGAGCTGAACACGATGGCGGGGATGCGGCGCTCGTAGGCGCGGTCGAACACCCGGGCGACCTTCTCGCCCACCACCGAGCCCATCGAGCCGCCCATGAACTCGAACGCGAAGGAGCCGAGCGACACCGGCTGCCCGCCGATGGCGCCCACGCCGGAGATGAACGCGTCGCGCAGGCCCGAGGCCTTGAAGGTGGACCTGAGCCGGTCGCGGTACTTCTTCGAGTCGGAGAAGCCGAGCGGGTCCTGCGGCGTGAGCTCCGCGTCCAGCTCCTGGAACGTGCCCGGGTCGAGCACCAGGTCGAAGCGGCGCCGCACCGGCAGGGCGTCGTGGATGCCGCAGGACGGGCAGACGTTCCAGCTCCGCTCGTACTCGGCGCGCGGCACCACCTCGCCGCAGGCGTCGCACTTGTACCAGATGCCCTCGCCCTTCGCGGCGGGCGCGGGCGGCGCGACGGGGGTGGACTCCTTCGACTTCAGCTTCTTCTGCTTGGAGAACCAGGCCATGTGCTTTCCAGTCTAGGGCGCCAGGGCGCCCCGGGCGCCGGGGACGCGCCCCGTCACGCGATGCCCCCGAACTGCGCCTTCACCTGCAGGAACTCGAGGAAGTGGCGGAGCTTCGAGACGTCCGGCACCAGGAAGCCGTCCGGGCGGACGGCGACGATCTTCGCCTTCACCAGCTTGGAGAGCGCCTCGTCGGCCACCTCCGGCCGGACGCCCACCCGCCCGGCCAGCTCGCGCGGCGCCACCTCTATCTGGTGGCCGGCGGGCCCGCGCGACGCCTTCTCCGCCGCGGTGACGAGGAAGTGCACCACCCGGGACGAGGCGTCCTGGAAGAGCAGGTTCGCGATCTGCTCCTCCGCCTCCTGCAGCCGGTCCGCCAGCTTCTTGACCAGCCGCACGGCGATCTCGGCGTTGCCCCGGATCATCGCCTCGAAGGTCGGGGCGTCGATGACCAGCAGCCGGGCGTCGTCCGCGCAGGTGGCGGTGGCCGAGCGCGGCCGGTTGTTCAGGATCGACATCTCGCCCAGGAAGTCGCCCGGCCCCATGGACGCCAGGATCTTCTCGACCCCGCCGGCGGTGGTCGAGAGGGTCACCCGCCCCTGCTGCACCACGAACATCTCGCGGCCCGGCTCGCCCTCGCGGAACAGGACGGTCCCTCGCGGGAACTCCCTGCCGAAGCGCTGGAGGAGCTGATCGTCTGGCATGGGGTCGGGCGGCCGGCCGGCGCCGCCTCGCGTCGAGGCCGGGGTGCCGGGAGCCGAACGGCGGTCCTAGCCGACCTCGCGGAGGGCTGTCAACGAATCGCCCCCCGCCGCCGGGCGACACGTCGCGTCAGGGCGGCGGCCCCGCGCCGCCCGGTTTCTTGCGACGTCGGAGTGCTCGGGTACGATGTGGGTGTCACCCTCAGAGAACCCGGGAACCTCGATGCGCCTGTCGGTCCTCGTCCTCGCCGCCGCCCTGCTGGTCGCCGTCGCGTTCTGAAGCGCGACTGCCCTCCCGACCTCCCGCTCCGCGGCGCGGTCGCGCCCTGTCGCCGCCCGAGCGCTCGTGGCTTGCAGCGGCCGCGCCGTCGCGGTAAGGCGCAGCCATGTCCCTGACCTACCGCGACGCAGGCGTCGACATCGACGAGGGCGATCGGCTCGTCGACCTCATCAAGCCGCACGCCCGGCCCACGATGCGCCCGGAGGTGCTCGGCGGGATCGGCGGGTTCGGCGGGCTCTTCGCGCTCGACGTGAAGAAGTACCGCGAGCCGGTGCTGGTGTCGGGCACCGACGGCGTCGGGACCAAGCTCAAGGTGGCGTTCGCCGCCGATCGCCACGACACGGTGGGCATCGACCTCGTGGCGATGTGCGTGAACGACATCGCGGTGGTGGGCGCCGAGCCGCTCTTCTTCCTCGACTACTACGCCACCGGCAAGCTCAGCGCCGAGCAGGGCGCCCAGGTGGTGAAGGGCATCGCCGAGGGCTGCCGGCAGGCGGGGTGCGCGCTCATCGGCGGCGAGACCGCCGAGCTGCCCGGGTTCTACGCCCGCGGCGAGTACGACCTGGCCGGCTTCGCGGTCGGCTGCGTGGACCGGCCGCGGATCGTGGACGGCACCCGGGTGTCCCGGGGCGACGTCGTGATCGGGATCGCGTCCTCCGGCCTCCACTCCAACGGCTTCTCGCTGGCGCGCAAGGCGCTGCTGGACCGCTACCCGCTCGATCACCGGTTCGAGGCGCTGGGCGGGCGCACGCTGGCGGACGCGCTGCTCGAGCCCACCCGCATCTACGCGAAGGACGTGCTGGCGCTGCTCGAGCAGGTGCCGGTCCGGGCGTTCGCGCACATCACCGGCGGCGGGCTGCCCGGCAACGTGCCGCGCACCCTCCCCGACGGCACGCGGGCGGTGCTCGAGGAGAAGCGCTGGCCGCGGCCGGCCATCTTCGACGTGGTCGAGCGCGAGGGGCAGGTCCCGCGCGACGAGATGTACCGCACCTTCAACATGGGCCTCGGCCTGGTGGCGGTGGTCGCGCCCGGCGACGAGGCGGCGGCGCACGCGGCGCTCCGGGCCCGCGGGCTCGACGCCTGGACGGTGGGCGCCATCGAGGCGGGCGGCCCCGGGGAGGCCACCTGCGAGGTGGTGCGGTGATCCGGCTCGGCGTCCTCGCCTCCGGCGGCGGCACCAACCTGCAGGCCCTCCTCGACGCCTGCGCCGCGGGGCGCGTGGACGCGCAGGTCGCGGTGGTGCTCTCGAACGTGCCGGGCGCCGGCGCGCTGGAGCGGGCGCGCCGGGCGGGCGCGCCGGCGGAGGTCCTGCCGTCGAAGGGCGTCGCCGACCGCGCCGCCTACGACCTCACGCTGGTCGAGGCGCTCCGCGCCCGCCGCGTGGACCTGGTCTGCCTGGCCGGCTACATGCGCCTCGTCACGCCCGGCTTCCTCCGCGCCTTCGGGCCGGACGCCGGCAGCCGGGGCTGCCCGCGGGTGATGAACATCCACCCCGGCCTGCTCCCGTCGTTCCCCGGCCTGCACGCGGCGCGGCAGGCGCTCGACTACGGCGCCCGCATCGCCGGCTGCACCGTGCACTTCGTGGACGAGGGCACCGACACCGGGCCGATCATCGCGCAGGCGGTGGTCCCGGTGCTCCAGGGCGACGACGAGGCCGCCCTCTCCGCCCGCATCCAGGCCGAGGAGCACCGCCTCTACCCGCAGGCCGTGCAGTGGTTCGCGCAGGGGCGGCTCTCGCTGGAGGGGCGCCGGGTCAGGCTCGACCGCTGCGCGCCGCACGGCCCCTCGCCGCTGCGGAACCCGCCGCTGGAAGGTTAGGCGCGCGCGGCGCCGAGGCCGCCCCCGAACGATCGGCTAGGCCGTCCGGGTGGATACGTCCCTCGACCGCGGGACGAGATCGTTTGGCGCCCGGGCGGCCTCGACGTAGACTCCGCCGCCGTGGCGCAGACCTTCCGACCCCCCGCAACCCAGCGCATCTACGACGTCTGCATCGTCGGCTCGCAGCTCGGTGGCATCGTCGCCGGCGCGCTGCTGGCCCGGCGCGGCTTCCGGGTGCTGCACGTCGCCCACGACGACCTGGGCCCGAGCTACGTGGACGCCGGCTACGTGCTGCCCTGGGCGCCCGCGGTCATCCCCTCTCCGCGGCAGATGCCCGCCGCCGAGGCCGTGCTCGCCGAGCTGGGGCTCGCCACCGACGTGGGCCGGGCGCTCGAGCCGTCCGACCCCGACCTGCAGATCCTGCTCCCCCGGCACCGCGTGGACGTCTCGCGCGACGCCGCGCAGCTGCGGACCGAGCTGCACCGCGAGTGGGCCGGCGAGGCCGAGGCGCTGGAGGCGGGCTTCGCCGAGCTGTCCACCCTCTACGAGTTCTCCGGCTTCTTCCTGAAGGCCGCGCCGCCGCTCCCGCCGGACGGGTTCGGCGAGCGGCGGGCGGTCAAGAAGGCGCTGAAGGTCGCCTCCAGCCTCCCCAACGCGCCCGCCGGCGAGGTCGGCGAGGCCCGGCCCTTCGACGCGCTGCGCGGGCACGAGCTGGTGCGGAGCCTGGAGATCGCGCACCGCTTCCTCACCTACCTGGACGGCCCGCCCTCGCCGCTCTCGCTGGCGCGCCTGCTGGGCGGCGCGCTCCGCGGGACGCACCGGCTGGCCGGCGGCCAGGGGACGCTCCGCGAGATGATCCGCCGGCGCATCGCGGAGTCGCGCGGCGAGCTGAAGGGCGGGCCCGGCGAGCCGGCGTCCGCCGCGGGGCTGGAGCTGGACGGGAGCCGCATCGCCGCGGTCCGGCTGGCCGACTCGCCCGACGCGTTCGTGGCCCGGGCCTTCGTGCTCGCCGCGGACGCGGAGTCCATCCGGCGCCTCCTCCCGGCCGGCGCCGCCGAGGCCCGCGCCGCCCGCGTGCTCGAGGCCATCCGCCCGCAGCGCCGGCTCGTCTCGCTGAACCTGATCGTCAAGGAGGCCGCGCTCCCGCCCGCGCTGGGCGAGAACGCGCTCGCGCTCCGCGACGCGGAGGGCGGCGACGGCATCGACAACGCGGTGTTCCTGCAGGTGCTCCCGGCGCGGCGCGACGGCAAGAAGGGCTCGGCGGACGCGGTCCCGGGCGAGCGCGTGGTCTGCGCCGCCGCGTTCGTGGACGCGGGCACCACCTCGCGCGAGGCGCTGTCGGCGGCCTCGGCGCGGATCCGCGAGGCGGTGGCGGACGCCATCCCGTTCTTCGAGCGCCACCAGGTGAACGAGTCGTCCCCGGTGCTGAACGCGCCGGTCGGGCCGGAGGAGGCGGTGCGGCTCCTCACCCATCCGCTCTACGGCACCGAGCTCGAGTCCACGCTCGGGGTGACCGGCCTGCCGGTGCGGGCGCCGTGGAAGAATGCGTTCTTCGCCGGGCGCGAGGTGCTCCCCGGGCTCGGCCTGGAGGGCGAGTTCTACGCGGGCATCCAGGCGGCCGGGCACGCGGTCGCGGCGCTCGGGCGGAGGGACGTTCTGAAGTGAGCCCTTGCCTTTCGCGGGCCACTCTGTAATATCCCGCGCTCCTTTTGGTTTTCGGAGTAGAGACCATGGCACGCCGCTGCGAGATCTGTGGGAAGGGCCCGCTCGTCGGGAACACCGTCTCCCACGCCAACAACAAGAACAAGACGCGCTCCCTGCCGAACCTCCGCTCGGTCCGCGCCAACCTGTCCGGCGAGGTCCGCCACATCCGCGTGTGCACGCGCTGCCTCAAGGCCGGCAAGGTCGTGAAGGCGGGCCGCGGGCGTCCGTCGGCGTCGGCGCAGGCGTAACGAGGTCCCTGGGCGCGCGCGGCCGGATGCGCAGCCTCCCGGTCACCGAGGCGCCCCACCCCAGAGGCTCGGATCTCGAGCGGCTCCCCGCGGGCCGCCTCCTCGCCCGTCTCCACGAGGGCGACCGGGAGGCGGTGCGCGCGGTGGGCCGCGCCTTGCCTTCGCTCGCGCGCCTGGCGGAGGCCGCCGCCGCCGCGCTCGGCGCGGGGGGCCGGCTGGTCTA
>NZ_BAZG01000204.1 GCF_000964525.1 Anaeromyxobacter sp. PSR-1
CACCGCGGCCGCGTGCGGCGCGCCGCGCCCGGCCCCCGCCGCGCCCGCCACCCCCGCCTCGCTCACCGCGTCACCTCGGGGAGGAAGCTCGTGCCCACCTCGGCGCGGACGCCGAAGTACTCCGCCACCGTGGCCCCGAGGTCGGCGAAGGTGGCGCGCGTGCCGAGGTCGCCGCCGCCGCGCCCGGGCGCGTGCACGAGCAGCGGCACGTACTCGCGCGAGTGATCGGTGGACGGGGTGGTCGGATCGCAGCCGTGGTCGGCGGTGAGCGCCAGGAGCTCGCCCGGCCCGAGGCGGTCGAGGATGGCCGGCAGCCCGCGGTCCAGCTCCTCCAGCGCCCGCGCGTAACCGGCCGGATCGTTGCGGTGACCGTAGAGCATGTCGAAGTCCACCAGGTTCACGAAGACGAGCCCGCGGTCCACCCGGTCGAGGAGCGCCGCGGTGCGGGCCAGGCCGTCGGCGTTGCCGGCCGTGTGGATCTCCTCGGTGATGCCGCGCCGGTCGAAGATGTCGGGGATCTTCCCGACCCCGACCACCGGCACGCCCGCCTCGACCAGCCGCTCCAGCACGGTCGGCGCCGGCGGCGGCATGGAGAAGTCCTTGCGGTCGTACGTGCGCGCGTACTCCCCCGGCGTCCCCACGAACGGCCGCGCGATCACCCGCGCCACGCGCCACGGATCGAGGATGCGCCGCGCCGTCCGGCACCAGGCGTACAGCGTCTCGAGGGGCACCGTGTCGGTGTGGGCCGCCACCTGGAACACGGAGTCGGCCGAGGTGTAGACGATGGGCTTCCCGGTGCGCTGGTGCTCCTCGCCCAGCTCCTGGATGATCACCGTGCCGCTCGCGACGGTGTTCCCGAGGACGCCCGGCGCGCCGGTCTCCCGGACGAACGCCTCGAGGATCTCCGGCGGGAAGCCGCGCGGGAACGTGCGCAGCCCCTCGCGCAGCACCACGCCCATCATCTCCCAGTGGCCGGTGGTGGTGTCCTTGCCCTCCGAGCGCTCCGCCATGCGCCCGTGGAACGCGGCGGGCGCGGGGTCGGGCGGCACGCCCTGGATGGCGGTCAGGTGGCCGAGGCCCATCCGGCCCAGCACCGGCAGCGAGAGGCCGCCCACGGCGCGGCTGGTGTTGCCGAGCGTGTCGGACCCCTCGTCGCCGTAGGCGGCGGCGTCGGGGAGCGCGCCGCAGCCGGCGCTGTCGGCGACCAGGATGACGAGGCGGCGGCGGTTCATGCCCGGATCCTAACCGCGGGGGCGCCGCCCGGCGCGGTCACGGGAAGGCGCCGGACACGAGCGCCACCGAGGCGGAGGCGCCGATGCGGCTCGCCCCGGCCGCGAGCATGGCCCGGGCCGCCTCCGCGGTGCGGATCCCGCCGGACGCCTTGACGCCGACCTGCTCGCCCACCACCGAGCGCAGCAGGGCCACGTCCTCCACCGTGGCGCCGCCCCCGGCGAACCCGGTGGAGGTCTTCACGTAGGCGGCGCCGGCGCAGCGGGCGAGCGCCGCCGCCACGACCTTCTGGTCGCGGGTGAGGCGCGAGGTCTCGAGGATGACCTTCACCGGCACCGCCACCGCCCCGATCACCGCGCGCAGGTCGTCGAGCACCTCCTCGTGCCGGCCGGCGAGCAGCGCCGGCAGCCGGACGACGAGGTCCAGCTCCTCCGCGCCGCGCCGCGCCGCCTCGCGCGCCTCCGCCACCCGCGCCTCGGTGCTCGCCTCGCCGCGCGGGAAGTCCACCACCGCGATCGCCAGCACGCCGCTGCCCTCCAGCGCGCGCCGGACCTCCGCCACCGCGTCCGCGCGCACGCACACCCCGGCGAACCGGTGCGCGCGGGCCTCGGCGCAGGCGCGGCGCACGTCGTCGAGCGTCGCGCCGGGCGCGAGCACGGTGTGGTCGAGGTACGGCGCGAGGTCGCGCGGGGTGCGGATCGCCTCGGCGGGAACGGAGCGCATGCGCGGATGCTACCGCTCGCCGCGCGCGCCGCCCAGCGACACCACGCCGTCGCCGGCGGGCTCGCCGCAGTCCTCCGCCTCCTCGTCCTCGGCGTCGAGCCAGGGATCGCGGCCGGTCGCGTCGGCGAGCTGGCGGTGGAGGTCGCGGTCGAGCAGGTGCGAGGGCACCACGTGCCCGAGCGCGTGGAGCAGGTTGCCCTTCACCGCCGGGTGCTCGGCGGACAGCTCCGCCAGCAGGCGCTTCACGCGCTTGCGGCGCAGGTTGGGCTGGGAGCCGCACAGGTCGCAGGGGACGATGGGGAAGCGCATCGCCTCGGCGAACGCGGCGACGTCCTCCTCCGCCGCGTAGCAGAGCGGCCGGATGACCACGTTCCGGCCGTCGCGCGAGCGGAGCTTGGGCGGCATGCTCTTCAGCGCCCCGGAGTAGAGCGCCGAGAGGAGCAGCGTCTCGACGAGGTCGTCGCGATGGTGCCCGAGCGCGATCTTGGTGCAGCCCATCTCCACGGCGGCGTTGTAGAGGACGCCGCGCCGCAGGCGCGAGCAGACCGGGCAGGTGGTCTTCCCCTCCGGCACGAGCCGGCGCACCACCGAGTAGGTGTCGCGCTGCAGCATGCGGTACGGGACGCCCAGCGACCGGAGGTGATCCTCCACCACCTGCGCCGGGAAGCCGGGCTGCCCCTGGTCGAGGTTCACCGCGACCAGGTCGAAGTCGATGGGGGCCCGCTCGCGCAGCCGCATGAGCAGGTGGAGCAGGGTGTAGCTGTCCTTGCCCCCGGAGACGGCGACCATGATCCGGTCGCCCTGGGAGACGAGATCGAAGTCGCGGATGGCCTCTGCCGTCGCGCGCAGGAGCTTCCGCTCCAGCCGGTGGATCTGCTGCATGGCGGGGTTCTAGCGCGGCCCCGCCCCGGCGGTCGAGCGGTGCGGCGCCATTTCCGTTTGACGCCGCCGCTTTCGTTGGGATAAAGGCCCGGTCTCTCCGCCCAGGACGAGGAAACATGCCTGCCAAGGACCTCGGGACCAAGCACAGCTGCTTCAAGTGCGGCACCAAGTTCTACGACATGAAGAAGCCGGTCCCGGTCTGCCCGAAGTGCGGGGCGGACCAGCGCGAGAGCCCGGCCCTGAAGCCGCCGGCGCCCGAGCGCAGGGCGCGGGCGGCCGCCCGCCCGGTCGAGCCCGAAGCCGACGAGGTCGAGGTCGACACCGAGGACCTCGAGGACGACGCGGACGACGTGGACGAGGCCGCCGAGGACGACGAGCCCTGAGCCGCCGCCGCGCCCCTGCGCGGGCGTGCGGCCGGATTCACGGTTCGTCAATTCACGGCGCGCGTCGCCCGTCCGGGCCCTGGATCCGCGCGCGCCGCGCCCGGCACCCGGGCGAGGCCCCTAACGCGACGTTGACCCCCTGCCGAGCCCTGACTAAGTGCTCGCGGTGACCGTCGCCACCGCGCAGGCCCGCACCGCTCCGCAGCCGCTCGCCTACCTCAAGGACCTCCTCCTCCTCTCGAAGCCGCGGCTCTCGGGGCTGGTGATGATCACCTGCGCCGGGGGCATGTGGCTCGCGCCCGGCCACATCGGCACGGCCCGCGCCGTGCTGACCGTCCTCGCCACCGCGGTGGTGGTCGGCGCCGCCAACGCGCTCAACTGCTACCTCGAGCGCGACATCGACGCGCGCATGCGGCGGACCCGCGACCGCCCGCTTCCCGCCGGCCGCGTCGATCCGTTCGTGGCGCTCGGGCTGGGCATCGCCGCGCCCGCGTTCGCGATCCCGATCCTGTCGCTCGCCGCCAACGGGCTCACCGCCCTGCTCGCGCTGGTCGCGCTCCTGACCTACGTGCTCGTGTACACGCCCATGAAGCAGCGGTCGGCGACGGCGCTGTTCGTGGGCGCGGTGCCGGGGGCCATCCCGCCGCTCATGGGCTGGACGTCGGTGACCGGCGGCGTGGACGCCGGCGGCCTGGCGCTGTTCGGGCTGCTGTTCGCGTGGCAGCTCCCGCACTTCCTCGCCATCTCGCTGTACCTCCGCGAGGACTACCAGCGCGGCGGGCTGCGCATGTTCGCCTCGGTGCACGGCGAGCGCGCCACCCGGCTCTGGATGGCGCTGACCACGATCCTGCTCCTGCCCGCCTCGCTGGCGCTCGTGCCGCTGGGCCTCGCCGGCACCGGCTACGCGATCACCGCCGCGGTGCTGGGGCTCGCGCTCTCCGCCTACGCCATCTCCGGCATCGGCCGCGAGGGCGGGCGCTGGGCGCGCACGTTCTTCCTCGGGACCCTCGTCCACCTGACCGTCCTGTTCGTGGCCCTCTTCCTCTCGCGCTGACGTGCCCGCCCCCGCCGCCATGCCGGCCGCTGCTCCCGCGCGCCTCGCGCTGAAGGACGTCGCGTTCCACCACGGCGCGCGCGAGGTGCTGCGAGGCGTCTCGCTGGAGGTCCGCGCCGGCGAGGTGTTCGGGCTGCTCGGGCCGAACGGCGCGGGCAAGTCCACGCTGTTCTCGATCCTGGCCGGCCTGCTGCCGCCGGCGGCCGGTCGCTTCTGGCTGGACGGCCGCGAGATCCCCGCCGGCGCCCGCGCGCTCCGGGCCGCCTCCGGCATCGTGTTCCAGTCGCCCGGCCTCGACGGGAAGCTCTCCGCCGAGGAGAACCTGCGCCTCGCCGCCGCCATGCACCGCGTCCCTCGGGCCGAGGCCCGCCGCCGGATCGCCGCGCTGCTCGCCGGCGCGGGCCTGGCCGATCGCGCCCGCGAGCCGGTGGACCGCTTCTCCGGCGGCATGCGCCGGCGCGTCGAGCTGGCCCGCGCGCTGGTGCACCGGCCGGCGCTGCTGGTGATGGACGAGCCCACCACCGGGCTCGACGCCGGCGCGTTCCAGGCGTTCTGGGACGAGGTCCTGGCGCTCCGGCGCGACCAGGGGCTCACCGTGGTGCTCACCACCCACCGGCCCGACGAGGCCGAGCGCTGCGACCGGCTGGCGGTGCTCTCCGGCGGCGCGGTGGTCGCGTGCGAGTCGCCGGAGGCGCTGCGCGCGCGGGTGCCGGGCGACGTGGTGGTGGTCGAGGCGGACGCGCCGGACGCGCTCGCCGCGGAGATCCGCGCGCGGCTGGGCCTCCCCGCGCGCGTGCGCGACGGCGCGGTCCACGTCGAGCGCGAGGCCGGGCACACGCTGGTGCCGCGGATCGTCGAGGCGTTCCCGGCCGGGCGGCTGCGCGCCGTCTCGCTGCGGCGCCCCACGCTCGCCGACGCCTACCTGGCGCTCACCGGCGCGTCGCTCGAGGACGCCGCGGAGGTGGCCGCGTGAGCCCGGCCCGCGCCGAACCCGCCCCCCGCGCCGCGCCGCCCGCCGGCGCCGCCCCCGCCGCACCGCTGCCGGCGCCCGGCCCGGCCCTCGCCTACGACGTCGCCACCGCGCTGGTGCTGTGGCGCCGCGACCTGGTCCGCTTCTTCCGTCAGCCGTCCCGGCTCGCCGGCGCCCTGGGCCAGCCGCTGATCTTCTGGTTCGTCATCGGCTCCGGCATGTCCGGCACGTTCCGCATGGCCGGCAGCGGCACCGGCTACCTCGCCTACTTCTTCCCGGGCGTGGTCCTGATGGTGGTGCTGTTCGCGTCGATCTTCACCACGCTCTCGGTCATCGAGGACCGGCACCGCGGCTTCCTGCAGGGCGTGCTGGCCGGGCCCGGCTCGCGCGCGTCGCTGGTGGCGGGCAAGACGCTCGGCTCCGCCTCCGTGGCGCTCAGCCAGGCGGCGCTGTTCCTGCTCCTCGCGCCCGCGGCGGGCTTCCCGTACGGCGCCATCGACTGGCCGCTCCTGGTGGCGGCGCTGGCGCTCGCCGCGGTGGGGCTCGCGGCCCTCGGCTTCGCGGTGGCCTGGTTCATCGACAACGTGCAGGGCTACCACGCGGTGCAGATGACGCTGCTCGTGCCGCTGTGGGTGATCTCCGGCGCGATGTTCCCGGTGCCGGCCGACCGGCCCGGGTTCGCCGCCGCGATGCGCTGGAACCCTGTGTCCTACGCGGTCTCGGCCGCGCGCCGCGCCCTGGCCGGGCCCGACGCCCCGGGCGCGCTGCCCGGCTCCGCCGCGCGCGATCTGGCCGTGCTGGCCGCGTTCGCGGCGATCGCCCTCGCCGCCGCCGTCCTCTCCACCCGCCGGGCCCCGCGCGCATGACCCTCGCCGAGATCCTCCCCACCGTGAACGCCGTGCTGAACGGCACCAGCGCCGCGCTGCTCCTCGCCGGCTTCGTGGCGATCCGCCGCGGCGCCCGCGACGTCCACCGCGCGCTCATGCTCGCCGCCTGCGGCAGCTCGGTGCTGTTCCTGGTCGGCTACTTCACGCGCATCGCGCTGACCGGCACGCACCGCTTCCCCGGCGGCGGCGCGCTCCGCGCGGCCTACCTGGCCGTGCTCGGGTCGCACACCCTGCTCGCCGCCCTGGCCGCGCCGCTCGTGCTCCGGACGCTGTTCCTGGCGTTCCGCGCCCGCTTCCCGGATCACCGCCGCATCGCGCGCGCGGCGCTGCCGGTCTGGATGTACGTGTCGGTGACGGGCGTCGTCGTGTACGTGATGCTCTATCACCTGGCGCCCGCGCCGTAGCGCGGCCACCGCGGCTCCGCTCGCCCTGAGCCCGTCGAAGGGCGAGCGGACTTGCCGGGCCGCTCAGGGGATCGCGCCGGTGGAGCCGGCGAGCTGGTTCACCAGCGCCTGGACGCTCGCGAGCGTCACGCCCGACCGGTTCATGGCGGAGCCGGCGAACGCGGTCATGGCACCGGAGAGCCCGGTGGTGCCCGCGGTCGCGGACATCATGCCCGGGCCGCCGCCCATCATGCCGCCGCCCATGCCGCCCATCGAGATGCCGGTGCCGCCCATCATCCCGTTCATCACGCCGTCGCTCGCGTCCTCGGCCATGGCCGTCACCATCGCCGACGAGGAGCCGGTCATCCCGACGCTCCGCGCGTACTCGGACATGGCGGCGATGGCCATCCCGTGGTCGCGCTGGTCCTGGGTCGCGCCGGTCCCCGACCCCGCGACCGACGGATCCATCGGCATCGTCCCGAGGACGTCGCCCGCCATGAAGTAGCTGCCGATCCCGGCGTTGGCGGCCGCCGCGGTCGCCGCCGTCATGCCGCCCGGCATGCCCTGCGCCATCGCCTGGGCCATGGTGGTGAGCGGCGTCACCTGCACGCCCGAGGTGGTCGCGCCCGATGCCACCGACGGGATGCACGCGGTGAGCACGTCGCCGGACGCCATCGGCATCGACGTCCCGGTGGCCTCGTCCTCGAAGGTCGCGCCGGCCACCTCGAGCATCACCGGCCCCGAGTACGCGCCCAGGCCGACGCTGAACGCGCCCGACGCGCCGAGCGGCGCGGCGGCGAGCGCCTGGCCGCGAGCGCCGCCGCTCACCGCGTACGCCGTCACCGTGCCGCCGGACATGGCGCCCATGAACGCGGTCCCGGTCATCATCCCCTGCCCTGCGCCCTGCCCCGTGCCGCCGGGCAGCTGCCCGCCCGCGCCGGAGAGTTGCCCGAGGCACGCCTGCAGGTCGTCCGCGGTCAGGCCGGATC
>NZ_BAZG01000203.1 GCF_000964525.1 Anaeromyxobacter sp. PSR-1
ACGCGGACCCCGCCCCGGCGCCGCCCCGCGCGATCGCGCCGGACGGCGGCCGGCGCGGCGAGGGGCTACACTGCTCGCATGGCGCGCATCCTCTACGGCGTGGCGGGGGAGGGGATGGGGCACGCGGTCCGGTCGCGGGTGGTCATCGACCACCTCGCCCGCACGCACGACGTGCAGGTGGTGGTGTCGGGCCGCGCGCACGACTACCTGAAGGCCCGCGAGCGGGATCACCTGGGCGTGAACCGGATCTGGGGCCTCTCCATCGTCTACGAGGACAACGAGGTCCGGAACTTCCGCACGGTGCTGAGGAACGTGGGCGGCGCGGTGGCGGGCGGGTGGCCGCGCAACGTGAAGGCCTACTTCGACCTCACCGAGTCCTTCCGGCCGGAGGTGGTCGTCTCCGACTTCGAGACCTGGAGCTACCTGTACGCGCGCACCCACGGCCTGCCCTGCGTCTCGGTGGACAACAACCAGGCGGTGAACCGCTGCGATCACCCGCCGGAGATCCTGGCCGGGCACGAGGCCGAGTACCTGGTGGCGAAGGGCGTGGTGAAGGCGAAGCTCCCCGGCTGCTTCCACTACCTCATCGCCACGTTCTTCCAGGCGCCGGTGGCGAAGCCGCGCACCAGCCTGCACCCGCCGGTGCTGCGCCCGGAGATCCTCTCGGCGCGCGCCGAGCCCGGCGCGCACCTGCTCGTCTACCAGACCTCGACCTCCAACGAGGCGCTGCCCGACATCCTGCGCGGCGCCGGCGTAGAGTGCCGGGTGTACGGGCTGCGGCGCGACCTCGCCGCGGACGTGCGCGAGGGCAACGTCGTCCACCGCCCGTTCTCCGAGGCCCGCTTCGTGGAGGACCTGCGCACCGCGCGCGCGGTGATCTCGGGCGGCTCCTTCACGCTGATGAGCGAGGCGGTGTATCTCCACAAGCCCATGCTGGCGATCCCGGTGAAGCGGCAGTTCGAGCAGGTGCTGAACGCGCGCTACCTCGCGGCGCTCGGCTACGGCGCCACCGCCGACGACCTCGACGCGCGCGTGCTCGGCGACTTCCTGGCGCGGCTGCCGGACCTCGAGCGCGGCCTGGCGCGCTACCGGCAGGACGGGAACCGCGAGCTGCTCGCGAAGCTGGACGACGTGCTGGCGCGCGCGCTCGGCGGCGGCGCGCCCGGGGAGCCGCGGGCGTGAAGGTCCGGGTGGTGGCGGTGGGCCGGGATCGCTCCGGCCTGTACGCGCCGGCGGTGGACGAGTACGCGAAGCGGCTCGGCCGCTACCTGCGCTTCGAGCTGGTGGAGGTGCCGGAGGCGCGCAAGCTCGCCGGCACCCCCGGGGCGAAGGGCGAGGAGGGCGCGGCGCTGCTCGCGAAGGTCGCGCCGCGCGAGCGGGTGGTGGTGCTCGACGAGCGCGGCGACGAGCTCACCAGCGTGGCCTTCGCCGAGCGCGTGCGCCGCTGGATGGAGCGCGGCCAGGACGTGGCGCTCCTCATCGGCGGGTCGGACGGGCTCGCGCCGGAGGTGCTGGCGCGGGCCGACGAGCGCCTCGCGGTCTCGCGCTTCACGCTGGCGCACCGGCTGGCGCGGCTGGTGCTCGTCGAGCAGCTCTACCGCGCCATGACGATCCTCCGCGGCGAGCCCTACCACAAGTGAATCCGCCGCGCTGCGCGGGCCGGAAGGCGCCGGGGACCCATGGGTGACGGCGGCGGGCTTGCGCGCCGCCGCCCGCGCTGCGAAAAGGAGCCGACCACCTCGGGAGCCCACATGACGCGCCTCCGCACGCCCGCCGCGCTCGCCCTGTCCCTCGCCGCCCTCGCCTGCGGCGGCGGTGGCGGCTCGCAGCAGCCGCTGCCCACCACGTTCACGCTCTCCGGCCACATCGCGGCCACCGCCGGGCAGGACGTGGACGGCGACGTCGCCGACCCGGTCGCGCCGCGGAGGCCGAACGACTCGGCCGCGCAGGCGCAGCAGCTCGCGCCGGTGACCACGCTGGGCGGGTTCGCCGGCGCCGGCACGGATCCGCAGGACTGGTACAAGGCCGCGCTCGAGGCGGGCCAGACGGTGGTGATGGACGTGGCCGACGCCGCGGCGTCGCTCGAGCTCTGCGTGCTCGCCTCCGACGGCGCCACCGTGGTGGACTGCGCCGCCGCGGGCGCGAACCAGGTCATCCCGGTCGCCGCGGCCGGCCAGTACTACCTGCGCGTCACCGCCGCCTCCGGCAGCTCCAACTACGCGCTCACCCTCGGCATGAACGGCGCCGCGGCGGTCGCCGGCGCGGCGCCGCGCCTCGCGCTGCCGTTCGTCCCCGGGGAGATCGTGGTCCGCTTCCGCGACGACGCGCTCGGGGTGGCCGCCGCCGGCGACCTCCCGCAGCGGGCCGCGGCGCTCGGGCTCACCGCGCTGGCGGGCGCCCGCGGCCGCGCCGCGCTGCTCTCGATGTCCGGCCCCGAGGCCCGCGCGCGCGCGCTCGCCGCGCTCGGCGTCGAGCCGCTCGCGCCGGACGCGCTCGACGCCGGCGCCGACCCGGTGCTGGCCGAGAAGTGGGACACGCTCCGCGCCATCGCCGCGCTGCGCCGCCGGGCCGACGTGGAGAGCGCCGATCCCAACTTCGTGTTCCAGCCGGCGCTGGTCCCGACCGACACGTACTACAAGTACCAGTGGCACTACCCGCTCATCTCGCTGCCGCAGGCCTGGGACCTGACCACCGGCGTGGCGGGCGCGGTGGTGGCGGTGGTGGACACCGGCGTGTTCCTCGCCCACCCCGACCTCTCCGGCCAGCTCGTCACCGGCTACGACTTCATCCGCGATCCCACCATGGCGAACGACGGGAACGGGATCGACCCGAACCCGGACGACCCGGGCGACGCGGCCACCCTCGGCGGCAGCTCCTGGCACGGCACGCACGTGGCGGGCACGGTGGCGGCGGCCGCGGACGGCAAGGGCGTCGTGGGCGTCGCGTGGAACGCGCGGGTGATGCCGCTCCGGGCCCTCGGGGTGGGCGGCGGGACCTCCTACGACATCATGCAGGCGGTGCGCTACGCGGCCGGCCTCGCCAACGACTCCGGCACGGTCCCGGCCACCCGCGCCGCCGTGATCAACCTCAGCCTCGGGTGCCAGGGCTGCTTCTCCTCCACGGAGCAGGCGGTCTACACGTCGGCGCGGAACGCGGGCGTCATCGTGGTCGCCGCGGCGGGCAACGAGGCCTCGTCGGCGCCCGGCTACCCGGCCGCGTACGCGGGCGTGCTCTCGGTGAGCGCGGTGGACATGAAGGGCGCGAAGGCGCCGTACTCGAACACCGGCAGCACGATCGATCTCGCCGCGCCCGGCGGCAACACGGCGGTGGACCTCGACGGCAACGGCTACGCCGACGGCGTCCTCTCCACGCTGGTGAAGGACACCACCGGCACGCGCGAGCCCATCTACGCCTTCTACCAGGGCACCTCCATGGCCGCGCCGCACGTGGCCGGCGTGATGGCGCTCATGAAGTCCGTCTGCCCCCAGCTCGCCCCCGCCACCGTGGATCAGCTCCTGCAGGACAACGGGGGGCAGCTCACCCGCGACCTCGGGACGCCCGGCCGCGATGACACGTTCGGCTGGGGCCTCATCGACGCGCTGAAGGCGGTGCAGGCAGCCGGCGCGACCTGCGGCGCGCCCCTGCCGCCCTCGCTGTCGGTGACCCCGGGCCGGCTCGACTTCGGGCCGGGGGACGGCTCGCTGCAGCTCCAGGCGGCGCAGGTCGGGGACGGCGCGCTCACCGTGACCGCGGTCTCCGACGACGCCGCGTGGCTCACCCTCTCGCCGCCGGCGGCCGCGAGCGGCCTCGGCGCGTACACGGCCACCGTGGACCGGACCGGCCTCGCCGACGGGCGCTACACCGCCCGGATCACCTTCACGCCGTCCTCCGGCGATCCGGTGGTCATCCCGGTGACGCTGCAGGTCGGGGCCGCCGCGGCGGCCGGCGACGTCGGGTACCTCTACGTGCTCCTGGTCCGCGACGGCGTGAGCGGCGTCGAGCTGGTGAAGCAGTGGGACGGGGCCGCCTCGGGCGGCAGCTACGCGTTCCGCCTCGACGGCGTGTCCGCCGGCACCTACTACCTCGTGGCCGGCAGCGACATGAACAACGACGGCTACATCTGCGACGCGGGCGAGGCCTGCGGCGCGTGGCCGACGCTGGGCGTCCTGACCCCGCTCGGCGCGAGCGGACCGCGCTCCGACCTCGACTTCAGCGTCGCGTTCGACCCGGCCGTCGCGCCGGGCGGCGCGGCCGCGGGGCCGCCGGCGGGCCCGCGGGCGTTCGCGCGGCAGCCGGCGCCGAAGGGCGTGGCGGGGCTGCGCTAGCGGCGCCGCGCGCGTCCCCCGGGCCGGGCGGCGTTGCCTCCGGCGCCGCCCGGGCCGATGTTCCTTGAGGCGGAGCGGCCGGATGCCTAACATCTCCGGTCCCAACCAGCCGGAGAGATGCCCGTGCCGAAGACGAAGCCCGTCCTCCTCGTCGTTCTCGACGGCTGGGGGATCCGCGCCACGCGCGAGGCGAACGCGATCGCCATCGCCGGAACCCCGAACATGGACGCGCTCCAGCGCGAGTTCCCGCACGCCGCCCTGGAGACGAGCGGCCTGTCGGTCGGCCTGCCCGAGGGGCAGATGGGCAACTCCGAGGTGGGCCACACCAACCTCGGCGCCGGCCGGATCGTCTACCAGGACCTGGTCCGCATCAACCGCGCCGTCGAGGACGGGAGCTTCTACAAGAACGACGCGCTGCTGCTCGCCTGCCGCCGCGCGCGCGAGGCCGGCGGCGCGCTGCACCTGCTCGGCCTGGTCTCCGACGGCGGCGTCCACAGCCACGTCGAGCACCTCCACGCCTGCCTCGAGCTGGCCCGCCGGGAGGGCGTGGCGCGCGCGTACGTCCACGCGTTCATGGACGGCCGCGACACGCCGCCCAAGTCCGGCCTCGACTACCTCGCCGCGGCGGAGCGACGGATCGCCGCCACCGGCTACGGCAAGGTCGCGACCGTCACCGGCCGCTACTGGGCCATGGACCGCGACAAGCGCTGGGACCGGGTGGCGCAGGCCTACGCGGCCATGGTCTCGGGCGAGGGCTTCAAGGCCGCGTCCGGCACCGCCGCGATGGAGGCCGCCTACGCGCGGGGCGAGACCGACGAGTTCGTGAAGCCCACCGTGGTCGTGAACGGCGACGGGAAGCCGGTCGGCCCGATCCGCGACGGCGACGCGATCCTGTTCTTCAACTTCCGCGCCGACCGCGCCCGCGAGATCACCCGCGCGTTCACGCAGGAGGGCTTCCACGACTTCGAGCGCAAGGCCGTGCCGCGGCTCTCGGCGTACGTGTGCATGACCCAGTACGACGAGACGTTCACGCTCCCGGTCGCGTACGCGCCCCAGGATCTCACCGAGATCTTCCCGGAGATCGTGGCGCGCGCCGGGCTGCGGCAGCTGCGCACCGCCGAGACCGAGAAGTACGCGCACGTGACGTTCTTCTTCAACGGCGGGCGCGAGACCGTCTACCAGAACGAGGACCGGATCCTCGTGCCGAGCCCGCGCGACGTGAAGACGTACGACGAGAAGCCGGAGATGAGCGCGCGCGAGGTCACCGACAAGCTGGTCCAGGCGCTCGGCACCGGGCAGTACGGCTTCGCGCTCGTCAACTACGCCAACCCGGACATGGTCGGCCACACCGGCCTGCTCGACGCGGCGGTGAAGGCGGTGCGGGTGGTGGACGAGTGCGTGGGCCGGCTCTGGCAGGCGGCCCGCAAGCAGGGCATGGCCATGCTCGTCACCGCCGACCACGGCAACTGCGAGATGATGACCGACCCGGTGACCGGCCAGCCGCACACCGCGCACACCCTCAACCCGGTGCCGTTCATCCTGGCCGACCCCGACTTCCGCGGCGCGAAGCTCCGCGAGAAGGGCGTGCTCGCCGACGTGGCGCCCACCGCGCTGCAGGTGATGGGGCTCCCGCAGCCGAAGGAGATGAAGGGCCTCGGCCTCGTGATCCGCTAGCGTCGGCGCGCCGTCCGGCCGGTCCGGGCGGCGCCCCCGCGCGCCCGCCGCCTTCACCCGGAGAGGACCCGAGATGCTCCGCGCCGCCGTCCGCGCCCTGCTCGACCTCGTCTACCCGCCCCGCTGCGCCGCCTGCGGCGAGCCGGTGGCCGAGGAGCCGTTCTGCGGCGTGTGCGCCGGGGCGCTCGAGCCGGTCCCGCCGGGCTGCGCCCGCTGCGGCGCGCCGGGGTCGGGGCCGGCCTGCGGCGCCTGCCTGGCCGCGCCGCCCGCGTTCGACGCGGTCCGGGCCGGCGGGCTGTTCGGCGGCCCGCTCGCCGACGCGGTCCACGCGCTGAAGTACGGCGGCCGCCCCGACCTCGCCCGGCCGCTCGGCGCCTGGCTGGCGGCGCGGGTCGCGCTCCCGCCCGGCGCGGCCGTGGTGTCGGTGCCGCTCGGCCGGGCGCGCCGCATCGAGCGCGGCTACGACCAGGCGGCGCTGCTCGCCGACGCGCTGGCCCGCGCCGCGGGCGCGCGGGGCCGCCGGCTGCGCGGGGCGCTCCGCCGCGCCCGCGAGACGGCGCCGCAGGTCGGCCTGGGCCGGGCCGAGCGCGCCCGCAACGTGGAGGGCGCGTTCCTGGCCGGTCCGGCGGTGGCCGGCCGCGACCTGGTGCTGGTGGACGACGTCGTCACCACCGGCGCGACCGCCGACGCGGCGGCGCGCGCGCTCCGCGCGGCGGGCGCCCGCTCGGTGACGGTGGTGGCGCTGGCCCGGGCGGAGTGAGCGGAGCGGCCCCGGAAGCTGCGGACCGGCGGCGGAACCGGGGTTACACTCGCTCCCCGCATGCTCGCACGCCCCGCCGCCCTGCTCGCGCTCTGCCTCGCCTCGACGGGGCCCGCCCGCGCGCTGTCGCCGCTCCCGCCGCCCACCGGCCTCGACCCGGACGCGGAGCGGGCCGCCGCGGCGGTGGCGGCGCTCGACCGCGAGCGGCGCGGCCCCCGCGGGCCCTCGCCGCGCTCGCCGAGCTGGACGCGCTCGCCGACGACCTGCCCGAGCTCGCCCACGTCGCCGCCGCCTACGCGCGGGCCGCCGATGATCGCGAGGCGCACCCGGAGGTCCGCGCGCTGGCGCGGTTCCGGCTCGCCGAGGTGGAGCGGGCCCGCGGCAACCTGCAGAAGGAGGCGGCCAGCCTGCGGCGCCTGGGCTTCGTCGGGCGCTGGCGGGTGATCGGGCCGTTCGACGACGAGGGGAAGCGCGGCCTCGCCGAGGCGTTCCCGCCCGAGAAGGCGGTGGATCTCGCCGCCCACCACCCGGGCAAGGTGCGCGAGGTGGCCTGGCGCGCGCTGCCGGAGGACGCGGTGGTGGACGGCTTCGTCCACCTGGGCGCGGCGCTGCGCCCGGCGCGCGAGGTGGTGGCGTACGCGCTCGCCGAGATCGAGGCGCCCCGCGAGCTCGAGGCCCGGCTCTGGCTCGGGGCGAGCGGCGCGGCGCGGGTGTGGGTGAACGGCGCGGCCGTGCTCACCGACCCGGACTACCACCCGGCCCGGCTCGACCAGCGCGGGGCGGTCGTGACGCTCCGGCGCGGCGCGAACCGGATCCTGGTGAAGCTCTGC
>NZ_BAZG01000202.1 GCF_000964525.1 Anaeromyxobacter sp. PSR-1
CCGCGCGGGCGGCGTTCTACGAGACGCTCGGGAACCTGGCGCTGCTGCTCGCCGGCGAGGGGCTGGTGGTGGTGGTGGCCGCGACCGCCGCACGGCGCGTGTTCCGCGACCGCGTCCGGCTCCGGGCGCCGCGGTTCGTGGAGGTCTGGATCGACGCGTCCCCGGAGGCCTGCGCGGCGCGGGATCCCAAGGGGCTCTGGGCGCGGGCGCGCGCGGGCGGCGCGCCGGAGCTGCCCGGCGGCGGCGCGCCCTACGAGCCGCCGCGCGCGCCCGAGGTGGTGGCGCGCGGCGGGGGCGAGGACCGGGAGGCGCTCGCCGCCGCGGCGGCGCTGCTCGAGGACGGGTGAGGCTTCCCCCGGAAGCCGCAGCGCCGCACGGCGGCCGGGGGGCCGCGCGCCGCTCTGCTATCCTCCGCGGATGGCCGCCCTCGACCCGGTCGCGTTCGTCCGCGGGACCCCGCCGTTCGACGCGCTGCCGGCGGACGCGTTCCGCGACGCCGCCCGCGCGCTCGAGATCGTGTTCTTCCCGACCGGCACGCGCGTCCTGGAGCGCGGCGGCACGCCCTCCGAGCACCTCTACGTCATCCGCAAGGGCGCGGTGCGGCTCGAGCGCGAGGGGCAGACGCTCCAGTTGCTCGAGGAGGGCGAGGTGTTCGGCTTCACCTCGCTCATCTCCGGCAAGGCCACGCTCGACGTGATCGTCGAGGAGGACCTGCTCGCCTACCGGCTGCCGCGCCAGGAGTTCCAGGCGCTCCTCGCCTACGGCCCGTTCGCCGGGCACTTCGCCTCCGGGCTGGCGGAGCGGCTCCGGAACAGCCTGGAGCGCTCGCAGGTGGCGAGCTTCCAGCCCGACCTGGCGGTGCCGGTCGCGACGCTGCTGCGCGGGCCGGCGGTGCGGATCGCGCCGGCCGCGACGGTGGGCGAGGCGGCGCGGGTCATGGCGGAGCGCGGGGTCGGCTCGCTCATCGTGGACTCGGAGCCGCCCGGGATCGTCACCGACCGCGACTTCCGCGCCCGGGTGCTGGCGCAGGGGCGCGGGCCGGAGACGCCGGTGCTCGACGTGTACACCGCGCCGCTCAGGACCGTGGGCGGCGACGTGCCGGTGTACGAGGCGTGGCGCATCCTGCTCGACTCGGGCGTGCACCACCTGCCCATCACCCGCAACGGCGGCGAGATCGCGGGCGTCCTCACCGCCACCGACCTGCTGAAGTGCACCGCCTCCGGGCCGGTGGCGGTGATGAAGCGCCTGGAGCGGCTGGGCGGCCGCGACGCGCTGCCCGGCTACGGGACCAAGGTGAGCGAGATGGTCTCGGCGCTGTTCGCGGGCGGGCTCGAGCCGACGGTGATCGGCGGGTTCGTGGCGCGGCTCAACGAGACGCTGGCCGGACGGATCCTGCGCTGGGCCGAGGACGACCTCGGGCCGCCGCCCTGCCCGTACGGCTGGCTGGTGTTCGGCTCCGAGGGGCGCAAGGAGCAGATGATCCTGACCGACCAGGACAACGCGCTCGCCTGGCGCGACGACACGCCCGAGGCGCGGGCCTACTTCTCGGCCATGGCGGAGAAGGCCAACGCGGACCTGGTGGCGGCCGGGTTCCCGCGCTGCCCGGGCGGCTACATGGCGACGCGCTGGCAGGGCTCGCTGGCCGAGTGGGAGGAGCGCTTCCGCGCCTGGCTCGACCGGCCCACGCCGCAGGCGCTGCTGGAGGCGTCGATCTTCTTCGACTTCCGGGTGGCGCAGGGCTCGCTCGACCCCGAGCCGCTGGAGGCGATCGTGCGCCGGGCGCGGAACGCGCGCACGTTCCTCGCCGCGATGGCGAAGAGCGCGCTCACGTTCCACCCGCCGGGCGGCCTGATGCTGCGGCTGCGCAGCGAGTCCTCGAAGTTCGACCTGAAGCTGAAGGGCGTGAGCCCGATCGTGTTCCTGGCGCGCGTCTACGGCCTGGAGGCGGGCGCCCGCTCCTCGAACACGCTGGAGCGCCTCGCCGCCGCGGTGAAGGCCGGGCTCATCGAGCAGGACACCTGCGACACGCTCTCCGAGGCGTACCGCTACATCCTGCGGCTGCGCCTGCGCGAGCAGCTCCGGACCATCTCGGACGGGAAGATCCCGTCGAACGTGGTGTCGATGTCCGACCTGTCCTCGATCGAGCGGAGCCGCCTGCGCGACGCGTTCCGCGCCATCGAGGTCTGGCAGGAGCGGGCGTCCTACCACTATCGAACGGACCTGTTCTGACGGGGCTGCGCCCCGCCCCGCCGAGCAGAGCTCGTCGGGGCCCCACCCTGCTTCGCGGGTCCCGTGACCTCGCGCGCCCGCGTTCGCGGGCTCGCGCGAGGTCCCCGCGGGCGCGGCTGCGCCGCGCGCACGGGGCTGCGCCCCGCCCCGCCGAGCAGAGCTCGTCGGGGCCCCACCCTGCTTCGCGGGTCCCGTGACCTCGCGCGCCCGCGTTCGCGGGCTCGCGCGAGGTCCCCGCGGGCGCGGCTGCGCCGCGCGTACGGGGTTGCGCTCCGGATGGTCTCGCGGCGCTGCGCTCCGCCTACCGCCCCGCCACCCGCGCGCGGTCCTTGAACAGGAAGCCCTGCACGAGGTCGAACCCGAGGTCGCGCGCCAGCACGAACTCGGCGGTGGTCTCGACGCCCTCGAGCACGGTGTGCGCGCCGACCTCGCGCGCCATGCGCGTGAGCGCCTCCACCAGCGCGCGGTAGCGCGGGTTCTGGAAGCGCGGGATGAGCGAGCGATCGAACTTCAGCACCTCGGCCTCCGTCATCGCCTCGAACGAGAGCAGGCCGTCCACCGCGCCGACGTCGTCGAGCGCCACGGTGACGTGGCGCGAGCGGAGCGACGCGAGCATGTCGCGCGCCGCGAGCGCCTCGGTGCGGGCCAGCGCCTCGGTCACCTCCACCACCACCTTGTTCGGCGCCGAGCCGAACAGCGCCAGGAACGGGTTCTGGTGGCGATCGCCGGCGCGGGTCCAGGAGTCGGGGTCGAGGTTCACGAACACCGGCGCGCGGGGCGCGTGCTCGACCTGGTGCAGCTTCAGCGTCAGCTCGGCGCGGAGCAGGAGCGCCGGCTCGTCGCGCAGCAGCGGGAACACGCGGTCCGGCGGGATGGGCCGGCCGCTGCGGTGGCGGAAGCGGGCCAGCGCCTCGAACGCGACGGTGCGCCCGGTGCGGCAGTGCACGATGGCCTGGTACTCGGTCCAGAAGCGGCCGTCGTCGAGCACGCGGCGGATCTCGTCCAGGTCGAGCGGCCGCGGCATGCGCGGGCGCGTCTCGACGGCGTGCAGGTCGAACGGGATGGGGGCGGCCGGGGTAGGGTCCACCTCCGGCGGGACGAGACCGTGGAGCTCTGCCTCGACGCCCTCGGGACCGTACTGCCAGGCGACGGCGCTCATCGGCGGGACCCCGGCGCGACGCCCCGGCCCGGGGCGGCCAGGAAGGTGTGCGGAGCTAGGGTGTGGTAGGTGACGTCGTGCAAGCGCCTACATGCTGCCACCCGATAGCGCCTCATGCTAGGAAACGACCGCGTGTTCTGGCCCTCCCCTTCGTGGGACACCGTCGTCTACTGGGCCCTCGACCTGGAAACCGGCGGCTTGGACCCCCGCCGGGACGCGATCCTGGCCGTGGGCATGGTGCCCGTGCGCCAGGGCAGCGTCCGTTTGGGGGAGTCGTTCTCGACCCTGATCCGGCCGGAGGCGGCCGCCGCCATCGACCCGGGCTCGATCCGCGCGCACCAGCTCGTCCCGCACGACGTGGCCACGGCGCCGTCGCTCGACTCGGTGCTGGCGGACGTGGACCTGCGGGCGCGGGAGGGCGCGCTGCTCGTGCACCAGGCCTCGCTCGACGTGGCGTTCCTGAAGCGCGCCTACCGGCGCTGCGGCCGGCGCTGGCCGGAGCCGCCGGTGGTGGACACGGTGGCGCTGCTCATCAAGGCCGCGAAGCGGCAGCGGTTCGTGGACCCGGATGCGCCGTCCATCGAGCCGGAGCTGAACCTGCTCGCGGCGCGGCGGCAGCGCGGGCTGCCCGACTACGGCCAGCACGACGCGCTGACCGACGCGGTCGCCACCGCGGAGCTGTTCCTGGTGCTGCGGCGGCAGCTCGCCGCGCGGACCCTGCGCGACCTGCGCTGAGGAATTCGGCCGGGGCGAAGCGCCCCGCGGCTACAGGCCCAGCAGCCCCGCCGCCAGGAGCGCCACGGCGACGGCGGCCGTGAGCCACCCGGTCCAGCGGTGGTCGAGCGTCTCGGGGCGGGCGAGCGCGACGGCCTGGGCGCGGGCGATGCGGGGAGCGCGGGGCATCGGAGTCCTCCGGGCGGCGCGGAGCGCGCCGCTCCGGATCGTCGTAACGGCGGCGCGGCCGTGCGGCAACGCGGCGGGTGCGCGACCGGCCTCGAGGGCCGGCCGCAGGCGCGGCACCGGGACGGTCCCGAGCAGCCAGCGCGGCCCCTCGGGCGCGGCCCGCCGGAATGCCCGCGACGGCGGATGGTGCGTGCGCATCGGTCTCCCCCCGCTCGCGCCCCTCCCCCGGCGATCCCGGCGCGAACCCCGCCATGTTGCGTCGCCCACCTCGGCGGCGGAACTCGCACGACGGGGGGACATGCAGGTGGGTGTGGCCGCTGGCCGCGCTCAGCCGGCCTTCAGGTCGGCCGCGAGCGCCTCGCGCTGCCCCTCGTCGAGGCGGGTCTCCACGGTGAAGGCCGGCAGGTCGCACCCGACCGCGACCGGCGCCTCGCCCCGCACGTCGAACTTCAGGTACTGCACCGACGAGAGCCGGTCGGTGCCGACCTGCCGCGGGTCGTAGGTGGCGCGCACCTTCTCGCCGGAGGGGAGGAGCAGGTACAGGTGCTCCGGCAGCTGCAGCCACGCGCGCAGCCGCCGGTCGCGCTCCTCCGGCTCGGCGATCTCGATGAGCAGCGACACGCCCAGCTCGCCCGGCCCGCCCAGCAGCTCGTTGTACGTGTCGAGCTCGTGCCGGACGTCCTCCTCGCGCGCGATCTTCTCCGCGCGCACCATCTCCTGGATCTGGTAGCGGATGGTGGCCGTGTTCTCGAAGAGGAACGTGAGCACGCCGCCCACGTGCACGCGGCGCCGCGCCTTGGCCTGCAGCACGGCGGCGCGGACCTCCTCGCGCGACCGCTCGTAGGTGGACGGGTCGAGGATCTCCTCGCGCCGGACCTTCCTCATCGCTCGCCTCCCTCGCTCCTCATCGCTCGCCTCCCGTCTTCGGCCCGAAGCCCTCGCCGCGGTAGGCCCGCGCCAGCAGGGTGATCGGGTGCAGCGGCTTCTTGCCCGCGTGCTGCTGGAACTGCACGGCCGCGAGCGGGCAGTCGGTGGCCCACACCTCGGCCTCGGCGGCCTTCATCCCGTCGAACGCCTTCCTGCCCACCCGCTGCGACGGCTCGAACCCCTCCACCGTCATGGCGAAGGTGCCGTCGTGCCCGCAGCACTCCATCACCGTGGAGGCCACCGTGACGCCCGGGATCTTCCGCAGCAGGTCGCGCCCCTTGAAGCCGATCCCCTGCGCGCGCAGGTGGCAGGGCGCGTGGTACGCCACCTTGCCGCCGGGGGGCGCCGACGCGAAGCTCGCGTCGAAGCGCGGCTCGTTGCGGAGGGTCCAGAGGAACTCCGAGACGTCCATCACCGCCGGCGCGAGCTTCTCGGCGCGGGCCCGGTCCTCGCCCTCCAGCAGGTGCGGCCACTCGCGGCGCATCATCATCGAGCAGGTGGGGTTCACCACCAGCACCTTCGCGCCCTTCTCCACGTACGGCAGGAGCAGCTCGAGATCGCGGTGCGCCCAGCGGCGGAGCGACTCGAGGTCGCCCGTCTCCCAGGCCGGCATCCCGCAGCAGAGCAGCCCCTTCACAACGCGCACGTCCACGCCGTTGCGCTTCAGCACGTAGAGCGCATCCTTCCCGAGGTCGGGCTCGTTGTGCTGCACGAAGCAGGTCTGGAACAGCACCGCCTCGCCGCCCGGCTCGGCCTGCACGTGCCCGTGCTTCTCCGCCCAGGCGTCGAACGGCTCGGCGGCGAACTCGGGCAGGAGCTTGTCGCGGTGCACGCCGACCACCTTCTCCATCAGCACGCGGAGCGGGCGGGCGCGGTTCGCCACGTTCGCCATCCCGAGCGAGAGGCGCGCCAGCTTGCCGGCGGCGTCGGGATCGTTCAGCACGCGCTGGCGCAGCGTGGGCGCCTTCCCGCGCCGGTGCACGCCGCGGTAGCGGTGGACCAGCTTCGGGAAGTCGAGCTGGAACTCGTGCGCGTCACGCGGGGTGTACGGGCACTGCACCTCGCAGAGCTTGCACTGGAAGCACGCGTCCATCACCTCGCGGGTCTCGGCCTCGGTGACCCGGGTGACGTCGCCGTCGTGCCGGTCGTCCACGAAGGTGAAGAGCTTCGGGAAGCTGTCGCAGTACTTGAAGCACATGCGGCAGCCGTTGCAGATCTCGAAGGCCCGCAGCACCTCGCCGTCCAGCGCGGCGCGGTCCCAGTAGCGCTCCTCGGTGGGATCGTAGGAGAGGCCCGGGGTGGGCTTGAAGGAGACGGTCTTTTCCTGCGTCGGGGTGCTCATGGCGCGGAGTCTCCCGCGGGATCGGTGAGGACGAAACGACCCGATGCACTCCCCAATGGGGGCGCATCGGGTCGTCGCAGCTGGATCGCCGGCGGGGCCGGCGGACCCGGACGCCGCCTAGGCGATCGTCTTCAGCATCTTGTCGAAGCGCCCGGCGTGCGACTTCTCCGCCTTCGCCAGCGTCTCGAACCAGTCGGCGACCTCCGCGAAGCCCTCCTCGCGCGCCGTCTTCGCCATGCCCGGGTACATGTCGGTGTACTCGTGGGTCTCGCCGGCGATGGCGGCCTTCAGGTTCGCGACGCTGTCGCCGATGGGGAGGCCGGTGGCGGGATCGCCGACCGGCTTCAGGAAGTCCATGTGGCCGTGCGCGTGGCCGGTCTCGCCCTCGGCGGTGTCGCGGAAGTTGGCGGCGACCTCCGGGTAGCCCTCCACGTCGGCGATCTTCGCGAAGTACAGGTAGCGGCGGTTTGCCTGCGACTCACCCGCGAACGCGTCCTTGAGGTTCTGCTCGGTCTTGCTTCCCTTCAGCTGGGCCATGTCACTTCTCCTTCTTCGGGTGAGGGTGATCGATCGTGCTCGCGAAGGCGCCGCGTCCGGACGGGCACGCATGCGTGGCCGGCGGGAGGCCGCGAGGCCGGCCGCCGGGCCGTCGCTCGTTTCGGTGGGGGAGTGGTAGCCACGGCGGGGCCGGATTCATAGACCCTGTGGGGGCCGTGCGGCGCATCGCGCCGTTCACGGTGGGTCAACGACGGGGCGCGCGCCCGCCCGGGTGGGCGCGGAGGGCGCGGGCCCAGGGCCTCCGGCGCGCTGCGGGGAGGCTCGCCGGTGAGCACCGTCGGTGCGGAGGGCACCATGGCGGATCCCGACGAGCGCCAGCGCGAGCGCGAGCTGCGCCTGCGGCGCGAGCAGGAGCTGAAGGACCTCGAGACCGAGAACACGCACGGCGAGCGGCCGCTGGAGGGGCTGTCGTCCGCGCCGACCACCTGGACCCAGGACCAGGACGACCGCGAGGCCGAGCGGGTGCACGGCGACGACGAGCTGGAGGCGCAGGCCAGGTCGCTGGCGCAGATCCCGCCCGCGCCGGACGACCGGCGGCTGCCCGCGCGGACGGACCCGCAGGCCGACCGCGAGGAGCCGGACCCGAGCTGACGGCCTCAGGGGCGGG